>NZ_JBYOJV010000012.1:0-209787 GCF_057798835.1 Cupriavidus sp. 291-E7
ATCAGGGCGCGCTCCTTGGGAGAGAAAGTGAAGAAAGTGGCGAGCTCGAACTCGCTGAGCTCGCGCGGCATCTGTCGCATGCCGAGATACGCCAGTTGCCAGTGATCCATCGCGCTTTCTCCCAAGCGGTAGACGGACCGCCGAGATTAGCGGCAAGAAGGCTGAGACGCAAGGCGACGTGGGGCGGAGCCCACCACTGCACTGCCAGTTCCTCCTAACGACCCGCGCGCTGCCGTAGTGGCTGTTCAGTCTCTTCCACGCGTCTGGCAAGATTGAGTTGCGCGATTGCTGTGATCGCCGGCGACGATGGCGTAGACACAGGGATTCCTGCGGGACACTTGTGCACATACCACGTCAGCCGCACAGGACCGTAAGGCAGCGTTAATCGAGCGAGGGTCGGACCATTGTCAGGTGCCTACGCGCGACTGCGACGTGATCGAAATCAACGCGATAGGGTTGCATGGCGATCCCGCGTTGCTACACTCGCTAAGGGGTATTTCCGGGAAGTTCATCATGGCGACATATTTTCGTGGGGACGTCACCATCGTGACGGCGGTGGAGGAACTGGTCGCCGGTCGATATCGCGGATTTCTGACATTTGATACCGAAGCGGGCCAGTGGCGATATGACTGCCCAAAGTGCCACGGCACGCCGCTGGAAGCGCGTGCAGATGCTGACGCGGATCTGGAGTATGCCTACCGGCGGTATCTGACGATCCCCTTGGTCCGCAACGACTCGGGCACGCTCCACTGATTCCGGAGTGGCGCCTGGACTGCCGTGATCGAACCGGGGCAGGATCTCTTCAGAAGGGTGGGCTACCACGACTTCCGGGCCTATACGCAATTGACCAGCGGCGGCCTGCACCAGGGCTTTGTCTTGGCGCGTCACCACACGATGGTCGGCACAGTACAGGCCGTGTTTCGTGCCGGCAAACCGCATCCGCAGAGTTCGGAGGCAATGTTGATGGCCCTGGCGAAACTGGATCAGTGGGCGACCCTCGCCAGCGAAGCCGATCTACCTCTGCAAGCCGGCGAACAATCTATCTGATGACTGTTTGTTTCGCGCAGGTTGGCGCGCAATCCAATCTGAAGCGGGAATTCCCGTCACACCATTTTTTGGCGATGCGCGGACGACGCATACCCGCCCAAATGGTGGAATGACATGCCTCGCACCTCAGCCGTTTGCGCTGCCGAAAATTGCCGCCGCAGGGGCATCTGTGCTCTATGCTGAATCTAGGCGCCCACCCTGGTGGCGCGCTTTAGGGCGACCCGCCGCCTTCTCTGACTGGTGGCGGGCCTTTTTCCTGCCTTCCGGCCGGCGATTGCCCACCTCGATCTCGAGTCCAACTTGCTCATCGTTCTCCTGCGCTGCGGCAATCGCGCGTTACTCATTCCACGCGACCAGGCACTGATCGACTGTCCGCCCCTTGTGCGCCTCTGACTGGGCACGCCGGAATTCCAGGGTGACGACGAAATCACGCTCGACAGTTGGGTGCCCGGATTCAATCCGCCGGTGATTCTGGCCGACCTTCTGCGGCAGGGCTTCTGCGCCTTGGATCAGAATGGAGTGGTACGGGGATTTTCGGGACCGGTGCTGGCGTATGCACGAGATAGGAGCGCTACGGATTTGCTTCGAGACGGGGAGCCACTACATGGAAACCCGCGTAGTTAAGCCAGAGTGAGGCTGATTCTTCGGGCCGATTCCGGCCATCGCCGAATGCCCGACGGCCAAGATGTACTTGTTTGTTGAGATTCTGGCGAACACCGAACACCAATCAAAGCGTCTACGCACAGTCGACCGGGCCCATCGTGGTAACAGCGGTTTGTGGCTGTTCGTGCATCGCTTTTGGGGCGGCCAGCGTTCCGGAATCAGGCGCAAAGGCGCCAGTCAGTAGGTGACTGATTTGACTGGGATTTCAGGCAGTCATCGTCCGGAAACCCGCGTGGATGCTAGGGGTGGCTACCCCGGTAAATTGCACGGAAATCAAGGGGACCCCACGGTGCGCACCTTCTGCTCGGGGCGGCAGGTCAGCATGTTAGGGGTAACCCCAACCATCGAGATCGGCGTGAAATCGGTGGTGGGGTCGTATTTGACGTCGAGCAGCGCCGGGGCGATGGCGTGGCTGTTGACGTGCGCCATCAGCAGCGTGGTGCCATCGGCCGGCTGCTTGGCAACAAAGGCCGCGGCGATGGCGCCCGTGGCGCCCGGCTTGTTTTCCACGACGACGCTGGTATTCCACATCATCCCGAGCTTTTGCCCGATCACGCGCGCCAGCACATCGGTACCGCCACCGGGCGCGAATCCCACCACGATGCGCACCGGGCCGGGCATGTCGGCGGCGCGGACCAGGCCGGGGAGCGTCAGGCTAGGGATGGCCAGACCGGCCGCGGCCCCGAGAATGAACTGTCTGCGCTGCATGAGATGTCTCCGTCATAGGAATCGTTATGGGTCCCATGATGCGGAAGGCGTGCGGCGCGGGCTATCGCTATTTGGGGGATTCTGGTTTCGCGTTTTGCGCAAGCACCGCCAGCACGCTCATGGCGGCCGACGACAGCGCATCCGCGGTGCGGTGGCAAAGCACGAACTGCCGCTCGGCCCAAGGCTCGGCAATGGGCAGGCGCACATAGCGGCTGCCACCGGCAATTTCGGCGGCAATGGCTTCCGGCATAACGCCCACGCCCAGGCTTTGCGCCACCAGCGCGGCGATGCTGTCGAAGCCGCCCACACGCATGCGCATGCGCGGCACGCGGCCCGCTTCCTCGGCCAGCCGGTCGAGCATGATCGAGATCGCCGAGCTTTCGCCCAGCGTGATCAGGTCGCAGTCGAGAATATCGGCAAGTACGATCTTGCGGCGCCGCGCCAGCGGATGGCCCCTGGCGACGACGAGTTCGAGCCGGTCGCTGCGATAGGGTTCGGTCGGCAGGTCCACCATGCCGAGGCTGCCCTCATAGATGCCGATATCGACGGTGCCACGCCGCAACGCCTGCTGAACTTCCTGGCTGTTCATTTCCTGCAGGTCCACGCGCACGCCGGGGCAGACCGTGGCGCAACGCTGGATATCGAATGGCAGGAACTGGATGACCGCGGATTTGGGCGCCGCCACGCGGACCACGCCAAGGTCTCCGCCAACGAACGACGCGGCATCGTCCTGCATGCGCTGTACCGTATGGGTGATGCCGCGCGCATGGGCCAGCAGCGCGCGCCCGGCTTCGGTCAGCGCCATGCCATGCGGCAACCGTTCGAACAGCGCCACGCCAAGCTGCGCTTCCAGTTCCAGCACGCGGCGCGATGCCACGGCGGCGGCCAGATGAAGCCGTTCGGCGCCGCGCGTGATGCTGCCGAGTTCCGCCACGGCAATGAAAAGCTGGACGGTAGTGAGATCGAAATGCAGGCGGGAAGGGCGCAGCGGCGGGGTGGTCACGAGGGTCGGCATCAGGAACGAAGGCACGCCGATTGTCCGCCGATGACCGGTAGGTGTCTATTGGGTTTCCCCCGCTGCCGCTGCACGCGCCATACGCGCCATAGGCGCTTACTCCTTGACCGCGCCGGTCATACCTGACACGTAGTACTCGACGAAGAACGAGTACACCACCGCCACCGGCAGCGAACCGAGCAGCGCACCGGCCATCAGCGCGCCCCAATGGTAGACATCGCCTTCGACCAGTTCCGTGACGATGCCCACGGGCACGGTCTTCACCTCGGACGACGAGATAAAGGTCAGCGCGTAGATAAACTCGTTCCACGACAGGGTGAACGCGAAGATGCCGGCCGAAATCAGGCCGGGCACCGCCAGGGGCAGGATGATCTTGACCAGGATTTCCCAGCGCGTGGCACCGTCGATCAGCGCGCATTCCTCCAGCTCATACGGAATCGAGCGGAAGTACCCCATCAACAGCCATGTGCAGAACGGAATCAGGAACGTCGGATAGGTCAGGATCAGCGCCCAGCGCGTATCGAACAGGCCGAGCTGGAACACGATCGAGGCCAGCGGAATGAACAGGATCGAAGGCGGAATCAGGTAGGCCAGAAAGATGGCCAGCCCGGTCTGCTTGGCACCCTGGAAGCGCAGGCGCTCGATGGCGTAGGCCGCCAGCACGCTCGCCGCCAGCGAGGCGAAGGTGGACACCGTCGAGACGATCACGGTATTGAGCAGCCAGGACGGGTAGGGCGTGTTGAACAGCAGCTTCTTGAAGTGGGCCAGCGTCGGCGCCATGACGAAGAACGGGTTGGCGCTCTGCATCAGCAGTTCGCCATCGGGCTTGAATGCCGTGATCCCCATCCAGTAGAACGGGAACAGCAGCACGAACAGGAATACGCCCATCGGGATATAAAGCGTCACCCAGCGCCGCGGCACCGACTGCAGATACTCCATGCCTTGCGATTCGTTTTCCGCGGCCTTCATTTGTCGCCTCCCTGTTGCCAGGCACGCCGCTGCAGCCCGAAGTACGAGAAAAGGATGGCCGCCAGCAGGAATGGCACCATCATCGTGGCCAGCGCCGCGCCTTCGCCCAGGGATCCGCCAGGAATGGCGCGCTGGAACGACAGGGTAGCCATCAGGTGCGTGGCATTGAGCGGGCCGCCGCGCGTCAGCACGTAGATGAGCTGGAAATCGGTGAACGTGAACAGTACCGAGAAGGTCATCACCACGGCGATGATCGGCGTCAGCAGCGGCAGGGTGACATACCGGAATTGCTGCCAGGGAGTCACGCCGTCGATTGACGCCGCTTCGTACAGCGTGGGCGAAATCGTCTGCAGTCCGGCCAGCAGCGAGATCGCCACGAACGGAATGCCGCGCCAGACGTTGGCGGCAATCGTGGAAAAGCGTGCCAGCCAGGGGTCGCCCAGGAAGTCGATATAGCGGTCGATCAGCCCAAGTTTCACGAGCGTCCAGCTGATCACCGAGAACTGTGCGTCATAGATCCACCAGAAGGCCAGCGCGGACAGCGCGGTGGGTACGATCCACGGCAACAGCACCACGGCACGGAAGAACGATTTGAACGGCAGGTTCCGGTTCAGCAGCAGCGCCAGCCATAGCCCCAGCGCGAACTTCAGCACGCTGGCGACCAGCGTATAGAAGATCGTGTTGAAGAGCGCAAGCTGCGTCACGGAGTCGCCGGCAAGGTAGCTGAAGTTGTCCAGCCCGATCCACCCGCCAGGGCGCCCGATCTTGGTATCCGTAAAGCCCAGCCAGACACCGAGCCCGAGCGGATAGGTCAGAAAGACCAGCAGCAACAGCGCCGTGGGCAGCATGAACAGCACGCCCAGCGCATGACGGTTGTTGGACAGGCGGGACAGCATGGATCTCCTTGCCGGCTGGGCAGGCGGCCGCTGCGAAGCAGACGGCGTCGCAGCGGTTTTCTGCATGGCGTCAGGCCTTGTAGTAGCGCTCGGCGCGCTGGGCCGCGCGGGCCGCCGCTTCCTTCGGCGTCTTCGAGCCACTGGCTGCCTCGGCCACCATGTCCAGCACGATGTAGTCGGCCATTGCCGCCGCCGACGCGGTGCCCAGCGGACCCGCGTGGCCGTTGTCGAGCATCAGCGTTGCCGCATCGCGGTACACCGTGTGCTTGGGATCGGCCGTCCAGATCGGGTTGGACTCGTATTCCTTGAGAGGCTGGCTCACGTAGCCAATGGCCGCCTCCATCCACGGGTTGTACTGTTCCGGCTCCATCATGAACTGCAGGAACGCCTTGGCGGCATTGGGATACTTGCAGTACTTGAAGATCATCATCTGCGTGATCTGCATGAGCTCGGTCGGCTTGCCGCTCTTGCCGATCGGGAAGTGCGCGTGCTGGATGTCCTTCGCCATTTCCTGCAGCTTGGGCTCCTTCGAATTCTTGGCCGCGTAGTAGACCGAGATGCCGTTGGCCGTCAGGCTGACCTGGCCATCGAGGAACGCCTTGTTATTGGACGGGTCCTGCCACGACAGCGTGCCCGGCACGAATGTCGGATAAAGCTGCTTGGCGTATTCGAGCGCGGCCCAGGTCTCCGGTGAATTGACCACGACCTTGCCCTTGCTGTCCACGAGCATGCCGCCGTGCGACCAGAGCAGCCAGTGCGCCCAGTTGTTGCCGTCGCCCACGGCCTTGCCGAGCGCAAAGCCAGCGGGCGTGCCTTTCGCCTTCAGTGCCTGGCACAGCTTCAGAAAACCGGCGGTGTCCTTGGGGATGGTGTCGAAGCCGGCGGCCTTGACGTGGCTTTCGCGGTAGACCAGCGCGTTGCCCACCACGCCCAGCGGCACGGCAATCCACTTGCCGTTGTGCATGCCGTATTTCTTGCAGACGTCATACCAGCCGCCATGCTTGTTGCCCAGATAGGTGGCTACATCGGTCACGTCCACGAGCTTGTCGGGATACTGCTGCGGATCGTCGAACCAGCCCAGCACGATGTCCGGCCCGGTGCCGACGCTGGCCGCCACGGCGGCCTTGGGCCGCACGTCTTCCCATCCTTCGTTGTCGACGCGGACTTCCACGCCGGTCAGTTCGCTGAATTTCTTTGCGTTGGCGTTCCACAGGTCTTCGTCGCCCTGCACGAAGCGCTTCCAGCGCAGCACGCGCAGCTTGGCACCGGCCTCTGGCTTGTACTGCAGCTGCGTGGCGGCGTACGCATTGGTGCCCAGCGCGCTGGTGGCAGCCACGGCCGCCGTCGATACCAGGAAATCGCGTCTTGTGAAGTTTCCGGAATGGCTCATCGCTGTGTCTCCTCCAGGGTCATGCCAAGGGTTGTTATTGCCGCGCTGTCTGGCGGGGCAGGGCCTGTCCCGATTCGGCGTCGAACAGGTGCGTGTGGTGATGGTCGGGCACCAGATGCAGCGCCTGGCCAGCAGCAAAGTCGTGTCGTTCGCGGAATACCGTGATGAAATCGGTCTCACCGAAACGCGAGTACACCTCGGTATTGGCACCGGTAGGCTCCACCACCGATACCGTCGTCGGAAAGCCCTGGCCCGGTTCGCCATATGCCAGATGCTCGGGGCGCACGCCGTAGATCACCCGCTGGCCGTCCGTGCCGGCCCCATCCTGCAGGCGCACCGGGGCCGCCAGCAGCGTGCCGTCGGCAAACTCCACCTTGGCCGTGCCGTTCTGGCGGCGCAACACGCCGGGAATGAAGTTCATCGCCGGAGACCCGATAAAGCCGGCCACGAAGAGATTGTCGGGATGATCGTAAAGCGCCAGCGGACGGCCGCGTTGTTCCACGCGGCCATCGCGCATCACCACGATCTGGTCGGCCATCGTCATGGCTTCGATCTGGTCGTGCGTGACGTAGACCGATGTGGTGCGCAGCCGCTGGTGCAGCTCCTTGATCTCGGCGCGCATCTGCACGCGCAGCTTGGCGTCGAGATTGGACAGCGGCTCATCGAACAGGAACACCTGCGGATCGCGCACGATGGCACGTCCCATCGCCACACGCTGGCGCTGGCCGCCGGAGAGCTGGCGCGGAAAACGGTCGAGCAACTGGCCCAGGCCCAGGATGCTCGATGCCTTGTCCACCTTTGCCTTGATCGTCTCCTTTGGCACGCCCGCGAGCTTCAGCGAGAACGCCATGTTGTCGTAGACGGACATGTGCGGATAGAGCGCGTAGTTCTGGAACACCATTGCGATGTCGCGCTCTTTGGGCGGCAGCCGGTTGACCACGCGGTCGCCGATGGAGATCTCTCCGTCGCTGATTTCTTCCAGGCCGGCCAGCATGCGCAGCAGCGTGGACTTGCCACAGCCCGACGGACCCACCAGCACCGTGA
The DNA here is from genome assembly GCF_057798835.1 of Cupriavidus sp. 291-E7. Lineage (NCBI taxonomy): Bacteria > Pseudomonadati > Pseudomonadota > Betaproteobacteria > Burkholderiales > Burkholderiaceae > Cupriavidus > Cupriavidus sp. 291-E7. Next base: position 7,733 of record NZ_JBYOJV010000012.1, read on the forward strand.
ACTCGCCGTCGGGAATGTCGATGCTGACACCCCGTATCACATGCGTCCCGCCAAAGGACTTCTGCACATCGCGGATCTGTACCGATGCCATGCGTCGCGTCTCCTGTGTCGTGCGGCACCGCCGCGAACGGCGGTGTAGCCCCGGTTCTGCTAGTGGTTGTCTTTCGGCACGGCGGAACCGCTCTTGCCAACCAGGAAGTCCAGGTCGGCGCCACGGTTGGCCTGCTGCACATGATCGAAATAGAGCCGCGTCCAGCCGCGCTCCATCGGCGGTTCGGGCGGTTGCCACGCGGCACGGCGGCGCGCCAGTTCCTCGTCGCTGACGTGCAGATGCAGCTTGCGCGCCTCCACATCGAGCTCGACCATGTCGCCGTCCCGCACCAGCGCCAGCGGCCCGCCCGCGGCGGCTTCAGGCGCCACGTGCAAGACCACGGTGCCGTAAGCCGTGCCGCTCATGCGGGCGTCCGAGATGCGCACCATATCGGTAATGCCCTTGCGCAGGACCTTGGGCGGCAGCGGCATGTTGCCGGCCTCGGCCATGCCCGGATAACCGCGTGGGCCGCAGTTCTTCAGCACCAGCACGCACGATTCGTCGACGTCGAGCGATTCGTCCTCGATCCGTTCATGCATGTGCTCGCTGTTTTCGAACACCACCGCGCGCCCCGTGTGCCGGAGCAGCGATGGCGTGGCCGCCGATGGCTTGATGACGGCGCCATCGGGGCACAGGTTGCCGCGCAGCACCGCGATACCTGCATGGGGCTTGAACGGCTCGTCAAAAGCGTGAATGACTTCGCGGTTCCAGTTTGGCGCGTCCTTGCAGTTGTCCCAGAGCGTCTTGCCGTTGACCGTCAATGCGTCGCGGTGCAGCAGCGGGCCAAGTTCGCGGATCACGGCGGGCAGGCCGCCCGCGTAATAGAAATCCTCCATCAGGTGGCGGCCCGATGGCTGCAGATCGAGCAGACAGGGCAGGGCGTGGCCCAGCGCATCCCAGTCGTCGAGGTTCAGCTCCACGCCAATGCGTCCGGCGATGGCCAGCAGGTGGATCACGGCGTTGGTGGAACCGCCAATCGCCGCATTGACCTTGATGGCGTTCTCAAAGGCCTGCCGCGTCAGCACCTTCGACATGATGAGGTTGTCCTTCACCATCTGGACGATGCGCCGGCCCGAGGCGCGGGCCAGGATGTTGCGGCGGCCGTCCACGGCCGGAATCGCGGCGTTGCCGGGCAGGGCCATCCCCAGCGACTCGACCATGCAGGCCATCGTGGAAGCCGTGCCCATCGTCATGCAATGGCCGTGCGAGCGGTGCATGCAGCCTTCGGCCTCGAAGAAGTCTTCCTGCGACATATGTCCGGCGCGCACTTCCTCCGACATCTTCCAGACGTCGGTGCCGGAGCCAAGCTCCTGCCCACGGAATTTCCCGCTCAGCATTGGCCCGCCGGAAATGCCGATGGTCGGCAGGTCGACCGATGCCGCGCCCATCATCAACGCCGGAGTGGTCTTGTCGCAGCCCATCAGCAACACCACGCCGTCGATGGGATTGCCCCGGATCGATTCCTCCACGTCCATGCTGGCCAGATTGCGAAACAGCATGGCGGTGGGGCGCAGCATCGTTTCGCCCAGGGACATCACGGGGAATTCGAGCGGAAAGCCGCCGGCCTCCCACACGCCCGTCTTGACCTGGTCTGCCAGCGTGCGGAAATGCGAGTTACAGGGGGTGAGTTCCGAATAGGTATTGCAGATGCCGATGACCGGCCGGCCATCGAACTGGTCGTGCGGAATGCCGCGATTCTTCAGCCACGAGCGATAGATGAAACCATCGCGGTCGAGGCGGCCAAACCATGCCTGGCTGCGCCGCTTTGGCGCGCCGGACTGATCGTCGTCGTCCTTCACTCGGGTCTCCTGCGTTCTGCTTCTTGTAGGGGGTGCAGATCCGGATGCCCGCGAACACACTGCCGCGCCGCACGCATGCCGAGTTGAACGGAGTCTAGGTCAGGGTATCGGACAGGTAAAGTGGTATTACCAATATGCGGTATGGGACTTACCCGGATGCCCGGCACCCCGGTTTGCGCGCGTTGCGGCGCGTCACGGCCATGACGCGCTGCAGCGGAATCGGCGCTATCCGCCCGCTGAAATCACGGCGCGATCAGCAGCATTGCAGCGTGCAACAACACGCCGACGGTGCCGCCCACCAGCGTGCCGTTGACGCGGATGTATTGCAGGTCGCTGCCGATTTCCAGCTCGATTTTCCGGCTGATTTCGTCGGGGTCCCATCCCTTGACGACTTCCGTAATCAGCAAGGGCACCAGATGCCGATAGCGGCTCACGGTCATCTGGACGCATTGCACCCGCCATGCATTGAGTTTGTCCTGCAGGACGGGGTCGTCGCGCACGCTGGCGCCCAGCGACGCAAGCAGATCGGCGAGCATGGTGCGCGCCAGCGAATCGTCGCGCGCGGCGTCGGCAGCGATCCATTCGCGCAGACGATGCCATAGCGCACGGTAGCTGTCTTCGCGCTCCAGGTGGCGCAGGAAGTCGCGCATCCAGAGGTGGCCGATGCGCCGGTAGCGCGCCGACGTGCGCAATTGGACGATCAGGGCCTGGATGCTTTCATCGAGTTGCTGCCGCAACGGATGGTCCGGTTCAGTGCGCACTTCGTGAAGCAGCGCGACCATACCTTCAACGAACTTGCTGACGATGTATGTATCGAGCCGCACCGGCGTGTAGCGCGACGCTTCGCTGAACTTGGCCTGCAGCAGGCCGGCATTGGCCTCCAGCCATTGCTCCAGCGCGGTCAGCGCGCGCTCCAGCAAGGGCTGGTGCCGCTGGCTTTCAGTGAGGATCTGCAAGAGATGGCCAGCCAGACCGGAGACATCGAGCGCGCGCAGGCCGGGCAGGGCGCCGCGCTGGATCAGCCGCACGACCTCGTCATCGTCGAAGACCTGCAGCAGCGCGGGCAGCGCGTCCACGACGGGATCGGCCAGCACGCGGCTGTTGCCCGGCCGCACCAGCCATTCGGCCACAGCGTGCGCGGTATTGTGCGTGCGCAGCCGGCTGACGATCAGTTCTGGCACAAGGAAATTGCGCTCGATGAAACCGCCCAGACTTTCCGCGATGCGCTGCTGATTGCGCGGGATGATCGCGGTATGCGGCACCGGGACGCCAAACGGATGGCGGAACAGTGCGACCACCGCATACCAGTCGGCCACGGCGCCGACCGTCCCGGCTTCGGCAAAGGCGCGTACCCACGCCAGCCACGGATAGTCGGCCTGACCCAGTGCGCTCGCCACCAGAAGCACCAGCATGGCAAGCAGGACGCCGGTTGCCGTGTTGCGCATGCGGCGTAGCGCGCGGTCTCCGCGCAGGGCGTCGGACGTCTCCGACGTGGCTTGCGGAAGTCCGGCGCGGTCGCTCATACGCGGCTCACTGTAAGTCTTGCCGCAAGAACCTGCCGATGACTGGCGCCACCTCCGCCGCGCGCGAGACAAGGAACAGGTGACCATCGTCGACCACGTGGAGCTTGGCCTGACGAATGCGCGCCGCCAGGATCTTGGCGTTGGCCAGCGGCACGATCGGATCGTCGTTGCCGTGCATCACCAGCGTGGGCTGACGTAGGCCGCCCAGCCAGGGCAGGCTGCTCCAGCCCCAGGCAGCCATCAACTGATAGACATAGCCGCGTCCGCGAGGCGGCTCGATATGGCGGCTGTGTTCGCGCAGTAGTCCGGCATCGTGGCGGTACGCGCCGCCGTACAGGTCTCCGCCAACCTTTTCCAGATAGGCGGGATCGGAATAGCGGCGCGGCCCGATCATCTTGGTCAGCACCGAAAGTTTGGCGGGCACCATGATCACACCGGGCGACGTCGCGGCAAGAATCAGCCGGCGGCAGCGCAGGGGGTACAGGTGCGCGAATTCCTGGGCCAGTGCACCGCCCCACGAGACACCGAGCACGTCGACGGGCCCCGTATAGCCGAGGTGCGTTAGCAGTTTGTCCGCCAGAAGGCTCAGCGTGGAGAAGCGATATGGCATGGCCGGCGTGGGCGAACCGCCTACGCCGGGAATGTCGAAGATGACCACTTCCACGCCATCGAGTGCCGCGACCAGCGGCTCGACCAGTTCGAGGTTGGCGCCGATGCCGTTGAACATCAGCAGGGGCGGGCTGGCGTTGCTGCCGCGACGAATGCCGACCCGCAGCGTCCTGCCATCCAGGTCAACGGTGCGAATTTCCAGTTTGCCGCCAGTTTCAGTCTGGCATGCTGCCTGATTCATCTGGTTGTCCTTGTCGACGGCGCCCCGCAAGGCGCCCGCCGGCATGCATGGTAATCCGCGATCACTGCGCGGGCTTGAACAGCGCCTTCAGTTCCTCAACATTCTCCGCGATGCGCTTGCTGGCGGCGGAAACGCTATCAGCCTGCGTCTTCTGTGCGATATCCGCAAGGTCGCGCAGGCCGGCCAATGACTTCTGCAGCGCGCCCTGCGTCAGTTCCACTACGCCGGTGGCCGCCGCCGTGCCGCCGCTCTTACCTGGCTGCAACAGCTGGGTCTGCAGGCCGGACAGCGTGTCGCGCACGATTTTCCGCCTGCTTCTGGCCGAAAGCCTGTACGCCGTCGAGCAGCGCGAGGTTGACGGTGGCGAGGGCAGCGAGGTCCTTGCGGCGCGCTTCACCGATGGCGCTTACGTCCAGGCCGGGCAGGCGAAGGCGCTGCAGCAGGCCGTTGTATGCGGAGAACAGTCCGGCAGCAGTGGGGATGCCTGGGATAGCCGACGTCGTTGACGATTTCGAAGCAGTATTTTCCATAGTCTTCATGCTGGTAGTGATGATGGTAGAAAAAAGAGACTCCCGAAAGTGACGATCACGCGCCCGTGACGTAGGTACCCGGTGCATCGCACAGCGCGGGATGGCTCGCGCTACCCACCTGCGATGGCGCATCGCGCAGTTCGCCGGAGCGCTCTGCCAGCCATACGCGCCAGTTGTCCCACCAGGAGTCCGCCTCCGTGGTGGCGCCGGCCAGCCAGGTGTCCGGATCTTCCGGCAATGCAGGGTCGGCGTTCACGAAGAACTTCGCCTTCGGATTGCCCGGCGGGTTGATCAGGCTCTGGATATGTCCGCTCGAACTCAGCACAAAGCGCGTCTTGCCGCCGAACATGCGGGCCGTGTTGTAGACGCCTTTCCACGGTGTGATGTGATCGGTGATGCCGCCGACGATGTACTTGTCGCACGACACCTTCGACAGGTCGACCGGCGTACCCAGCACCGTCAGCTCACCCGGTCGGGCGAATACGTTGCCGGCGAAGATATCGAGCAACTGGCCGTGGAACTTGCCCGGCAGGCGCGTGGTGTCGTTGTTCCAGTAGAGGATGTCGAACACCGGCGGCGCGTTGCCCAGCAGGTAGTTGTTGATCCAGTAGTTCCAGACCAGATCGTTCGGGCGCATCCACGCGAACACGCGGCCCATTTCCTCGCCTTCGAGCACGCCCTTCAGAATGCTGTTCTGCTTGGCCGCCGAGATACTCTCGGGCGTGGCGAACAGGCCGATCTGCGATTCGGCGCTGCTGTCGAGCACGGCCACCATCAACGTGGCCGCATTGACCAGCCGCTCGCCGCGCGCCTCCAGATGGCCCATCAGCGCCGACATCGTCATGGCCCCGGAGCAGGCGCCGTGCAGGTTCACGTCGTCGCTGCCGGTGATCTCGCGCACCGCGTGGATGGCTTCGATCAGCGCGGCCACGTACGTGTCCATGTCCCAATCGCGATGCTCGATGGTGGGATTGCGCCAGCTCACGGCAAAAACCTGGAGTTCGTTCTTGAGCAGAAAGTCGACGATGCTCTTGCCCTGCGACAGGTCGAACACGTAGAACTTGTTGATCTGCGGCGGCACGATCAGTTGAGGGCGTCCATGCACCTTGGCCGTCTTCGGCGTGTACTGGATCAGTTCCAGCACCTCGTTGCGGAACACCACGGCACCTGCCGAGGTGGCGAGGTTCTTGCCGACCTCGAAGGCCGATGTATCGACCTGAGACGGCATGCCCTGGTTGCGCACGGCATCCATCACGGCGTTCTTGATGCCGGAGACCAGGCTCGTGCCGCCCGATTCGATGATCTTGCGCATCGCGGCCGGATTGCCGATCAGCGTATTGGTCGGCGCCAGCGCATCAGTGAGCAACTGCAGGACGAACTGCGCGCGCTCCTTGCTGCGATCGTCCAGCGCGGAACGCTCAACAAAGCCGCCCAGCGCATCGCACCATGACAGGTAGCTCTGCATGGCAATCCGATAGAACGGGTTGCTCTGCCAGGCGCTATCGATGAAGCGCTTGTCCCCCTTCTGCGGCATCGCGCCGCCGGTGCCCGCCAGCGCGGCCACCAGCTCGCGTGTCAGCGCGGCGGTTTGCTCCACCAGCAGGCCCGGCTGGCGCACGGTCTGTGCACCCACCTGACGGACCGTGTCGAGCACATCGCACGGCCGCAGCCCGATGAACGGGTTGAGCTTTGGCCGATTCGGCGCGGACTGGTCGCCCGCCATTTCAGGCACAGCCAGTTCGCGGACGGGGGTTTCAACGCTTGCTTCCATTTTTCTACTGCTCCTCACACCTTATGTCTCTTGCTTTGGATCGCTGGCGCGTACTAGCGCGCCGCCATCAGCATCGCCAGCGATTCCGCCAGCAGCGCCGGCTTGCTTTCACCCTCGATTTCCAGCGTGTTTGCCATCCTGGCGATGACCCGGCCGTCACCCTTGTCTTCGACCGAAGCCAGCGTCACGCGATTTCGTACCCGCGCACCGGCCTTTACCGGGGCCAGAAAGCGCACCTTGTCCAGCCCGTAATTCAGGCCGGCGCTGGCATCGGGTGGCACCACGCCCACCTCCATCTGTAGCGATGCCAGCAGCGACAGGCTCAGGTAGCCGTGCGCGATGGTTCCGCCAAACGGGCTCTCGCGCCGCGCGCGCTCCACGTCCACGTGAATCCACTGGCGGTCGCCGGTGCACGCGGCAAAGGCATCGATACGGGCCTGGTCGACGACGACCCAGTCAGATACGCCAAGCTCGCGCCCGACAAACTCGCCCAGGGTGTTCATGCTGTAACCCGGAATACTCATGTTGTTGTCTCCTTGTATTCGTTACGTCAGCCGGTGCGTGCCGCGACATTCGATCCGCTGGTCGGGGTTCAGGCTGAGTGGCGTATGCAGCAGGCGCCTGAGCCGCAGCGGACAGGCATAAGCCGTGGGTGAGGTGTCATGCGTCGAGTGCGGCATGTGGTGTCTCCTGCGAATTGCAGACGAACGGGGGAAGGTCTGCGTTGCGCCGGAGTCATCACCCTGGGAAGGATTCAGACGGCGCCTTGTTTGGATGCCATCTTGGCGAGACAACGGGGGAGGTCGTATCCCCCGAACAGGGGACCGGTCGGGGGATCGTGGGGCAGGGTAAGCGGGGAAGGGGAGACGCCAGCTTCTAAGGGGCAGGTACAAGGCCCAGCGAATGTGCGCGTGCGACGGCCTGCGCACGCTTTTCCACCGACAGCTTGACGAAGATGCTCTTGATATGGGTCTTGACCGTTTCAGGCGCGATGCCCAGCGTCCGTGCGATTTCCTTGTTCGACTGGCCGGCCGCGATCAGCGCCAGAATGCCGCGCTCGCGGGCGCTGAGTGCCTCGCGCACGGACGCCGACGAAGCCTTTTGCCGCATCTGGTAGCGCTCGTCACAACGTTCCAGCAGTTCGTCGATGCAGGCCAGGCGTTCCTTGTTGTCACCCGTGGCCGCGGTTTCCAGCCGAACCAGCTCCAGCAATGGCCCGACGCCCGGCCCCTGGTCGAGGATGGTGCGATACGCGCGGGCCGACTCGATGGCCGCCAGGACCTTGCCGCATTCCTCGGTAGCGCGCGTCGGCGCTCCGGCGGCAAGGCAGGCCAGTGCCAGCATGGTGCGGCCGCGCAGCGCCAGATAGTCGGGCCGGCCCACGGGAAACCGGCGGAGCAGGGCGTCCAGTAGTTGCACGGCCTCGTCCGGCCTTGCCGCGAACATCGCGACGCTGGCGTTGCCCAGCGTCCGGTAGCGGTCCAGTTCGCTGGCACAGGACTCGCATCCGGTTGCATCGACGCCGTTTGCCAGCCGATCGACCTGTTCGACGCACGCCGTCGCCTCCTTGATGCGGCCTTCCGCGAGCAGCAGCCGGATGCGCTCGAAGAGGGCCGCTGCAACCAGACGATGCCAGCCGCGTTGATGACCGATGCTCAGCGCCTGCTCGATCCATCCGTGAGCCTGTTCGAAATGGCCTCGCGCCGCCGCGATGCGGGTGAGCAGTGTGTAGGCCACCAGCACGCTGTCCAGCAGCACCGCCACGTTGATGACCGGCATGCGTTCCACCAGCAGCGTTTCGGCCTCTTCAAGCCGGTCCTGCTCGTAACGCAACTGCGCAAGTGCCGGCGCGCACAGCGCGGCGGCCGTGGACGCTGGCCCCGCGTGCTGCTCCGCAAACTGCATCGCCTGCACCAGATGACGGTCGGCCAGATCGAAGCGCATCTGCTGCAATTCCGCCAGGCCCAGCAGGCATAGCCTGTAGACCGAGGAGAGCGGGTAGCGCCGGTTTTCATCGGGCGAGTACGGAATCCACGGGGTTGCGTACAGGCGCTCAAGATTGCCCGCCTTCCAGTGCCCGAAGCGGACGACATTGCTGAGCACGTTGAGCGTCCACGGATCGTCGGACAGCGGCTGGTCCAGGCAGGCTTCGGCGAGTTGCAGCGCGCCCTGGGCATCGTCACGCAGGGCGGTCAGCAGGGCACGGATCGCCCTGCATTCCCAGAGGTAGCGCTCCCGGTCGGCCGCGTTGCCTTGCGCGGCGTCCCGCTCGATTGCTTCGACCATCGTGCACGACTCTTCAAAGCGCATGGCAAGCGCCATGCCCCGTGCCAACGCCAGCCGCACGTCGATCTGGCCACGCATGATGTCGGGCGGCAAGTGCCGCTGCCAGCCGAGCAGCGTCACCAGATCGCCCTTACGCACCAGCGCGATTGCACAGCGGCCGATCATGGCGGCGGCGTCGGCTACATCGCCTGCCTCCAGCGCATGCCGGACGGCATCGGTCCAAAGTGCCTCCGCCCCATACCAGCGCGACGCGCGCCGATGCAGGTCGGCAATATCGCTTGCGGGTGAGGTTTCAAGCCGCTGACGAAGATAGTCGCGCAGCAACTGGTGATAGCGGAACCAGCGCCCATCGACGTCCAGTGGGTCGAGCAGTAACTGGCGCGTGGCCAGTGCTTCGAGCATGCTCTGACTGTCGGCCATACCCGTGACGGCCGCGCACAGTGGCGCGCACAGCCTGTCCAGTATCGCGGTGCGCAACATGAAATCGACCAGTTCGGGCGCCTGGCAAGCGAGCATTTCTTCGAGATACGCCGCGATCGGACGCGCCGTGCCGGATGGCGCCGCCGATGCGCCGGACTGGCCGCGCACGAGCATCGACGCGGACAGACGCAGCGCGGCCGCCCAGCCCTCGGTGGAGGCATGCAGTGCGCTGACGGACGCCTGGGGGAGGTCGCCTTCGCATTCGCGCTCCACGAAGTGCTGCGTCTCGTCGAAACTGAAGCGCAGCATCGTTGCATCGATTTCGAGCAGCGCATTGCTGGCCCGCAGCCGTGCCAGCGGCAACGGCGGGTCCTCGCGCGTGCCCAGCACGAGATGGAAATTCGACGGCGCGTGCGATAGCAGCAACGCCACGGCGTCATGAATGGCATCGGTACCGATCCACTGATAGTCGTCCACGAACAGAAACAGCTCGTCGTCGACTTCGGCAAGCTCGTTGATCAGCGTGGCCACCACGGCGCGCGGCGCCAGCAGCGAAACATCGCCGGCAAGGCCGAGCGCGCCGCCTTGGGCAGCGCACGCGCGACGCAGGGACTGCACCAGGTGATTAAGAAAGCGCGCTGGCTCGTCATCGTCCTGATCCACGGACAACCAGGCCACACGCGCGCCGTCCGCCCGCAGCCGGACAAGCCAGGAGATACACAGGGAAGTCTTGCCGAAGCCTGCCGGCGCCTTGATGACGGTAAGACGTTTGTCGCGCCCCTGGGCGACCAACTCCATCAGTCGCGGACGATCGATCAGTCCCGGCGGCAGCCGCGGCGGAATGATCTTGGTGGCCAGCAGGAACGGCGCGGACGGCCCCGGCGCGGACTCCTGCACAACGCGCTGCCCGGAAACACGACCGCGAGCCGCCGGTCTTTTCCGAGGCGGCATCTCTGGGGAGGGTCGGCCTTCGCGCATGAAATTGATTCTAGGCGCGGGGATTGGTGATTCAAGCGTGGGTGGGGGATGGTTTGGGGGTGGTGGGAGCGACTTGGGCTGGCTTGGGGTGGTCAGATTTGGTGTATCTATGATTTAACATAAGATAGATTATCCACATCGAATCATGTAGAGGCCAAACCAGAATGTCCGCTTCCAGCCAGAACAGGATGTCCTCTGGCAGAACCCGCGATAAGCGTGGGCGCAGCAGCAATCGGCAACTGCCTCCCGGCCTTGAATCCCGTGTCTGTGGTCTGATCCGCGACAGCTACGCCGATTTCGGCCAGACGCTGGCCTGCGAAGCTGCGCGAGCGCCACGGCATCGATCTTTCGCCGGCGTGCGTACGCCGGATCATGATCGACGCGGGCTTCTGGGTGCCCCGGAAAGCGCCAAATACATGATCGAAGGGAGAGTTAGGCAAAATCGTACCCTCGAGTCACGCCGATGTTTGTAAAGAGTTCGCTGGCTTCGCTCTCAAGATCTCGGCGAACCATACCGCTTGCTCTTGTGAAAGGAGGTAGACGTGAGGCTCCTCACCTGCGTTCTCGTCGGCCTTGCCGTGGGGCTTACCGTTGGCTACGCGTTATGCCGCGCCCGATATCGTACGTTCTCGTTTCAGAATCGCGGAGAGGCGCTACTCTCCCGTGCGATCCAGACGCACTTTGTCGCGCCGAACTACCACCTGATGAACCACATCACCTTACAGGTGCGCGGCGGCACAACGCAAATTGACCACATCCTTGTTTCAAGATTCGGAGTCTTCGTCATCGAGACCAAGGACTACAAGGGCTGGATCTTCGCCAACGGCGAGCACCGAACCTGGACGCAAGTCCTGTTCAAGTGGCGATTCCGCTTTCAGAACCCCATCTTTCAGAACCTCCAGCACGTTCGAGCCGTTCAAAAGTTGCTCGACTTCCTTCCCGCTAATAGCGTCAAGTCTGTGGTGGTATTCACGGGAGACGCCCAGTTCAAGACCGGCGTTCCTCCTGGCGTCTTCAGCCTCTCGGAGTTCGTGGATCACATCTACACGCAGACCACCGAAGTTCTTTCTCTCAATCGTATGCAGTTCTGTGTTGGTCGCATCGAGACGGCACGCCTTGCCGTAACCCGAGAGACAGACATTAAGCATATTGAGAGCCTGGAGCGGAAATACGGCTCGCGGCCTAGCGCGTGAACTCGCCCACCTAGGAGCGCACAGTCGCCCTTCTCTGCCATGCCATCGGGCGCGCGAACGACGATATCACCAATAGGAAATGCCGAGCTTCGTCAGCACGGACTCAAGCACGCTTTCCGGTGAGGATTTCCGCAATCAGAGGTCTTGTGTACTTCTCGGCCGGATCAATGTGGTTCTCACCAGATCGGTGGAATTCTCCCGCGTCGAATGCAAGATAAACGTCCCAGAAGATATACGGCCACGTATCGCGTTGAGCTACTGCATCCGAAAACACGCTTTCAACGAGGATATTGACGACCGCATCGCAGAATGCGAACGACAGTTTCCCGTCGTGATACCAGTGAGCAAGCACAAGTGCGAGCGCATCGAATTTTTCTGGTTGAACTTCACCTAGCGGGCCTGTGCATTGCTCCATGCACTCCTGCGAGATATGGAACTGATCCGGACTCTCATCATATCGACTGAGCAACATGAGGACGATTTCGCTCGGATTGAAATCAGGAGCGCGTTGTTCAACGTTGTTCAAGAAGGTGATAAGTTAGCCGAGATTGCTCCGAGTTTAGCAGCCGGGGGCGCAACGGTTGCCTTCGGCAGATGAGCAAGCATCTTGCGCCCTCTCCCTGGAGCGGGACGTCGGCCGCTTCCGGTAAGTGCCACCACCCTCCGGCAAACTCACAACGTGCATCGAAGCCTGCGTAATCCGCGCGTCTGTACCGACATCTGAAATTGGTCGGCCGTACGACATCTCCGCCCCACCCTACCGCAAGTTGAAATGCGAATTGCCCGTCGCCACCCCCAGACGCGATGGCGGCGCCCATACCTGGGATCGGGACTCAGAGAACACCCTCCGCCAGCAACTTCTGAAAGCTCCATCATTGCGTGATGGATCCGTGCACGGGACGCCACCCGGCGTGAGTAGGGTGTAAATCGACCGTCAGATCACCGATAAACCGGTGTGCTCAGAATTGCTGTGCAATGCATACAGCATTGAATGCTTTTATAAAAAAGGTCAGGTTGTGCTGAATAAAGTTAAGCTTTTTTTCAAGGTCCACATAAGGAACCTTGCACTGGCATCGCTCACTGCAATTGCACTAATTCCGACAGGCAGCACGCTCGCGGCTGAAGCTGAATCCCCTCTGCTCTATTCTGGCTTTGCATTCTCGGGTGACTTCCAGAACCGGGAACGTCTCTATCCGATTACAGCCCAGATTTCCCGGGACAAGAACGGAACGTACCTGGACGAGCTGCTGCGCCAGAAACTGATGGCACGCCCTGCTCTGGCCTCGCGCATGAAGCTCGACCTGGCCGACGGCAAGCAGGACATCTCGTCCGTGGCCTTTGCGCTCGTCCATGAAAACGTCGAGACGCAAAAGATCGACGGCAAGCTCTGGATTATCGTGACAGTGCAGGCCAATGTCCTGGCATTCAATCGGGCATCGAATTCGCTGGTGGCGTCGTATCCGGTGCGGGTGCGTTCCGCACGCGTACGCGAAGCCATGCCCAGCCCCACCGAACTGCAATCGATGGTGAGGGATATCTACACGACCTCCAACGCTGGCGAGAATGTCTTCGACCAGTGGCTCAATCGTCTGGAGACCATCAAGCTTCGCAAGGGTGCGCGCAAGTATTTGCGTGTCACGGGCGTGACGATGACCCCGCAGGCCGAGAGCATGGCGCAGGCCGCGGGTAAGGACGCTACGTCGATCAAGAACCAGACAGCCAACTTTCTCGAAGCCGCGGTGGCAGAAGCAGGCGGCATTCCCATTGTTCCCAATTCCGTTGGCGAGGCGATTGGCAGCAAAATGGCCTTCCGGTTTGCCAATGGCAGCGATCTGCAGTTGACGTTGCCGGATCCAGACTATTCGCTGACCTTCGAAATCCGGGATTTCGTTTCCAAAAAGATCGAAAAACCCGCGTATTTCCAGGATATTTATCGCGTCAAGGCCACCGTCGAATTGAAGCAGCCCGATCTCGGGCAGGTCATTCTGAACGAAGGCGTCTATGACACGGCCATCATCACGCGTCCGAAACAGGCGGACGTCCAGCTCAGCGATTGGGACCAGTACTACAAGACGCTGCAGTCGTTGATCCAGCAGGTTGGCAAGCAAATGGCCCACGTGGACGACGGCTGGCTCAAAGACAACGCGTCGCGTGAGTCCGCCGCCAAACCGGCATTCGAGAACACCAACCAACTCATTCAAAAGCTGCTATGAGCGCGTTTGCAAGAAAGCTCCTCGCGGGGGCCGTCATGATGGCGGCCGCCGCATCGGCCTTCGCCCAGCGGGTCGAGGTCAAGGGCATTGGCACCTATCAGTACGAAGGTAGCTTCTTCTCTTCGTCAAAGCCGACAGACGAGGAAACCGCCAAGGCCGTGGCGCTGGCCAAGGTCAACGCCTGGAAGAACTACGTCGCTAAGCTGAATCCGGCGCGCCAGCAAGGGCTGGCACAGCACGAGAAGGAGGCCCTGGACAATATCGACCGATTCATTATCGATTCGGTTGTCGTCGACTCGGCAAAGGACGCCGACACCCGTACGGTTCGCGTGGTCACCCGTGTGGCGTTCAACGACGAAGCAGTCAATCAGTTCGTGGCAAGTACCACCGTCGGTAGCAACGGCCAGAAGGCGGCACGAAGCCAGGACTCGGCGTTCTCGTTCCTGTTCATGGCGCGCAAGGCTACGTCGATCACGCAGTTCGACCCGCGCCGCACCCGGATTGCCAAGGCCGAAGTAGCTGGCGGACAGGCGGCCGACGGCGGCGTGGCGGCCACGGCCCAGGTTACGGTTGGCGGCAGCACGCAACGCAAGGAAGACGCCGTCACCTACGCCGTCTCCAGTTCGCAGGATCTCGACACGGCGATGGGCGACGTTCTGGCGACGTCGGGCATTGAATACATTGGCTACGACGACGTCGTGGCCAACTGCAACGCGGTGCCGGTCAAGAAATTCCAGAGCGAGTTCGTAGACGCCGACGAGTTGTCGCCGCAGACCCGCGCGGCCGTTATCAATGCCGCCCGCGCCTGTGACATCCGCTACTTCGCCTACGGCACGATCGATACCGAAGTGGCCACCGTGGATCCGGTAACCGGCAACCAGAAAGTCTTTGTCTCCGTGCGGTCCCAGCTGTGGGACATCCGCCAGCGCCTGCCCCGCAAGATCGGCTCCGTCGGTCCAAAGCAATACGCCGGGCTTGGGCCTAACCAGAGCGTTGCCGCCCGCAACGCCCTGAACGACGCATCGCGCGATCTCGCCAGAACCCTGGTCGACCAGCTGAATGCCAAAGGCATTCGATAACTTAAACAAGGAATCTCTCCGATGAAATCCCTCAAGCTGTCCGTTTCGGCTGTTGCCATCGCATTCGTCATGGGCGGTGCCGCCCACGCATTCGAGCTGCCCAAGGTCCCGTCGCTGGGCGGCAGCAGCAGTGGTTCCTCGGCCAATGCGGCCGAGGTCATGAAGAACACGCGCAATTCGCTGCTGTCGTTCACCAATGCCGAAATCGGCCTGGCCGCCGCGCTGGGTGGCTACACGGAACTGGCCGCCCAGCAGCAACTGCTGAAGGGGCTGAAGGCCGGTGACGCCGCCGCCAGCAAGGATGACCTGCAGACGCTGGTGACGATCCACGAGTCGGCCAGCAAGGAAATCAATGCCAAGGTCGCCGCGAATGAAAAGCTCGACGCCGCCCAGAAGAAGCAGGCTGGCCAATCGATGGTGGAGTACGTCAAGGGCCTGATCTCCAGCAAGAAGACGGTCAACTCGCTGCAGGACCTGGCCAAGAACCCGGCTTCGCTGGGCTTTGATGCCGGCACTGTGCTCTACGCAGCCAAGGAAATGCCGTCGGTCATCGCCGGCGGTGCGTCGAGCACCTCCACCCTGGTCAAGTATCTGTCCGCCAATGGCGTGGACACTTCGGAAGCCAAGAACCTGGCCAACGACCTGGGCAAGTAAGCCGCCAGTCGGCTGATCCCGCAAGGCGGTGGCTTCCTGCCCCGCCTGCGGATGCGGCGCGGCAACAGGCCGCGCCCTATTTCCGTCTATTCACCGCATCGCATCGGCTCACATGGATCACGTAACAGAAGCTCCGTCCGTACAGAAGAAGGGAAGCATCAACAAATGCCCGAGTTGCGGCGCGGCGCTCGGCGCGTTCGTCAGTACCTGCGAGTCGTGCGGACATGAATTCACCGACGTGGCGGCAAACCGGTCCATCACCGCGCTGGTCGGTCGCCTGGAAGAGATCGAACGCGACGCCGATGACAAGGGGCTGACCGGAAAGGCCCGCCAGCAGGCTGTGCTCGAACGCCGAGCGCGTCTGATCCGCGACTTCCCGATTCCGAATTCGCGGGAAGACCTGCAGCAACTGCTCTATTTCATCCAGCCCAAGATTGCAGACAGCGTCAAGCCCGATCCGAACGTCGAAGATTGGCGCGTCAAGTTCACCGAGGTGATGAATCGGGCCAAATACGCCTATAAGAACGAGTCCAGCACACTGGCTGAATTCGAACGCATCGAGCGCAGCCTGAACGGTTCGCTGTCAAGCAAAGTCAAGATCGGTGCAAAGCGCAATCCGCTCTTCGTCGCGCTCGCGGCCGGTATCGTCGTGCTCGGCGTGATTGGGGTCGTGGCATCCCAGAAGGAAAAATCGGCAATTCAGGCGTGCGAGGCGCGCTACACCCAGCAGGCAGCTGCTGAAACAGGCCGCCTTGAGAAGGCCATGACGGCGGTGCAGGCGGACTACGCCGCCAAACGCTACCCCGAAGCGCTGGCGGGTGCGGCGCAACTGCGCTGGAACTACGACGAAGCAGATTGCAAGACGGCCGACACCGGCAAATCTCGCCAACAGTGGGACGACAAGCGCGAGCAGACCACGGCTTTGATACAGCGCAGTGCCGATGCCGACGCCACTGAGAAGAAGGCCGCCGTCGATCGCGCGAGTGCTGAGAAGCAGGCCGAAATCCGCAAGGAAGCGGAAGTGGTCCGCATCCAGGCTGCCAAGGAGCAAGCCAAGGCTGCCAACGCAGCCACCGCGGCACGCAATGCCGCCATCGAGAAGCAATGGTAAGCACGCGGGAGAATTGAGCGATGGGTCTGTTTGGCAAGAAGAACGAAGGCGGCATGCTCGACGTCATCCGCTGCGATGAACCGTCGTACCTGATCTGGAAATGGCGCCCGTCCGGCGAAGCCGGCAGCACGCTCAAGGAAAACTCCATCCGTTGGGGCAGCAGCTTGCGCGTCAAGGACGGCGAAGTGGCGGTATTCGTCTACAAGCAGCCGGATGGCGTCTTCCAGGACTTCATCGAAGGGCCGTTCGACGACACGATCAAGACCGCGAACTTTCCTGTCATTTCGAACATCATTGGCCTGGCGTATGCCGGGAAGTCGCCGTTCCAGGCCGAGGTGTACTTCATCAATCTGGCCGGCAACAACCGCCTGCCATTCGGCGTGCCGTACTTTGACGTGTTCGACCCGCGCTTCCTGGACTTCCCGGTGCGCGTGGGCACCCGTGGGTCGATGATCTTCAACATCACCGACTACCGGGCATTCATCAAGCTGCACCGGCTGGTCAACTTCGACATGGAGGCGTTCCGTCGCCTCGTGCGCGACGCGGTGATCAAGTACGTCAAGGGCATCATTGCCAACGCACCGACGGACAACGGCATTCCGGCCATCCAGATCGAGCGCAAGCTGCTGGAAATCAACGACCTGATCACGCCGCGAATCGCTGCTGCCTTCCGCGATGATTTTGGCGTCAACCTGGTGCGCCTGGACCTGGAAACGATCGAAGTCGACAAGGACACCGACGAATACCGCGAACTGCGCCGGATCACCGCCGATCTGGAAACCGTCAACCGCGAGGCCCAGAACGCGATCAACCTGCGAAATCTGGAGGCCACGCAGGCGATCAATGCAGAGAACCTCAGCGAAACCTTGCGCATCCAGCGCGAGGAGACCGCGCGGTTCCAGCGTCTGCAAACCGAGTCGCAGCACCTCACTGCGCACCAGATCAATCTGCAGGCCGGTGTGCTGCATGCGGCCGCCGAAAATCTGGGCGAGATGAGCACGATGAATCTGGGCGGCGGTGGCAGCGGTGGCGGCTTCAATCCGGTTGGCGTCATGACCGGTCTGGCCGTCGGCGGTGCAATGGGCGGCCAGATGGCCAACATGATGAACATGGCCGGTCAGAACATCCAGCAGGCCGCGTCGATGCCGCCGCCATTGCCGGTGGTGCAATACAACGTGAGCATCAACGGACAAAGCACCGGCCCGTACAACATGCAGCAGTTGCAGGCAATGGCACAGACCGGCCAGCTGACCCGTGAGTCCTACGTATGGAAGCCCGGCATGGCTAACTGGGACTTCGCCGCCAACCTCCCCGATCTGGCCGCGATATTCGCACCTGCGTTCCAGCCGCCCCCTCCTCCTCCGCCCCCGCCCGCAGCACACGGATAATTCCGGGCACATCAGGAGAACCACGATGACGCAAGACAATTTCTATTCGATCGACCGCTTGGTGGAATTCGGTCTCGGTATGGCCGTAGCCCAGCAAATGGTCGGCGCGATGAATCACGCGTTGCAGAACACCCATGTGCCCGGCGCGCAGACGCCCATGCCTGGCCGCCCGACGTACGCGTACCACGTGGTACTGGATGGCAAGCAGGCCGGTCCCTTCAACGAGCAGGAAGTGGCGCGCCTGATCGCGGAGGGCAAGCTCTCGAAGGGCACCTATGTCTGGCGCCCCGGCATGCCGGTCTGGCAAACGGCCGAGAATGTGCCCGAAGTGCTGCGGCTGGTTGCTCTGGCGCCGCCGCCCTTCCATCCCGGAGAAACGACGTGAAAGTTCATCCAGTCAACATGCTGGTCGCGATTACGATTGGCGCGCTGCTTACGTATGGCATGACTGCCATCGATGCCAATACGATGAAGTTCACGATCGGCGTAGGCAGCTTCATCTTCATGGGCGCCACGCTTGGCACGGCCTTCGGCGTCACGTTCGAGAACGCCCGGTCCGGCGTGAACATCCGTGTGGTCAGCACGCTGTTCTTCCTGGTTGCCGTTGCATTGAATCTCGCCTTTGCGCTGCTGGGCCTGTCTCAAACTAGCTACGTCGTGGCTAGCGGCACCCTCTTCCTTGTGTTCGTGCTGGTAGCCAACGCGATCCACGGATCGCGCCAATAAAGCTAATGATCGCTTTGGGCGGCAGCGCTCCGCCCGGTATTTTTCCGCTGTAGAAACCGCGACTTGGACCAAGGCCCGACCTGAAGGTCTTTCGTCCTGGCATTGACCTCGCGGCCGTATGACCTACTGATGTTCAGTCATCCGATCAACCAGGCGACGAATAAAGGGTGTGGCCGACACGACCACCGGCAGCATGGTAAGCCAGGAAACGCTCCAGGACCTTAACCAATGCTGAAAGAACCGGCCCTCCTCCGCAAAAGGAAGGCTTGCAATGCCAGCCGCGATGGCGCAGGTCAATCCGGCCTGGATTACGCCATAGGCGAGATAGCTGTAGCGCGATGGAATCTTAGCCATGTGCGTGGCCCTTTTGCAGTCTTTGATCCGGACACTCGTGCGCCCTGCCATTGCCGCGCCAAGGGCTTTCGCCCCTGGCGCATGACAGGCGTTATGCGGCCGCTTCAACCTTTCCCGCCAGCCGCCGCACGGTTTCGTCGGTATCCCACAGCGCGTTTGCGATAAAGCGGAAGTTGACCAGGGCCGCGTGATATCCGTCGCCTTCCGGTAGCTTCGGCCCTGCTACGGCGTCGCGTACGACGGCAACTTCGAAACCTTGTTCCAGCAGATCCCGCAAATGGGATTCGACGCACAGATTGGCCGCCATGCCGGCAAGGATCACCTGGTCGACGCGCTGCTTGCGCAATTGCAGGACAAGATCGTTTGCCTGCGGGCCGTACAGTTTGTGCGTGGAGCAGATGATGGTCTTGCCATCCTCGATATACGGCTTGAGCTCCGGCACGAAGTCGGCACCCGAGTCACGGAATCCGTCGAGATTCAGCGCGCCAGGACGATCGAACATGCCGATCGCATGCTGGAACATTTCAGCGGGGCCCTGCACTTTCCATGTGTGGTCATGGGGAAAGTAATAGTGGGGAGAAATGGCGACCGTGATGCCAGCCTGTTTTGCGGCCTCGAACAAGCGCACCAGGTTTGGCACGAGGTTCTGCTCCGTCACGCTTTCTCCTACGACGCCCCAGCTACGCCCTTCGGGGCTCATGAAATCGATCTGAGGGTCGATCACGACGAGCGCGGTGCGTGGCAGATCCAGCGTTATGTCGGACTTCGGCAGAGCCGGATCAACGGGATCTGCATAGTGAGCGTGGTGGTTGCACATGGTAAGTACCTCTTGCAGTGGGCCTATTCCGCCGGATGCCGCGCGGGCGTGCGGCGGAGGTGGCATGGTTTCAACTACAGATGAATGCGAGCAGGTCCGCGTTGAACCTGTTCTTGTGGGTGTCGGTGAGCCCATGCGGCGCACCGGGGTAGACAATCCTTCTTCTATATAGATGACCAGTCGTCTATTTAAAACCGCAAAAAAATTTCAATAGAGCAACCGCTTGAGCGTGACCTGTTGAAATCGTCGGCAGGCGTCGCCATTGCGCTCGATTTTGCTGCGCAGGACCGCCCCCTCCCAAGCCTCGATGATGACGGACCCGAGTTGTACGGGATCGCAATCCGTTGCCAGTTCCTGGCGCATCTTTGCCTCGTCGAGGCAGGCTCTGATCATGCTTTCCCAGCGCGTCAGAATGCCCTCCAGAGCCGTCCGGACTTCGCTGCTGGTATTGGATAACTCAAGGGAAAGGTTGCCCACCAGGCATCCGAGCTTGAATTCCTGCGCCTCATGGTCCTCTATCAACAGCTCGAACAGCTTTTCGATCCTGGCCAACGGCTTGATGCGAGCGTCGTACATCACTTTGCCGTGCCGTTCTTCAATGGACGACCAGTAGGCTTCGAGCACTTCGGCGGCGAACGCCTCCTTGCTGTCGAAGTAGCTATAGAAGGAACCCTTGGGAACCCCGGCTGCGGCCACGATGTCCTGCACGCCAGATCCATTGAACCCGGAACTGTGGATGACACGACCGCCCTCGGCAAGCAGTCCGTTACGGATATCGGGGTTGGCTGGTCTTGGCATGTCGAAGCGTCAGTGAGCGTGTGCAACGAACAATAGACGACTGGTTGATTATTTGTCAAGCGACCAATGTCCGTGTGTTTCGAAAGACTCCTTTTCCTTTACTGGCGAACGTGGGATTGCAACTGGGCAGGCAGAGGCCGAGACCGATTGGTTTCGGTCCTTCGGTAAATCGGTCGCGTGATGGTGTGGTGATCTGAACGGCGAGTCAGCGCCAGACGGGCAGCGACGGTTGTCGCGGCCCGAATCGCGGCACTGCGTTAAATCGAATCGCTTGCGACTAATGCGGGAAGACCTTGAACAGTCGCATCGCTGGCATTGACTACAGACTTCTCCGCAGCGCCCGCACTCTCTTCCCGCTGATGAAGGCTATCTGCTTCGATGCTGGCGGAAAGCCCTCCATTCCGCTCGCGCCCGAGCAGCGCCAGAAGTTCCGGGCGCAGCCCATCGCCTCGGCGGCCTGCAAGAGAATGGAGTGCGAGGAGTGACAACATGATGATCCTCCTTGGCCGGCAATGGCGATCAAAGCCACCGGACGCCTTTACTTCGCTGATCGGACGCAACTGCGTTTCCAGCCTACGAAACGGCGTCAGATCTTGCGCGCTGTTTCCGGTCATCTGTCTTCCGGAATGAGCGCTAACGATGCGCATCCGCAATGGGTTTTTCCGCCCCCCCTCCCCAGATGCGCCCGCCAATCGACGTCCCCTCCCATTCACCGCCCCTCATCGATTGTTGCCGTACGAACAACATAGTGAAGGCTTCCGCGACGCTACTGGCGCCCTCTCCCCCTTACTACAATCCGTCGCAACGATGGTTGCACAAGCTGCTGCGACGTCGAGACGGATATCCGCACTACAAAGCGGATCGCACGCCGCCGCCCCGCGCGGCTTACCCACCAAATTTAGAGGACTCTGGAAAATGAGCGAAACAACCCGCAATGTGCAGCCGGTCACCGACAACGTTGGCAAGAATGGTTCGGGCGAACTCGTGTCTTCCCGCTACGCCGTGCGCGTGGGCAATGTCGACGTCGTGCTGATCAGCGATGGCATTCTGCCGCTGCCGACTTCCACCATGTCCACCAACGTGAGCGAAACGGACCGCAATGAATGGTTCGACGGACGTTTCCTGCAGCGTGACATGTTCGACTGGGCGCTGAATATCGCGCTCGTGCGCAGCGGCGATCGTCTGATCCTGATCGACTCGGGCGTGGGCGATGGCTTCGAATACTTCACGCGCGCCGGTCGGTCGGTGATGCGTCTGGAATCGGCTGGTATCGATCTGGCCGCGATCACCGATATCGTGATTACCCATATGCATATGGATCACGTCGGCGGGCTGAACGTGGATGGCGTCAAGGCCAAGCTGCGCCCGGACGTGCGCATTCACGTGGCGGCCGCGGAAGTGGAGTTCTGGAAAAACCCGGACTTCAGCAAGACCGTGATGCCCGAGACCGTTCCTCCCGCGCTCCGCAAGGCTGCCGCAAAGTTCGTGGAACTCTACAGCGAGCACATCGTGCAGTTCGATCAGACCGTGGAAGTTGCAGCGGGCGTATCGGCGCGCGTGACGGGCGGGCATACGCCGGGACACTGCGTCGTGGACGTTGCATCGAACGGCGAGAAGCTGACGTTCGTGGGCGACGCGATTTTCGAAGTCGGCTTCGACAAGCCTGAATGGCAAAATGGCTTCGAGCATGATCCCGAAGTGGCGACGGACGTGCGTATCGCGCTGCTCGACGAAGCCGCTGCAACTGGCTCCATGCTGGCCGCGACGCATGTCGCGTTCCCGTCCATCGGTCACATCGCCAAGAACGGCGCAAGCTACCGTTTCGTACCGGTGCAGTGGGATTACTGATTGATGCTCGACCATCAACCATCGTTGTAAAGATTGCACTGAAGTTGCGCCGCGAGTTCACACGACTCGCGGCGTTTTTTTTGCAGACGACGGCGAGCGCCCTCGCCGCCTCATCGAGCCGGAACAGGATGGCGTGACCGGCTATCTGCCGATCGCGGCAGACGGCATCGGGCCAACTGCGGACGCCACCGGCGGTCGGCGCCATCGCGCGGGTTACGCGGTTAAATGACAACAATATGTCCAACGCCGGTCTCCACACGCCCGTGACCGTGTAAACTCCCCGTTTTTTTCATCCTGGCGACATGACGCAAGTGCCTCAGCGCACGGGCTTCAGCGGCCCGAAACTGTTACGCCTGCTGGCCGCCCTGACCGATGCCGAGACCTCCGGCGCCGCGCCGTCGCTGTCCGCTGTGATGAGCCAGTGGCTCGGCTGGACCGATGCCATCGCCCTGTCGGCGGCGCTCGGTGGCAATCCGCCGGAAGTGCAGCCGGGGACACCGGCACGCGGCGGCAATGGCGCGAGTATTGGCGACTCGGCCGGCGCCCATGTACGGGCCATGCTGGCCGCGGCGATCACCGGGCAAGGTGCATCGTCCGACAGCCGCCGCCGCATGCCGGCACGCCCTGCCATGCCTGACCCTGCCGAGACTGATTTCGCGGTCCATCGTCAGCGCTACGTGGCGCTGCAACAGCAGATGGAGCGTGAGATCGCCGGATTGCGCGGACGGCTGCGGACGGCGCTGGCGTCGCGCACCCCGCAGGCGGCCCGACTGGCCATGCTGGATACGGTCATGGAACAGGTGCTCGGCGCGCGCGAACAGGCCGTGCTGGCGGCTGTGCCGGGAATGCTGGAACCGCATTTCACACGGCTGCGCGGCGGGCAAGGCGCGTGGCTCAATGTATTCCGCAGGGATATGCAAAGCGTGCTGCTGGCTGAGCTGGAAATCCGCTTCCAGCCGGTGGACGCCCTGCTCGCAGCCCTGCGCGAAGACTGATCGATTGACATGAACAGACACCTCAAACCACTCGGCGCACTCGCCGCACCCGTCGTATTCCTTGCGGGCCTTGCCGTCGTCGGCTGGGTCGGCGCCGGCTACGCTGGCACGAATGCGCTGGCGCTGGCCGTCACGCTACTCATCGGCGGTTTCTACGTTGGCGGCGCGTTCGAGTTGCACCGCTACCGGCAAGCCACGCCCACGCTGATCGCCGCGATTGCCGACCTGGCCGCCCCGCCGTCCAACTTCGGCGCGTGGCTGGACCGCCTGCATCCCAGCCTGCGCAATGCCGTGCGCCTGCGCGTGGAAGGCGAGCGCGTGGCGCTGCCCGGCCCGGCGATGACGCCGTATCTGGTCGGCCTGCTGGTGCTGCTGGGCATGCTCGGCACCTTCCTCGGCATGGTTGGCACACTGCGAACCACCGGCGTGGCGCTGGAAAGCGCCGCCGATCTGCAGGCCATCCGCGCCTCGCTGGCGGCACCGGTCAAGGGCCTGGGCTTTGCGTTCGGAACGTCGGTCGCGGGCGTGGCCACCTCGGCCATGCTTGGCCTGCTGTCAACGCTTGCCCGACGCGAGCGCGTGCAGGCAGCGCAGTTGCTGGACGAGCGCATCGCCACCACGCTGCGCGTGCATTCGCGCCATCATCAGCAGGACACGGTCTTTGCGCTGCTGCAGCGGCAGGCGGAGCTGATGCCCGCGCTGGTGAGCCGGCTGGAAACCATGACCGAAGCGATGGCCCGCCAGAATGAGGCGCTCTGCGAGCGTCTTTCGGCCAGCCAGGACGCCTTCCACACGCGCACCGACGCGGCCTACGGGCGCCTGGCCAAAACCGTCGGTCAGTCGCTGAAAGAAGGCATCGCCGACAGCGCGCGCGCGGCCAGCGCGGCAATCCAGCCAGCCGTGAACTCCACGATGGCCGGCCTCGCCCATGAAGCGGCCACCGTGCGCGACACCGTCACGCAGACCGTGCAGCAGCATCTGGACGGCCTCTCCGCCCGCTTCGACTCCACCACCACGGCCCTGGCCGACACCTGGCGCAACGCCCTCGCCGATCACCAGCGGGCCAGTACCGCCCTCACTTCGGACCTGCGCGCAACGCTCGACGGCTTCGGCGAAACCTTCGTTCAACGCTCGGCCGCGCTTGTGGATGGCATCGGCACCCGCCTCGACTCCGCCACCGCCGGCACGGCCCGGACGTGGGACGCGGCGCTGTCGCGCCTGGAACAGACGGGCGAATCGCTCGCTAGCGCCAACCGCCTGGCGATGACCGAGGCCTCAGCCGCCTTCGCGCGGCACGCCGCCGACATCGCAGGCACGGTCAGCAGCGCGCACGCCGATCTGCGGTCGCAGCTCGCCACGCAGGAAGAGGCCCGTCAGGTGGCACTTGCCACGCGTGATGAAACGCGCCTCGTCGCCTGGCACGACACATTGGCCAGCATGGCCGCGACGATGCGCGACGAATGGCAGCAGGCGAGCACGCAAGCCGCCTCGCACCAGCAGAGCGTCCGCGACGCGCTGGCGCAGAGCGCCAGTGACATCGCCACGCACGCACGGAGCCACGCCACCGGCACGATTACCGAAATCGACCGCCTGCTGCAAGCCGCCACCACGCTGCAAGCGGAACTCGCTTCGCGCGACGAGCAGCGCCTCTCCGCGTGGCGTGACTCGCTGGCCAGCATGGCCGCCACGATGCGCGACGAATGGCAGCAGGCGAGCACGCAAGCCGCCGCGCACCAGCAGAGCGTCCGTGACGCGCTGGCGCAGAGCGCCAGTGACATCGCCACGCACGCACAGAGCCACGCCTCCGGCACCGTTGCCGAAATCGACCGCCTGCTGCAAGCCGCCACCACGCTGCAAGTGGAACTGGCTTCGCGCGACGAGCAGCGCCTCTCCGCATGGCGTGACTCGCTGGCCAGCATGGCCGCCACGATGCGCGACGAATGGCAGCAGGCAAGCACACAAGCCGCCGCGCACCAGCAGAGCGTCCGTGACGCCCTGGCGCAGAGCGCCAGTGACATCGCCACGCACGCACAGAGCCACGCCATCGGCACCGTTGCCGAAATCGACCGCCTGCTGCAGGGCGCCACCACGCTGCAAGCGGAACTGGCTTCGCGCGACGAGCAGCGCCTTGCCGCATGGCGCGACACGCTGGCCAGCATGGCCGCCACCATGCGCGACGAATGGCAGCAGGCGAGCACCCAGGCCGCCGATCATCAGCGCGAGATCGGCAACGCGCTCTCCCAGACCGCCCGTGACATCGCCACGCACACGCAGCAGCAGGCCAGCGGCACGATCGCGGAAGTCGCCCGCCTTGCGCAGATTGCGACCGAGGCGCCCAAGGCGGCTGCCGACGTCATCGCTGAACTCCGTCAGAAACTCACCGACGGCATGGCGCGCGACAACGCGATGCTGGAAGAGCGCGGCCGCCTGCTGGAGACCCTCGGTACCCTGCTCGACGCCGTGAACCACGCCTCCACCGAGCAGCGCACCGCGGTGGACGGACTCGTCACCACCACTGCCGACCTGCTGGAGCGCGTCGGCACGCGCTTTACCGAGCAGGTGGCGCAGGAAACGGGCAAGCTCGACGGCATCGCGGCGCAAGTCACCGGCAGCGCCGTCGAGGTGGCGAGCCTTGGCGAGGCGTTCGGTGTGGCAGTACAGGAGTTCAGCGCGTCGAACGACAAGCTTGCGGAGCACCTGGCCCGCATCGAGGCTGCACTCGACAAGTCGATGACGCGCAGCGACGAGCAACTGGCCTACTACGTGGCGCAGGCCCGCGAAGTGGTTGATCTGAGCATGCTGTCGCAGAAACAGATTCTGGAGAATCTGCAGCAGTTTT
Source organism: Cupriavidus sp. 291-E7 (assembly GCF_057798835.1). Taxonomy (NCBI): domain Bacteria; kingdom Pseudomonadati; phylum Pseudomonadota; class Betaproteobacteria; order Burkholderiales; family Burkholderiaceae; genus Cupriavidus; species Cupriavidus sp. 291-E7. The sequence continues at coordinate 33,996 of NZ_JBYOJV010000012.1, forward strand.
CCGCTCAGCAGTTTTCCGCTCAGCAGGCTGGCGCCGAGGCGGCATGACGGACGATTTCGAAGCCGGCGTGGAGCCAACCGTCCCGGCCTGGGCGGTATTCGGCGATCTGATGTCGGTCATGCTGGGCGCCTTCGTGCTGGTGCTGCTGGGCGTGATCGGCGTGCAGATGGAGCTGTCCGCCCGGCTGGAGAACGAGGTCAAGCACCGGCAGGAAGAACTGAAGCGGCGCCAGACACTGGAGCAGGCGCTTGCCGGCCCGTTGGCGGCTGGCCGCGTCACGCTCAAGGACGGGCGCATCGGCATCAGCGGCAATGTGCTGTTCGCCCTCAACTCAGACCAGTTGCAGCCAGAGGGCCGCGCGCTGCTCAAGAGTCTTGCCGCGCCGCTATCGGCCTATCTTGGCGCGCGCGACGAGATTCTGATGGTGAGCGGCTTTACCGACGATCAGCAGGTCAGGGAAGGCAACCGGCGGTTTGCCGATAATCTGGAACTGTCGGCCCAGCGCGCACTGACTGTGACCCGCGCGCTGATTGACGCGGGCGTGCCGCCCTCTTCCGTTTTTTCAGCAGCGTTCGGCTCGCAGCAGCCGGTCGCGCCGAATGCCACCGAGGAAAGCCGGGCGAAGAACCGGCGCGTGGAAATCGCGCCGGTGCCGAGAGTGTCGGCCGGCGCGACAAAGCCCGATGCATAGCGACGTTCCGCACGATCCCAGCGTCGCGCTCGACGGCTGGCGCGACATCGGCGCCGACCGCGCGGACCCGGTCCGCTTCCGCTTCATCGAGGCGCTGGCGCGGCGTGCATCCGGTTACGACGGCGAGGCAAGACGCCTGCTCGAGGCGCGCCTGGCCGGACTGATCGCGGACTATGGCGAAGTGCTGGCGCGCGCCGCCAGCGAGACGCCGCCACCCGGAACTCCGCCGCAAACGGCCAGCGCCCTCGCCGGCCTTGCCGCACTCAGGGAACACCTTGGCCGGCACGAGCATCCCGCCGTTGCCGGCCCCACGCCCCACACGGCCCCTGCTCCCGCCACCCCCACGCCGCTTCGCGCCCAACCTGCCGAGCCAGCGTTGGCCGACTACTTCCGCGACACCTGGGCCCGCGTCAGCGTCGACCGGCAGTTGCGCCAGTCGCAAGCGGGCGTGCCGGAAAACGCTGGTCCGCTGAACACCAACCATCTGGTCCATCGCTCGCTGTCGCTGATGCGCGAGGTATCACCCGGCTACCTGGAGCACTTCCTGTCGTACGTGGACGCGCTGTCGTGGCTGGAAGGCATGCACGCCATCTCGCTCGTGCCGGACCGCAAGACACGCGCCAAGCCCGCCAAGACGCGCAGCGGCACCACGTAAAAACGCCGGCGCGCAAAGCGTCGGCGCCGTGCATTCGACCAGCCGGATATTGGGCCAAGGTCCAATATCCGCCTTCGCTCGCGCGCGGGAACCTACATCACCCGGTGCGCAAAATGTCCTCGCTGCGCATCCGCCATCAGCCGGCTGAAGTCGTCCGTGCTCATATGCACGAGCGCTTCGCGGTCGCCGGCCTCGAAGTAGACGTCGTCATGCGTCAGCAGGCTTTCGTCGATCCAGGTCAACGTGCCATAGGCCATGCCGACTGGCGGCAGCGCCTGCATATCGCAATCTCGGAACACCTCGCGCACGCCCGCCGAATGGGCGAGCGACAGCTTGCGGCCAGTCTGCTCGCGTAGCTCCGCCAGTTTCAGGTGGTGGCTGGCGGGGATGACCGCGGTCAGGTAGCCGCGCTCGTCCTCCAGCAGGACGGTGTGCGCCAGCCGGTCTGCCGGAATGCTCGGCGCCCTCGCTGTCACCCCGGCGCCGGGCTGCGCCGGCCGGCGAACCGTTTCGAAGCGGCTCTCGTTCTTACTCAGGCATCTGGCCAGCTTGGTAGCCATTGTCATGATTGCAACCTCCGCGCGCAGGGCGCCGCAGTTGTCTGAAGTACCGGAACTATAGGTCACCCACCGCACGGCAAATGGTCGGTGCTAACCCGAATCGCGATGACGTACGCGTCATAGCGTCGCCCTATCGCGCCGATTGCAAACCTCTCATGTTGTTGACATGGGGTGTCGCCTATATTTCTCGTGCGACAGGACCTGACTATGCAGGGCCGCGTGGAAGTGTTGACGCGTGAAGACTAGAACTACCGTTTGGTTCCCCCAAAGGAGAGAGCATGTCTAACGAAAAGTGTCCCTTCAACCATGCCGCCGGCGGCGGCACCACCAATGCGGACTGGTGGCCGAAACAGCTACGGCTAGACCTGCTCAGCCAGCATTCGGACAGATCCAATCCGCTGGAAAAAGGGTTCAATTACGCCGAGGCCTTCAAGAGCCTGGACTACGCCGCGCTGAAAAAGGATCTGGCCGACGTCATGACCGACTCGCAGGACTGGTGGCCTGCGGACTTTGGCCACTATGGCCCGCTGTTCATCCGCATGGCCTGGCACAGCGCCGGCACCTATCGCATCGGCGATGGCCGTGGAGGCGGCGGCCGGGGCCAGCAGCGTTTTGCGCCGCTCAATAGCTGGCCGGACAACGTCAGCCTGGACAAGGCGCGGCGGCTGCTATGGCCGGTCAAGCAGAAGTATGGCCAGAAGATTTCCTGGGCGGACCTGATGATCCTGGCCGGCAATGTTGCCCTGGAAACGATGGGCTTCAAAACGTTTGGATTTGGCGGCGGGCGCGAGGATACCTGGGAACCCGATCAGGACGTCTACTGGGGCAATGAAAAAACCTGGCTTGGCGGCGACGTCCGCTATGGCAAGGGTGCGGCGGGCAGGCAGGACGACGGCGGCGTGCTGTCGGCCGACGCGGAAAAGCACGGCGAGGAAGTCAGCCGCACCGACCCGGGCCGCAACCTGGAGAATCCGCTTGGTGCAGTGCAAATGGGCCTGATCTATGTGAATCCGGAAGGCCCGGACGGCAATCCCGACCCGCTGGCAGCGGCATATGACATCCGCGACACCTTCGGCCGGATGGCGATGGACGACGAGGAAACCGTCGCGCTGATTGCCGGTGGTCATACCTTCGGCAAGACGCACGGCGCGGGCCCCGCCTCCAACGTCGGCCCCGAGCCGGAAGCGGCCTCACTGGAGCTTCAGGGCCTGGGATGGCAGAACAAGTTCGGTAGCGGCAAGGGTGCGGACGCGATCACCAGTGGCCTGGAAGTGACATGGAGCAGCACGCCTACCCAATGGGGCCAGGGCTTCTGGGAAAACCTGTTCAACTTCGAGTACGAACTGACCAAGAGTCCGGCGGGCGCTAACCAGTGGGTGGCCAAGGGCGCACCTGAAACCGTGCCGCACGCGTTCGATCCGTCCAAGAAGCTCAAGCCGACCATGCTGACCACGGATCTGTCGCTGCGCGTCGACCCGATCTACGAGAAGATCTCGCGGCGCTTCAAGGACAATCCGCAAGAGTTCGCCGATGCCTTCGCGCGGGCGTGGTTCAAGCTGACCCACCGTGACATGGGGCCGGTCGCACGCTACCTGGGACCGGAAGTGCCGTCCGAGGAACTGCTCTGGCAGGACCCGATCCCGCCGGTGGACCATCCGCTGATCGACGACAAGGACGTGGCTGCGCTCAAGCAGAAGGTGCTGGCATCGGGGCTGTCGATCGCCGAGCTTGTGAAGACCGCGTGGGCGTCGGCATCGACGTTCCGGGGCTCGGACAAGCGCGGTGGCGCCAACGGTGCGCGCATCCGCCTTGCACCGCAGAAGGACTGGGCCATCAACGAACCGGAACAGCTGAAGAAGACGCTGGAAACGCTGGAAGGCATCCAGAAAGCGTTCAACGACGCACAGTCGGGCGGCAAGAAGGTTTCGCTCGCCGACCTGATCGTGCTGGCGGGCGGCGCGGCTATCGAAAAGGCGGCGGAAAAAGCCGGCAAGAAGCTCACCGTGCCATTCTCGCCAGGCCGGATGGACGCTTCGCAGGATAAGACCGACGTGAAGTCGATGGATGCGATGGAGTCCACCGCCGACGCGTTCCGCAACTACGTCAATCCACGGGTACGGGTGCCGGCCGAGCACATGCTGATCGACAAGGCCCAGCTTCTGACCCTGACCGCGCCCGAGATGACGGCGCTGATTGGCGGCCTGCGCGTGCTCAACGTCCATCATGGCAAGGACGCGCACGGTGTGCTGACCGACCGTCCGGAAACGCTGACCAACGACTACTTCCGCAACCTGCTCGATATGCGCCTGGAATGGACGCCGCTGTCGCGCGATGTGTTCGAAGCCGCCGATCGCAAGACCGGTGCGGTCAAGTGGACTGGCTCACGCGTTGACCTGGTGTTCGGCTCGAATGCGCAGCTGCGCGCCCTGGCCGAGGTGTACGCCAGCGAAGACGGCGCCGACAAGTTCTACCAGGACTTTGTCGCCGCCTGGGCCAGGGTGATGGATCTGGACCGCTTCGATCTGCGCAAGTGATGCAAGCCTGACTGCACAAGGCTGTGCCAACGGGCGCCGCGGTAAAACGCGGCGCCCTTTTTATTGCCCGCGCGAGCACGCACGCAGCGCCTGCAGGCAGAACTCGGATACGACATTCGCCATCTGGTCGACGTCGAGCGGCTCCCGCGACAGCGCGGCCACGCGCTCATTGCTGGCGGTCAATGTCGCCAGCCCGTGGGCGGCGATCCAGACCGCGAAGGCCAGTTGCTCCTGTGACAGATGGGTCGGCGCCCTGTCCTCCAGGCACGCCGTCACGGCCTCCCTCACGCGCGAAAACGAATCGCCGGCCGCCTGCATCAGTTCCGGATATTCGCCGCGTCGCTCGACGCCCGGCCCAAACATCAGATGAAAGCGCGCCGGATACGTGTGGGCAAATTCGGCATAGCCCACCAGCAAGCCGCGCAGGCGGTCTGCCGGCGTGGCGTTGGGCAGCCGCGCCGCCCGCTCGCTCTTGAAGTGTCTGAGTTCGCGGAATCCCTGCGCGGCAATGGCCGCCAGCAATCCATTACGGTCCTGGAAATGATGCGACGGCGCGCCCGGCGATACGCCCGCCAGCCGCGCGGCCGTGCGCATACTCATCGCGGCAACGCCTTCGGTGTCGAGCAGATGCAGGCCCCATGCAATCAGCGACGCGCGCAGATCGCCGTGATGCCACTGCCCTTCCGGCTTGGTCACGCCGGCGGCGGCGGGCTTGCGCGGACGCTGCCGGCGGGCTGTTGCTGTGGAATCCTGAGTCATGGCGAATGCCGTGGAAGCGGGGCCTCCATCCTACATCGCCGCCTGGCTGTCCAGCGGCACGTCGCTATCGGACGCCGCCGGCCGCCTGCGCAACGCGGCCTTTACCACGGCGTACTGCACGCAGAACAGCACGCCCTTGGAGACCAGCGGATAGACGGCGATGAACGCCGGCCAACTGGCTGGATGCCAGATCGCCACCACGGCGTTCAGCACGGCGGAAACCACCATCAGCACCGCCCAGGCATAGCCAAAAAACGTCATCTCCGGCTGCACGCGCGGTGCGATTGCCGCTGGCACGTAACGGTTCATCCAGCCCCGGCGCAGCATGACAATGCCGATGATGGCAAACAGGATGCTCGGCTTGGCCATCACGAAGCGCGGGTCCGACGTCACCCACGTCGCAATCGACGACACCACGACCGACGCCAGGCTGATCCATTGCAGTACCGCCACACGGCGGCGCTGCACGATCTCCCGTCCCACCACGGCTAGCGCCACGATCAGGCCCGCCAGCGTGGCAATGCGGACATCCACGCTCAACGCCATCAGCACCGCAAAGACCAGCACGCCGAGCGTATCGAGAATGACTGGCCAGGCAACCCGCAGGAACCGGCTCATTGGAACACCTCCTGGACCCAGTTGCCGTGGAAGCCAAACGGCACGCGCTGCGGCAATTCCACCGTGGCGATCGGGCCTGCATCGATGTGGCGGGCGTCCAGCACCAGCAGTTCGCTGGTATTCGACGCGGCACGCCATGCCACGGCCAGCAGCCAGCCATCGCCCTCGGATGCCCCGCGCGGGGCGAACACGGGTTCCGACGTGACATCGCCCGGCGGCAGCCAGTAGGCGCGCGTGGCGCCCGCATCCTGATCGAGATGGACGATGCCGCTCAGCGTGCTTTGCTCCGGCTTCGCGTCGGGCCTTGAGGCGGCGAACCAGCCATGCCGATGCTTGTGGCCCGCAAAGCGGTCGTCGATGCGCGGAAACTCCCCGGCGATGTCACACAGCCGTTCGCTGGTGAACGTGTCGTGGCTGTCCGCCAGGTTGAAGGTCCAGCGGGCCAGGTAAGCCAGTTGCCGCGCCGGATTGCCGGGCGACCCGTCGGGCCGAGGAAACAGCGGCGCCTCGTCATAGGCCATGACGTCGGCATAGAGCATGTCGCCCTCTTCCCAGGCGTTTAGCACATGGAACACGTAGCACGGCGCACCCGTGAACCACCGCAGCGGGGCCGAAGGCGCGTCGCGCCGCATGATCCCGACCATCGACGGCCGGTTTGCCTCGAACGCATATGGCGGCAGGCCATGCTCCGCCCGCTGGCGGCTGCCGGTCAGCGGCAGGACCGGAAACATCAGATGCCGCGTGGTCATCATGAAGTCGTGGACCATGCTGCAGTACGGCGCCTCGAACTTTACGTAACTGCGCAACTGCCCATCGGGGCCGATCGTGCCGGCGGTCATGGCAGCGGTAAGCGGGCCGTCGGCGTTATAGCCGAAGAACACCATTTCGCCGGTGTGTGGATCGATTTTGGGATGCGCGGTGAACGGGCCTTGCTGGGCGCCAAATTCCGCGTAGCCATCTGTCTCCAGCGTGCCCGGCGACATGCCGGTGGGGCGATGCGCTTCCTCCAGCGCCAGCAAACGCCGCGCGTGCCAGACGATATTCGTATTGGCCACGCCCCGGTCATCGCCAGCCCACTCCGGGGCGTCTTCCACCTTGCCGCCAAAGCTTCTGAACAGCGCGCGGCCGGCCCGATCCTCGTCACGCCACTTCGGCGTGCGGACCCACCGGTTGCGATACGCGGCAGATCCATCGGCCAGGGTGATCGCATGCACCATGCCGTCGCCCCCGAACCAGTGGGTGGCCGGGGTCGGGAAATGCGGATTCGGGCCGTTGCGAAACAGCGTGCCGGTCAATGCCGCCGGCAGCTCGCCGCGCACCGTCAGGCCGCTTACCTCGATTTCCCGCTGCACCGGCGCGTAGTTGCCGTCTGACCAGATGCTGTCGGGCTTTTCTTGCGTCGGGCTTTGCTGCGCCTGCGTCTCTTGCACTCGCTCCACGTTGCCTCCCTTCAATCTAATCACTGTTCAGTTTGCGTATTCAAGGCGCCGCTCCAGCAGATGTCAAGGACAATCCGACAACCGGTCAGCCGGCTTCGGGATTTCACCAATCGGCGGCGATGGGCGCGGCGCACTGGCTTGCGAGCGCCGGACCGCTGGCGGCAGCCGCGTCGCCTATATTCGTAATTCGTCGGGATGACTGCCCACCCGGACGCATCAAGGAGTGACGACGATGCACCACGAGTCATCGCCGGACGGCGATCCGTCCGCCGCATTCGGCACGGCACTGCCTGACGCCGCCGCCGATGACGCTCCTGTAGAGGCGCATCCGCGCCATGCGCAGATGTTCCCGGTGCTGACCGAGGTACAGCTCGCGCGGGTTCTACGCCACGGCAGCCTGGTCCATTACGCGCGGGGCGACATGCTGTACCGGGCCGGCAGCCTCTGCCCCGGGGTGTTCGTGCTGCTGTCGGGCCAGGTCGAAATCACCGGCCGCGACGGCCTCGGGCATGCGCACAGGATTCACACCTATACCAAGCGCGGCGAGTTTACGTCCGACGTGACGCAACTATCGAACAAGCCGGCCGTGGTTGATGCCCGGGTCATCGAGCCTGTGGAAGCGGTGCTGCTGCGGCCCGAGGAACTGAGTGCGCTGATGATCCGCGAGGCCGATATCGGCGAAATCATCATGCGGGCGCTGATCCTTCGCCGCGTGCTGGTTATCGAGCGCGGCCACGGCGTTGTGCTGTTGGGGCCGTCCGGCAATGCACGGCTGGTGGCGCTGCAGAACTTCCTGCGCCGCAACGTTTTTCCAAGCGTGGTCATCGATGCCGAGCAGGATCCGGAAGCGATTGCGCTGCTCGAACGCCTGACACCGCAGCCGGACGACTTCCCCGTGGTGATCTGCCCCAGCGGCACGGTACTGCGCAACCCCGACGAACGGCAGCTGGCCTCGTGCCTGGGCCTGGTTCCCGACTTTGATCCTTCGTTCGTCTATGACGTGATCATCGTGGGCGCGGGCCCCGCCGGGCTGGCCGCGGGTGTCTACGCGGCGTCCGAGGGATTGTCGGTGGCGGTGCTCGACTGCCGCGCGCCGGGCGGCCAGGCCGGCACCAGCGCACGTATCGAAAACTTCTTCGGCTTTCCCACGGGTATCTCGGGTCAGGCGCTGGTCAGCCGGGCGTTTGTGCAGGCGCAGAAGTTTGGCGCGCACTTCGGCATTCCGTGTGAGGTCAAGGCGCTGCAATGCGACGCCTCGCCGCTCGTGGTGGAACTGACCGACGACACCCGCATTCCCGCCCGCACCGTGGTCATCGCCACCGGCGCCGAATACCGGCGCCCCGCCGTCGACGATCTGGCCCGGTTCGAATCGTGCGGCGTCTACTACTGGGCCACGCCGATCGAGGCCAAGCTCTGCCGCAAAGGGCCGGTGCTGCTGGTAGGCGGCGGCAACTCGGCTGGTCAGGCGGCTGTGTTCCTGGCCTCGCATGTCGATCACGTGCACATGTTCGTGCGGGGCGCCAGCCTGGACCACAGCATGTCGCGCTATCTGATCGAGCGCGTGCGGGCGCTGCCCAATGTCACGCTGCACACCGGCATGGAACTGTTGGCGCTGGAAGGTGGCGCCTGCCTGGAGCGCGTGCGTTATCGCGGCGCCGGGGGCATCGAGGGGACGATGACCGCGCAGCATCTGTTCGTATTTATTGGCGCCGATCCCAATACGTCATGGCTGGGCGCCTGCGGTGTGCTGCTCGACGACAAGGGCTTTGTCCTGACGGACGCCGATATTCCCGGCGCCGGCCCTGGGGCGCGGCCGCTGCAGACCAGCGTGGAAGGCGTGTTCGCCATCGGCGATGTACGTTCGGGATCGACCAAGCGCGTGGCGTCGGCGGTGGGCGAAGGCGCGGCCGTCGTGGCGCAGATCCACCGGCTGCTGGCCGCACGCTCGGCACAGCGGACGGCCGTTGCGTAACGCGCGGACTGGCTGCCGCAACGAAGTCCGCCAGCTAGGCCGGTGCGTTCGCGTCCTGTGCGTCGGGCGAATTGATGACGACGGTCGGCACGCTCGACTGCGCCACGACCTTCGACACCACCGACCCGGTCAGCGCCGCCTTGAGCGGGCCTACGCCTTTGGCGCCCACTACCAGCAGGTCCGCGCCGTGCTCTGCTGCAAACCCGACGATGCCTTCAACGGCGTCGCCGCGCAGCCAGTGATCGTGGATGTCGTCGGCACGGCCGGCCAGAATGCGGTGGGCCGCCTCAAAAGCCTCGCGCGCCTGCTCGCGGTTTTCCTGCTCGAATTCGACGGTGCCGAAACCGGTGCGCCCCAGCACGGGCGAGACATGCACCAGATGAACGACGCGCGGCGCGGCCAGCGCGCCGGTGGCCGCCACCCAGGTCGTGGCGGCATGGCTATGGGCGGACCCATCGATCGCCAGCACGATAATGGTCATCGGACGCTCCTTTCCGGGTTGGATCGATCCCCGCGAGCATACTGCAAGTTGCAGTTGGCGCCACCCGTGCGGTTGCCTACCATGACAGCACGCCCACGCCCGGATGCCGCCCATGCCTGCCGACTCCCCTCCGAAGTCCGGCTTAGCGCCGCAATTGCCCGCCCACCTCACATTGCGAAATGGCCAGCACGTGGTCCTGCGCAGAATCCGCGACGATGACACGGACGGCGTGCTTGAATCGTTTGCCCTGCTGTCCGAAGGATCACGCTACACGCGCTTCATGGCCTTCATGAAAGACCTGCCCGATAGGTTGCTCTATGACGTCGTGCATCCGGTGCCGGGCAAGGAATGCACGCTGGTAGCGGTGGCCGGTGACAGCGAAACGGGGCATCTCGTCGGCGGCTCACGCTACGTCGCCATCCCGGGCAGGCCCGAAACCTGCGAGTTCGCCATCACCGTCATCGATAGCTGGCAGTCGACCGGGCTGGGCCGGATCTTGCTGCAGACACTTGTCGATTTCGCGCGCCTGTCCGATTTCGACGCGATCGAGGGCTATGTGCTGTCGTCGAATGTCGGGATGCGAAGGCTGGCCCACCGGCTTGGATTTGCCGACACCGTGTGCCCGGACGACCCCACGCAGCATATCGTCCGGCTCGACCTGAAACGGCCGGACGACAAGACATCCGCCTAAATTATTCGGGCGATCTCCCGAGCGCGGGGCCAGCCTGCTTCAGCCAGCGCCCGCCAGCACGGCCTTCTGCCCGGCAAGCCTCGCGCCCATCGCTTCGCCCAGTGCCTGCAGGCCGGACATCGGCCGCACCATCACTTCGAATTCCTCGATCTTGCCGGCCTCGTCGAAGCGCAGCATATCGATACCCTTGAGCGCCTTGCCATCGACCTCCGCGCTGAACTCCAGCACGACGCTGCGGCCGTCCGTCGAGGCAAACACGCGGTGGTAAGTGAATTCCTTGAATACCGTGTTCACGGTCTTCAGCACGAGCTTGATGGCGGCGCGCCCCGGATAGGCGGTGTGCGCCACCGGTGAGCGAAACACGATCCGGTCGGAAAGCAGCGGATCCAGTTCCTCCATCGCATTGCGCGCCAGCAGCGCGTGCCAGGCCGCCAGCGTTTGCTGGGCAGCGGGGATCAGGCCTTGAACGTCCATGCAGGTCTCCTCGTGACGATGATTTTTAATATGCAACTGGTTGCATAGAATGCATCGTAGCGTGTCGACATCGAAATTGCCAGTGGGATGCCGCGCGGACTGACCAACCATGCATTACCTGCATTCGGCGGCAAAAGTTGCGCCAAAAATGCTAGAAATACAAAATCAGACAAACTCCTACAGCGCGTGAATGTGCCTCACTCTAAGCTTCATCGCAGGACCTGACCCGTCCTGTTTAACCTCCCCCTGCAAACCCGCCTGACCCCGTCAGGTGGGTTCTTTTTTTTCTGGCCAGGGCTGTTTCAAACGGGCGATGGACGATGGACGGCGGGCCGTGGATGCGCCACGGCCGCCGTGATGCCGATGGGAACGCTTAGCCGCGGTTATCGTGCTGCCGGCGCGCTGGCGCTGTCCAGCGCCTGAAGGATCGCGTACGCGGCCTTCACCCGGGCCGGAATCGGCAGGTTGCGGTTGGCCAGTATGACGATACCGATCCGCCGGCCGGGTACATAGGCCACGTAGGCGCCAAAGCCATTGGTCGAGCCAGTCTTGTTGATCAGCACATCGGCCGGTGCCGGCTGGGGCGGATCGATCCGCTGCGCTGCCTTGGCGTCGAGCACCATGCTCGTGTCGTTTCCGGCCAGCAGGACGTCCAGCGTCACCGGCCAGTCATAGCGCTCCCATCCCAGACCCTGCGTCATCGCGCCGACGCGGAAGTAGCCGGTATGCGTCGCGGCCAGCGCCTGACGCAGCGCGGTGTCGGCCACCGCCTGGCCATCAATGTTCAACTCGACAAAGCGGATCATGTCCGCCGCCGTGGTTCTGATGCCATAGGCCTGTCCGTCGAACACGCCGGGCGTGGCGCGCACCGGTTTGTCGTCCTTGTAGCCCCAGGCATAGTTGACCATGCGCGCTCGCGGCACCTGTATCCAGGTCTGCCGCAGGCCAAGCTTCGGGATCAGTTGCTGCGTGATCGCGGATTCGAACGACGTATCCAGCGCCTGCGCCGCCGCGAGGCCGAACATGCCGATGCTCACGTTCGAATAGCGCCGGTGCGTTCCCGGCGCAAAATCCGGTTGCCACTGCCGCAGCCATTCCACCATCTGCGGCATGGTGTTGACCTCGTCCGGTACCTGCAGCGGCAGGCCGCCGGCCGTGTAGGTGCCCAGTTCCAGCAAGCTGATGCGATCGAAGGCGCTGCCGGCCAGCGTCGGCAGGTATTTCACGGCCTTGTCGTCGAACGAGAGCGCGCCACGCGCCTGCGCATAAGCCGCCAACGTCGCGGTAAACGTCTTGCTGACGGACCCGATCTCGAAAATCGTGTCGTCGGTCACCAGTTGCCCGCTCTGCCGCGATGCCACGCCATAGTTGAATACCCGGTGCTTGCCTGCGGCGGTGACGGCCACGGCCATGCCCGGCACCTTGTATTCGGCCATCACGGGGCGGATGGCCGTATCGACGGCCTGCCGGATTGCATCCGGCCCGCTATCGGGCGCGGCCAAGGCTGGGCCGGCACAGGCGGATACGATCAGGGCGACCAGGCCGAGGCGGTATGAAATACGGGAGGCAGGGGCGAAACGCATGGGGATATCGGGGCTGGGCGGGGCAAGGAACGCATTGTATCCGCGACGCCTCGCCTTACAATGGCAGCCTCGTCGCCCCTGAAAGGTCATGCGTCATGCAGCCCGGTGCCTCGTTGAACCTGCTCGAAATCGTCGGTCTGCTGGTTGGCGGGCTGGCGCTGTTTCTGTATGGCCTGGAGTGCATGACCAGCGGACTCAAGGCGATTGCCGGTGCGCGGCTCCAGTCGATGCTTGGCACGCTGACCGCGAGCCGTCTGCGCGGCGTACTGGCGGGCGCGGGTCTCACTGCCCTGCTGAATTCCTCCACGATCACCACGGTTCTGCTGGTCGGCTTTGTATCGGCGGGGCTGATGACGCTGGCGCAGTCGATTCCAGTGATCATGGGCGCCAACATCGGCTCGACGCTGACGGCGCAGATCATCGCCTTCAATATCTCGGCGGTCACGCCGTTCCTGCTGGCGCTGGGCTTTCTGCTGCATGCGTTTGCCCGGCGGGAACTGTTGCGCCAGCTCGGCGGCGTGTTGCTGGGTCTGGGCATGCTGTTCCTCGGCATCGAATTCATGGGCGATGCCACCCGCCCGTTGCGCAACTACGAGCCGTTTATCGCGGCCATGCAGGACATGCGCAATCCAGCGCTGGGCATCCTGATCGGCGCGATTTTCACGGCCATCGTGCAGAGCTCCGCCGCCACGCTGGCTATCGTGATTGCACTCGGCAGCCAGGGGCTGATTCCGCTGGAGTCCGGTATCGCGCTGATTCTGGGCGCCAACGTCGGAACCTGCGGCACGGCCCTGCTGGCATCGATTGGCAAGAATGCCGAAGCGACGCAGGTGGGCATTGTCCACCTGCTGTTCAATGTCCTAGGCGTCCTGTTCTTCGCCTTCATCATTCCGCAGTTCGCGGATCTTGTACGACTGGTGTCGCCCAGCGCGCCGGAACTGACCGGCGCCGCACGCCTGGCCGCCGAAACGCCGCGCCAGGCCGCCAATGCGCACACCATCTTCAGCATTGTCAGTACGGCGATTCTGATCTGGTTCACGGGGCCGATCGGCCGGCTCGCCGAGCGGATTGCGCCGCCGACCCGCAAGACGCTGCATGACCCCGGCGTACCGCGCTATCTGGACGAAACATTGCTCGACATGCCCGCGCTGGGCATTGCGCGGGTGCAGCTGGAATTGTCCAGCCTGGGCCGCCAGGTGCAGGGACTGGTCGAGCGCGGCGCCGAAATCGCCATGCGCGGCACGGCGCAGGACGTTGTGTCGATCGCCGGACAGGACCAGGCGGCGGAGTCTCTGAGCACGGCCATCATCGGCTACATCGGCCAGTTGTCCGATGGCAACGACGGCGAGGACGAAAGCCGGCAGATGGTGGATCTGACGCGGATTGCCGCCACGATGGATGCGATTCGGGAGGTGGCCACGACCAGCATGCTGGCCCTGAGCCAGCGCCGGCTGTCACAAAGCGCCGATATCGACCGTTTGCGCAATGCCGACGCCATGACCTTTGCAGGCGCGGTCATCGAACAGCTGAAGCAGGCGGTGAATACCGTGGCGCATCCCGACATCGACGCCGTGGCACGCATCGTGGCCGCCAAGCCGATGCTCGAAGACATGGCCTCGACGGCGCGCGAGAGCATCATGGCCGGGCTGCAACTCAGCAGCCCCGAGGACGTGACGAACTTCCGGCTGGCCAACGACATGATCGAGCATCTGAACGAGATTGCGCGCCTGTCCCGTGCGATTGCCAAGGCAACGGCCTTGTTGCGGGACGTGCGTCTCGATGACACCGCGCCGGCCGTGCCCAGCCCCTTGCAGGAGTCAACATGAAGCCTCGTATTTCCGTTGTGACCCTGGGCGTGGCGGACCTGGAACGGGCGGTCCGCTTCTATCGTGATGGGCTGGGTCTTGCCACGCCGGGCATCATCGGCAAGCAGTTCGAACACGGCGCGGTGGCCTTCTTCGACTTGCAGCCCGGCCTGAAACTGGCACTGTGGGCGCGCGACAACCTGGCCTGGGACACGGGCCTGCCCGCCAGCGCACCGTGCCCCACCGGCTTTTCGATGGGCCACAACGTGACCAGCAAGGCCGAGGTCGATCAGGTGATGGCGCAGGCCGCCAGTGCGGGCGGCACCATCGTCAAGCCGGCGCAAGACACGTTCTACGGCGGCTATGCCGGCTATTTCCAGGATCCCGAAGGCAATCTTTGGGAAGCGGTCTGGAATCCGCAGATCCTGCCGGCCGACTGAGCCGCCCTACGACGCCGTTGCGTCCGGCTCGGACTGCTGGCAAAAGCAGAGCCGGTTGCCGAACGGGTCCCTGACCTGGAGCTGCCGGCCCCAGCCGGCGTCTTCCACGCCGGGCTTCGCGTACCGGTATTCCCGTGCAGTCAGTTCCCGGTGCATGGCGTCGACATCGTCGATTGGCACGAAGATCGCGGAACCGGGCGTGGCGTCGCCGTAATGCTCGCTCAGATGCAGGGTCAGCCCGGAGCGCGACACCTGCGCATAGAGCGGAAAGTTCTCTCCGAAACGGTGCTCCCAATCGAGCGTGAAGCCCAGGAAGTCCAGATAGAACTCCTTTGCCTTGTCGACCGAGAAGATACGCAGGATGGGAATCGCTGGTGACAACTGCATGGCTCGCTTCCTGATTTGTTAGCGGACGGCCATTCTGCCAGCAGGTCAATCGTCGTTGTGTGAATTTTTATGCACTTTCATCACCGGTTCGTGCCAGCACGGTTGCCAGCCGTTTTACTTTGAATTATGGAATCCATATAATTATTGGAATCCAATAATTCATCCTAAACCTGCGATGAGCTATGTCTACAAGCGCCCCGTGCTCGCACGCCAGATGGCGAGGCAGCTCCTTCATCCGAGCGTGCTGGACGAAGGCTTGCGCTCCGGCCTGTTTCTGTCGGGGCTGCGGCGGATCGGCAAGACCACCTTCCTGCTGAACGACCTGATTCCCGCGCTGGAAGACCTGGGCGCCATCGTGATCTATGTGGATTTGTGGAGCGACACGCAGCGCAGCCCCGCCACGCTGATCCGCGACGCGGTCAGGAAGAAGCTGGAAGAACTGGAGTCACCACCGGCCGCGGCTAAGCGCAAGCTCAAGCGGCTGGCTGGCGCGGACGTCGGTGCGTTCGGCTTCAAGTTCGGTTTCAAGCTCGATAGCCTGGGAGAACCGGGCGGCGCCACGCTGGCTCAGGCACTTGCCGAAGTGGTGGACCAAGGCCGCACCGACGTCGTGCTGATCGTCGACGAAGTGCAGCACGCCATCACATCTGAGGAAGGCAACCAGATGCTGCTGGCGCTAAAGGCCGCGCGCGATGCCATCAATCCTCGGCCCGATACGCTGGGCCACTTCCTGTTTGTCGGCACGGGATCTCATCGGGCGCTGGTGGGCGAGCTGACGGCCCGGCGCAACCAGGCGTTCACGGGGGCCACGTCGGTGGCCTATCCGGTGCTGGATCAGGAATACGTGGCGTACCTGCTGGAGCGGCTGGCGGCGGAGGGCTTCACGGCCCAGCCCTCGCTCGACGTCGCCGTAAAAGCGTTTCAGACGCTGGGAAATCGTCCCGAGGAAATGATCAAGGCGCTACGTCAACTGCACTATCACCTGCCGCCCGGCAGCAACCCCGACGAGCACCTGCCGGTCATCGCCAACACCCTGCGTTCGACGGCCGCCGATATCGAGCTGATGAAGCTGGAGCAGCTTGGCGGCCTGGCCACGGCCATCTTCGACCGCATTGCGCTGGCCGAAGGCGACGCGCGCGGGCTGTTTTCCGCCGAGGCGGCAGCGGCCTATTCCAGGGCCATCGGACGCGAGGTCAAGGTGGAGGAAGCGCAACCCGTGGTCAACGAGCTGATGGCGACCAACCTGATCATGCGCAAGGGCCACGGCCTGTACGGCATCACCGACCCGTTCGTGCAGGAAATGTGGCGCGAGCGCAAGGCGATCGAAGGCAAGCTCTGAGGCAAAACGCCTCACAAGAAAAAATTTCGAGAATCCTGTCACAACCGTGTTCGCCGGCTCGTCTTACAGGCAAACGGATGCGAATTGCCGCGTCCGGCCTCCTTAACCAGACGAAAAGGTGAACCGCATGACTGCAGCACGTTTCAACTTCTTCCCCCTTGCCCAGGCCAGCCAGAAGGCTCTGATTGCGCTGTCGCAATCGTGCAAGAACAGCTCGCTGGGCGAGCGCCTCGTCGAAATGGTCCAGCTGCGCGTGTCGCAGATCAACGGCTGCGGCCTCTGCATCGACATGCACTGGCGCGACCTGATCAAGCAGGGCGTGGACCCGCGCCACCTGAACGCCATCGCCGGCTGGCGCGAAGCGCCGTTCTTCGATGCCCGCGAGCGCGCCGCGCTGGGCTGGGCCGAGGCCATGAACGCGCTGCCGCATCGTGACGATACCGACAAGGCCTATCCGGAACTGCGCGAACATTTCTCCGAGGAAGAAATCGCGCAACTGTCGTATACCGTGGCCGCCATCCGCGCCTGGAACGTCATGAACCTGAGCCTGCGCAACCAGATTCCGCTGAATCCGCCGCCGGGGATGTAAGTTCTTCCGATGGTCTTCCGAGTGGTTTCCTGCCTCTCCCATTCATGAACGATGGAAGTAGACGGCCGGCGGCTCACGCCGGGATCGTCTCGGCTTGAACCGCTGGCGCTGTCCGCCGCCCCTCTCTCGCATCGCGGGAGAGGGGCGAAAACACGTGGCGCCTCGGAACGAATCAAACCGCAACCGCTGCCCGCTGCCGTGCCACTTCGGCTTGCGGCGCGCTGGCGCTGTCCGCGTGCAGCGTGAAATCGAAGCGGATTTGCGCGAACGGCTTGTTGACGCCCAGTGCCTGCATCGCGGCCGGGTCATCGACGCGCGTCACCGGCGGCACCAGCCCGTCGCGCGTGGCGAACGCAAAGTCATCCCACAGGTACGGATCGCCATCGATATTGATCTGCGTGGTCAGCTTGCGATGCCCCGCCGCCGAAACAAAGAAGTGGATATGCGCCGGGCGGGTGCCGTGACGGTCGAGCTGCTTCAGCAGGCGGTCGGTCGTGCCATTGGGCGGCACGCTATAGCCCACCGGCATGATGCTCCGGAAACGATAGCGCCCTTCCCCGTCGGTCACGATGCTGCGACGCAGGTTGAAAGCGCTCTGCGTAGGGTCGAAGTACGAGTAGTTGCCCAGCGAATTGGCATGCCAGACTTCCACCACGGCATTGGCCAACGGCTTGCCGCCAGCGTCCCTGACCTGCCCTTCCATCACCAGCACCTCGCCTTCATCGGTACCGTCATCGAGCCGTGCCTCGCCCTGCGCCACCGGTGCGCCAGCCACATACAGCGGACCCTCGATGGTACGCGGCGTGCCGCCCGCGATACCGGCCCTGGCTTCGGCCTCATCCATGCGCAGGTCCAGGAAATGGTCGAATCCAAGCCCCGGCGCGATCAGCCCCAGCTCGCCCGCGCGGCCAGCCTCGGCCAGGAAATTCAGGCCGGACCAGAACTCCTCGGGCTGCACGTCCAGGTCTTCGATCATGTGGAACAGGTCGCGCACCATCCGGTGCACGATGGCCGCAATGCGCGGGTTGGCGTTCTGCCCCGTGTTTTCTTCGATACGGTTGAGCACGGCGTCGATCTGGATCTTGTCCATCATTGTCTCCTTGGTGGGGTCTTTGTCTGACTACGTCGTTACAGCGAACGGAACAGCGGACTGCGGGTGGCCTGGCTGGCGTCCGCGGCCGACAGGAATTTCTCGGTGAAGATGTCCTTCTCGAACAGCCGCCCCTGCATCAGCTTTGCGATGCACGCTTCGATCATCGGCGGCGGCCCGCACAGGTAGGCGCGCCAGCCACGGAAGTCGTGACCGAAGTGGCTCGATGCCACGTCATGCACATAGCCGCGCTCGCCAGCCCACGCGCTGTCCTGCGGCTCGGCCGAGAGCACGGGCACATAGGTGAAGTTTTCGTGCCGGGCGGCCAGCGCCTCGAACGACTCGCGGTAATACAGTTCGTCGGCGGTGCGCGCCCCTTGCACCAGTACGATCTGTCGCGGATCGCCGGAATCCAGCAGGTCCAGCACCATCGAGCGCGGGCTCGACAGTCCCGAGCCGCCCGCCATGAACACCAGCGGACGCGGATCGCTCTTGCGCACGAAAAAGCGCCCCAGCGGACCGGAGAGCTGCAGCCGCTCGCCGACCGCGAGCTTTTCGTGCACGTAGGTCGTGGCGCTACCGCCCGGCACCAGGCGAATATTCAGCTCGATCTCGTCCGATGACGGCGCCGAGGCAATCGAAAACGCGCGCGGGGCCGCTTCCTGCCCGATCCAGGCGTTGACGTACTGTCCCGGCTGGAAGCGCAGCGCATCGGCACCCTCGACGCGCAGGAACACACCCTTGATGGTGGGCGTCAGTGCCTCGATCCGGGTGACCTCGGCCGTGAAATCCATCAGCGGCAGGCACTCGTGATCGGGGTCCGGTTCGATGTCCGCCTCGATGGTCATGTCCGACAACAGCGTGGCGCAGCAGGCCAGGCACTTGGCCTCTTCACGCTCGAAATCCATCAGGGCGAACGGCGACGCTTCGCCGTGGTCGAGCTCGCCTTCGAGGCTCTGGACCTTGCAGGTGCCACACAGGCCGTGGCCGCACGCGTGTGGCAGCCAGATGCCGGCACGCAGGCAGGCGTCGAGCACGGTCTGGCCTTCGGCAACGTCGATGGTCTGGCCGAGCGGTTCGATGGTCAGTTGATAGCTCATGACAACCTCCACTCAATTCAATTGCAGGAACCGGCAATACCGCCAAGTTCCGGAGTACGCAGCCGCAGCAGCGACTTGTGGCCCAACCCGTTGGCGACCAGGCTGGCCTGGGCGTCGGGCGTGAACGGCGTTTCGCCGCGCAGCCATTCGACCTTGGCCCAGTCGATGGATGCGCCCTCGGGATGCGCCCCCAGCAGCGGCACGATCACGTTGTCGACCAACGCGCCGAACGGCATGTCGGGCGGCAGCGGCAACGTGAATGGGCTGCAGAACAGGAGGTGTCGGTCCCAGCCGAAGTACACGAGCTGGTTGCCATGAAAATTCTCCACGCGATCGCGGACTTCGCCCGTGTAGCCGGGCGCCAATGCGATGACTGGCATGATGTTGTCTCCTTGGTTGCGCTGTGCTTATTCGTGCCCGGTCCAGCGCTGCCAGTTCGCCCGGTCTGGCGAATCGGCATAGTCGCCGCGGTCTTCCGGCTTCAGGTGGTACCAGTCCAGCACCTCGGGCAACGTGGCGCCGCCGCAATTGCCCTGGAAGATCTGGTGCACGGGCAGCCACGACTGCACGTATTTCTCCGGCTCGCCCAGAAACACATCACGGCAACCATCCGAGCAGAAGTGGTAGTGCTCGCCGTTGTGTTCGGCATGGCGGTAGCAGATCTGCGTCGGGTCGTCAGGCTCGGTGAAAGCCATCGGGATCTGGCAGATCTGGCACAGCATCGGCAAGCCAGGGTTGGTCCAGCGCTGGCCGGCCTCCTGCTGTTGCTTCCAGTAGTCGAAGCGCGGACGGTAGTGCTGATCGAAGCTGTCCGGATACTTCTGCGCGAGCCAGTCCATTTCGGCCGGCTCCGGCACCCAGGTGTGGAACGCCGCCGCGTGGTTGAAGTTGTAGAAGATCGACCATGCGATATGGGACAGGTGATCCTTCTCCTTTGCCGCCTGCTCGTGATACTTCGGCATGCGGACGCCATAGCGCGCCAGGTCCGTGAACAGCGCGCCGCCGTTCTGCTCGAAATAGATCTCCCAGGCTTCCTTCCAGCTCATCACGCGCTTCGGGCACATGTAGTCCATCATCATTGCCACAAGCGTCAGCAGCCGGTAGCCGCGCCAGAACCACTTGTCGATCCACTTCTGGATGATGGGCAGGTTGGCCGGGTCCTGTTCGAGCATGAACTTGACCACTTCCAGGCCGAGCGTCATATGGCGCGACTCATCGGACTGGGCCGAGAAGCCGAACGTCACCGTGGCCATATCGCCGTTGTAGGCGGCGCCCGACATGAACGGCATGAACAGCAGATTGGTCAGCACATATTCGAACGAGAACGAGATGGCCGTGATGAACTCGAACGGCCCGGCCGTCATCGCGTCCTCGAAGTACGACTTCGGCACCGACAGGTACCAGAGACGGTCATGCAGATGGCGCCAATCTGAAAATCCGTTGAAGAACTTGTTGTAGTGGCTGATCGTGTGGACCTGGGTCTGGCAATGCCGCAGCTCGTCGATCGATTGCATCTGGCACGCCACGCGCGCGCCCACGCCGCGCAGGCTTCGGCCGGCCATCGCAAAGCCGCGATGCGCGGCGTACTCCAGCGGCGACACACCGGTCAGGAACAGCTTCAGCGCATTGACGTAGCGGGCATCGCTGATATTGAGCTGGCCGTTGTTCTGCTGGAAGGCGTCGATGATCGCGTAGAGCTTGCGTTCCTTCTCCGACTGGAATTTCCAGTACGCATCCATCGTCAGGCGGAACGGGTCTTCCCAGCCGTCCCAGTCGTGAATCACGATGCCTTCGAATTTGTCGTGCGGAAACACCTTGTCCATCGACTGGTAGGTGGTGTCCCAGCCCAGGTCGCGCGTCAGGATCGCGTACTTCTCCTTGAGCGACAGCTTGGGTTTCGCGGCGGCGCGGGCGGCGGCCGCAGTGGCGGTAGCGGTGATCATTTGTCTCTCTCCTGCTGTCTGTGCGTGCGGATCAGTGCCAGGCCAGCACGAACGCGTCTTCGGTTTCGTCGATATTTCCGGCCAGCGAGATCAGGCCGAGCTGCAGTTCCTGCACATCCCACTCGCGGCCAATGCGCTCTTCCACGCTGGCACGCAGGATGGAAAGCCGGCCCGGTGCGTCGATCTTGACCATCGCCGGGTAGCGGGTGACCTTGGCGTGCGGGTTGTCGGCTTCAATCGCTTCGATCACGGCGCGCATGTCGTCGGTGGCTTGCAGTGCGATAAATACGGGTGCGTCACTCATGCTGGTCTCCCTGTTGCTGGATCAGGCCCAGGCCGTTCAGGCGCTCGCGCAGCGCGTCCACGGCTTGCCCCAGTTCGGCGTCGGCATCGGTATCGAACAGCCGCATCGCCAGCGGCCGGAGCGCGTGCGTAAACCGGTCGAGCCAGCCAAACGCGAATTCGCCAATCACCGCCGCATTGCCGGGGCTTTCCTGCGCGGCCGTCTTCACCGTGGCGTCCACCCAGCGTGCCGATTCGCCATACCAGGTGGCCATGAAATCGGTGACCAGCGAGAACGCGGGGCCGATATCCGCGCGGCGCCGGTCGAACTGCTGGTAGACCAGCGGATACACCAGGCCGTCGAGCACCAGGTTCTGCGCCACGTGCAGCTCGAACCAGTCGTCGCGCACCAGCAGGTCTTCCGTGGCGTGGCGCAGCGGTTGCCATGCCATGTCTTCCATCCATGCGGTCTTGGCCTGGTCCACGGCTTCCTTGTCGCCGATCAGCAGGCCGATGCGCGTCAGGTATTGCGCGATGCCCAGGCGGTCCATCGTGTGGAACATCGCCGCCTGCGTGATGGCCGAACCAAAACCGTAGGCGGTGATGGCTGCGTTGTTCATGTTGGCCGCCCACTCCAGGTGGCGCAGCGGGACGATGGCCGTCGTCAGCAGCTCCCGCGTCTCCGCCGGCAGCGTGCCGAGCAGGCCGCGCTTTTCGACGAATTCGAGGTTCTTCTCCATCGTGTCCTGCTGGCGGGCACGGGCGTTGACATACGCGCCGTAGAAGTACTGGCGCGGGTCCTTGAGCGCATACCAGTCCTGCATCACCACGCGGGTGCGGCGCACGTCGTAAAGCTCGTACTGCGGCTGCCAGAGCGGGCGATAGTGAAAGCTCGTCACGGGCTGCAGGTCGAACATCGCTTCCTGGTAGCGCGTGGCCGGCTTGTCCGCGCCGAGCCGCCGGGCGATATGGGCAAAGGTCTGCCGGATCGGACTGACACTGCTGTCGGTCCGGATATCGATTTGCATGGCTGTCTCCTTGTGGGTGTGATTGCGTTACTGCAGCAACTGGGCGCGCTGTTCGCGGCAGAACGACTGGAACTGCTCCGGCGGCATCACCAGCTCCACGAAGATCTGTGGGTCGCCGATCGAGAACTCGAACTCGACCCAGCGTTCGTCGCGTTCCACCACGCGCACATAGCGCTGGTCGGATGGGGAAAGTGGCATGTCTCGCTCCTGTTGCCTTGCACGCGCCGGGCCGCGGCGCATTTTTTTCGAAGTCTGGTGCGAGACATATAGCGAGCACCGTGCCAGCAGGCGTCAATCGTTGTGGCACAAGGGTTTGCGGGCGATGCGGGTGAATTTTCGGGGCCAGGCCGCTTGATCATTTGGTGAGGTGATCAGGGCCGATTTCATCAAATGATCAAATCGCCCCGCGCTGCGTTGCAGCATTGGTTCGACAGGCCGCATTTGCCCCTATCCGACGATGCGAAAGCCCGTGCTAGGCTTGCGGCAAGACCGAGGTGTTTCGGCAGAAAACGCCCGCAAGGATTCTGGAGTGAGAGGATGACAACGCCCCCCAAACCGCCGCCGTTCGACCTGGCGTCGCTGCTGACCATCGATGCCAAGGCGGCGCAGATTCGCCTGGGCGAATCGCGCATGGTCCTGATGCACACCGAGGCGCTGAGCTATCTGCGCCGCGAGATCCTGGACACCCTCGGGCTGGAGCGCGGCAAGGGTCTGCTGATCCGCATGGGCTACGCGCAAGGCATGCGCGACGCCGAGATGGTCAAGCGCGAGCGCAAGGAGGAACTGGCCAGCTCACCGCACGAAGCGTTCCTGTGGGGGCCGCAGTTGCACATGCTCGAAGGCGTGACGCGCGTCGAGCCGGTGCGCCTGGAGGTGGACCGCAACACCGGGCACTTCTACGGCGAATTTCTCTGGAAGGATTCGTGGGAGGGCGAAGCCCCATTCAACGAGGAGCTGAGCCGCGAAGAAGCCGGCTGCTGGGTGCAGCTTGGCTACGCATCGGGCTACAGCAGCACCTTCATGGATCGGCTGGTCATCTACAAGGAAACCGAATGCGCGCGCCGTGGCGACGACCAGTGCCGCATCGTCGGCAAGCCCGCCGAGGAATGGGACGATGCCGAATACCTGAAGTACTTCGAGCCCGATTCCGTGATCAGCGACCTGCTCTCGCTACAGCAGGAAGTGAGCACGCTGCGTGAAACGCTGTGCGGCGCCAACCAGGGCAACCTGATCGGCCAGTCGCCCGCGTTCCGCGAGGCATTCACGCTGCTGTCGGCCGCGGCGGACAGCCATATCACCGTGCTGCTGACCGGCGAGACCGGCGCGGGCAAGGAGATGTTCGCGCGCTGGCTGCATGACAACGGCCCGCGCAGCGAGCAGCCGTTCATCGCGGTCAACTGCGCGGCAATTCCGCATGAACTGATCGAATCGGAGCTGTTTGGCGTGGAAAAAGGCGCGTACACCGGCGCCCAGCAATCGCGCCCGGGCCGCTTCGAGCGCGCTCACGGCGGCACGCTGTTCCTCGATGAAATCGGCGACCTGCCGCCCGCCGCGCAGGTCAAGCTGCTGCGCGTGTTGCAGAACAACGAGGTGGAACGGCTCGGAGGTGTGGAAGCCCGCAAGGTCAACGTGCGGCTGATTGCCGCCACCAACGTCAACCTTGCCCAGGCGATCAAGCAAGGTCAGTTCCGCGCCGACCTGTTCTACCGGATCAGCACCTACCCGATTTCGATTCCCGCCCTGCGCGACCGCAAGGAAGACATCCCCGAACTGGCGCAGTCATTTATCACGCGCTTCAACGCGCTGTACCAGAAACAGGTGCGCGGCCTGACCGGCCGGGCGCGCGACGCGCTGGTGCAGTACCCCTGGCCCGGCAATATCCGCGAACTCGAAAACATGATCGAACGCGGCGTGCTGCTGGCCCCGGCCACGGGAATGATCGATGTACCGCATCTGTTTGCCAGCCAACAGGCCGGCGCGGCAAGCCAGGACGCCGGCGAGGATGCCGACGCGCTGATCGAAAAACTGCTGAACCACCAGGTGTCATTGCCGCAGATCGAGGCAAGGCTGATGCAGCTGGCGATCACGACGACGCGGGGAAACCTGTCGTCGGCGGCACGGATGCTCGGGATTACGCGCCCGCAACTGGCGTATCGGCTGAAGAAGTAGGCAGGCTTCCCGAGCCGGCGCGCGCGGCCTCGCCGAATAAGTATTTACCCCTAGTTTTCATATAACCAGAAAAGCGTAAGGTAGCGGCCTATGCAGACTAGGCCC
The DNA here is from genome assembly GCF_057798835.1 of Cupriavidus sp. 291-E7. Lineage (NCBI taxonomy): Bacteria > Pseudomonadati > Pseudomonadota > Betaproteobacteria > Burkholderiales > Burkholderiaceae > Cupriavidus > Cupriavidus sp. 291-E7. Next base: position 58,730 of record NZ_JBYOJV010000012.1, read on the forward strand.
TTCACCCTGACCGAGCGCGTGATCCAGCAATTGCGCGGCGAGATCGCCGACGGAGTATTTCCCGTTGGCGCGCGGCTGCCCACGGGCAAGCAACTGGCTGAGCGTTATGGCGTCAGTGCCGCGGTCATCCGGGAAGTGACGGAGCACCTGCGCTCGCAAGGCATGATCGAAAGCCGGCAGGGGCTGGGCAGCACCGTGCGTTCGCGCGTCAGCGACAGCGGTTTCCGCCTGGCCGGTAATGCCGATGTCACGGACCTGGCGGCCATCTTCGAATTGCGGATCGACCTGGAAAGCGCGGCCGCCGCAATGGCGGCGCGGCATCGCACTAGCGAGGACGTCAGCCGCATGGCCGCCCTGCTCGATGCCATCGCCGCGCGCATCGACGATGCCGAACACGGCGTGGAGCCGGATATCCAGTTTCATATCGCCATCGCCACGGCCACGCATAACCCGTATTACCTGCAGTTGCTGCAGTACATGAACCTGCAGTTGCATCACGCCGTGCGCACGGCGCGCGTCAATTCCAGCCGCCAGCCCGGCCTGCCCGCGCAGGTGCATGCCGAGCACGTGGCGATCTTCGATGCCATTCGCGCCCGCGATGCCGATCTGGCCCGCCAGCGCGCCACGGAACATCTTCGCAATGCCGCGGGCCGCCTGGGCCTGCCACTGCGTCAGCCCTGAATCTCCAATCGAGCGACCGAGTCACATCATGTCCAACATGCCATTCGCCCAACGCCTGACCGAAGCCCTCGGCCCCGAAGTCGTTGCCACCGCGCCAGACGATGTCGCGCCGTGGCTGTCGGACTGGCGCGGCCTGTACAAGGGCCATGCCCAGGCCGTGATCCGCCCGCGCACCACCGAACAGGTAGCGCAGGCGCTGGCCCTGTGCCAGCAGGCCGGCGTGCCCGTGGTGCCGCGCGGCGGCAATACCGGGCTGTGCGGCGGCGCGGCGCCGGACGTCAACGACGCCAACGTCGTGATCAGCCTCGACCGCATGGACAAGATCCGCTCGATCGACACCATCGCCAATACGATGGTGGCCGAAGCGGGCTGCATCCTCGGCAATCTGCGCCGCGCCGCCGAGGAAAACGACCGGCTGTTCCCTCTGTCGCTGGCCGCGGAGGATTCATGCCAGATCGGCGGCAACCTGGCCACCAATGCCGGCGGCGTCAATGTCGTGCGCTACGGCATGACGCGCGAGCTGGTACTCGGCGTGGAAGCGGTGCTGCCGAACGGCGAGATCTTTCATGGCCTGCGCACGCTGCGCAAGGACAATACCGGCTACGACCTCAAGCAGTTGCTGATCGGTTCGGAAGGCACACTCGGCATCATCACGGCCGCCGCGTTGCGCCTGTCGCCCCGCGCCGATTCGCGCGCCGTGGTGCTGGCCGCGGTGGAATCGTCACGGCAGGCGCTGGAACTGTATTCGCTGCTCTTCGCACGCTGCGGCGCCCGGCTGCAAGCCTATGAATTCTTCACCGGGGCGTGCCTTGACCTGGTGCTGACCCACGCGGAAAACGTCCAGGCGCCCTTTTCCGAACGGTATCCGGCCTATGTGCTGCTGGAAATCGCCGATACGGCATCGGAGGACGTGCTCAACGCGCTGCTGGAATCGGTCATCGGCGAGGCCCTGGAACAGGGCCTGTGCCTGGACGCGGCCGTTTCCGCATCGCTGGCCCAGTTGCAGGGCCTGTGGCGCCTGCGCGAGGAAATCTCCGAGGCGCAGCGCGCCGACGGCCTGCACCTGAAGCACGATGTATCGCTGCCGATCGAGATCATCCCGGAATTCATGGCGTCGATGGAAGCGCGGCTGCACGCGCGGCACCCTGGCATCCGCCCGTTCATCTTCGGCCATTTTGGCGACGGCAACCTGCACTACAACCTGTCGCGCCCGCTGGGCGCCGACCCCAAGTGGGCACTCGGCGAAGGCAAGCCCGTCAGCGACGAAGTGATGGAGGAAGTGGCCCGCTACAACGGCAGCATCAGCGCGGAACACGGCATCGGCCAGCTCAAGCGCGACGCCTTCCTGGCGTTGAAAGACCCGCTCGAACTGCGGCTGATGCGTGCCATCAAGCAGGTGTTTGACCCCAGCGGCATCATGAATCCGGGCAAGCTGCTCTGACAGCGTTCACCGCCCGGTCCAATCGCTATACTGGGAGCCTTTTCCTGCATACCGCCACAGAACGGTTCCCAAATTGGCTGATCAAGACCTGAGCAAGCTGAAAATCGACCGCAGCGCCATGACGCCGGCTCCGCGCCGGCGCCGTCGCTGGGTGCGCTACGCGATCATCGCAGTGATCCTGCTGGTGGTCATCGGAGTGGGCGCGCGGCTGGCGGGTCCGCAGCCCGTGGAAACCACCACGATCACGGCCGCCTACCCCTCACAGAACTACACGCTGCTGAACGCCACGGGTTATGTGGTACCCCAGCGCAAAGCCGCCGTGGCATCGAAGGCGCAGGGCCGCCTGGAATGGCTGGGCGTGCTGGAAGGCTCGCGCGTGAAGAAGGACGAAATCATCGCCCGCGTCGAAAGCCGCGATGTCGAGGCGTCGGCAGCCCAGGCGCGCGCGCAGGTGCAGGTGGCAGAAGCCAACCTCCAGTTGCAGCAGGCGGAACTGCGCGATGCCGAGGTCAACCTGAAACGCTCGGAAATGCTGCTGGAGCCGAAGGCGATTTCGAAGCAGCAGTACGACGCCGACGTGGCCCGCTACAACAAGGCGCGTGCATCCATCAGCAATTCGCAGGCGTCGATCACCTCGGCCAAGGCCAATGCGCGCGCGGCGGAAGTGGCGGTTGAGCAGACCGTGATCCGCGCGCCGTTCGACGGTGTGGTGCTGATCAAGCATGCCAACGTCGGGGACAACATCACGCCGTTCTCTGCCGCCGCCGATACCAAGGGCGCGATCGTCACGATCGCCGACATGGACACGCTCGAAGTGGAAGCCGACGTCGCCGAATCGAACATCGCCAGGATCACGGTGGAGCAACCCTGCGAAATCCTGCTCGATGCCCTGCCCAACCTGCGCATGGCCGGCCGTGTCTCGCGCATCGTGCCGACGGTCGACAGGTCCAAGGCCACGGTGCTGGTCAAGATCCGCTTTGTCGACCGCGATCAGCGCGTGCTGCCCGATATGAGTGCCAAGATCGCTTTCCTGTCCAAGCCCGTGCCGCCCGAGGACAGCAAGCCGCTGACCGCCGTGCAGCCGTCCGCCGTAGTGGAGCGCGACGGCAAGCCCGTGGTCTTCCTGCTGGCCGATGGCAAGGTCCGGCAGGTGGCCGTCACGCGCGGCGCCAAGGTTGGCGAACTGGTGGCCGTGCAAGGCGTGAAGCCCGGCGACACCGTGGTGCTGGCCCCAGCGGACAAGCTGGCGGATGGCGCCAAGGTCACCGTGACAAAGAAATAAGCTATGGCCGAAGCCAACGCAGCGCCTGCTCCCCTCGTCTCGATCCGCCATCTGGCGAAGTCGTACCAGCGCGGCGCGCAGACAGTGCCCGTGCTTTCCGACATTTCGCTCGATATCGCCGCCGGCGATTTCATCGCGCTGATGGGGCCGTCCGGTTCTGGCAAGAGCACGCTGCTGAACCTGATCGCCGGCATCGACCGGCCCGACAGCGGCGAGCTTCTGGTGGGCGGCGTCGACATTTCGACCTTGCCCGAGGCGTCGCTGGCGGACTGGCGCGCCGCGCACGTCGGCTTCATCTTCCAGTTCTACAATCTGATGCCGGTGCTGACCGCGTATGAGAACGTGGAATTACCGCTGATGCTGACCCGCTTGAGCCGCGCGGAGCGGCGTGAGCGCGTGGAGATGGTGCTGGGCATGGTGGGACTGGCCGACCGTATGGATCATTATCCGAGCGAGCTTTCAGGCGGGCAGCAGCAGCGTGTGGCGATTGCCCGGGCGCTGATCACCGACCCGACGCTGATCGTGGCCGACGAGCCGACGGGCGACCTGGACCGCAACTCCGCCACGGAAATCCTGGCGATGCTGCAACGGCTCAACGCGGACGTCGGCAAGACCATCATCATGGTCACGCACGACGCGCATGCCGCCGAGGCCGCCAAATCGCTGGTCCACCTGGAAAAAGGTGAACTGATCCAGACCGAGCCGCGCGGTTGAAGCATCGAGGATTCTTCGCATGTACCTGCCCAAGCTGATCGCCCGCAACGCGATGCGCCACAAGCTGCGCACCGCGCTGACCGTGCTTGGGCTGGTGATTGCGGTGCTGGCCTATGGATTGCTGCAGACCGTGGTCGACGCCTGGTATGCGGGCGCGTCGGCGGCGTCGAATGCGCGGCTGGTGACCCGCAACGCGATCTCGCTGACATTTGCGCTGCCACTCAACTACGAGTACCGGATCAAGGGCGTCGACGGCGTCACCCAGGTAGCGCGCTCGAACTGGTTCGGTGGCGTCTACCGCGACCCGAAGAATTTCTTCGCCCAGTTCGCCGTATCGGACAACTACCTCGACCTGTATCCCGAATTCATCGTCCCGCCCGAACAGCGCGCCGACTACCAGCGCGACCGCCGGGGCGCGCTCGTGGGTCGGCAACTGGCGGATCTGTATGGCTTCAAGATCGGCGACGTCATCCCGATCAAGGGCACGATCTACGCGGGCACATGGGACTTTGTGGTGCGCGGCATCATGGAAGGCCGCGACGAAAGCACGATCACTCGCCAGATGGTGTTCCACTGGGACTACCTGAACGAGACGGTGCGCAAGAAAACCTCGAAACAGGCCGACCAGGTGGGCGTCTTCATCCTGGGCGTCGACAATCCGGACAATGCCGCCGCGATCTCGCGGGCCGTCGATAACGTCTTCAAGAATTCCCTGGCCGAAACGCTGACCGAGACCGAGCAGGCGTTCCAGCTCGGCTTTGTGGCGATGTCCAACCAGATCATCGCGGCCATTCGCGTGGTGTCCTACGTGGTGATCGTGATCGTGATGGCCGTGATGGCCAACGCAATGGCGATGAGCGCGCGGGAGCGCATCACCGAGTACGCCACGCTCAAGGCGCTGGGCTTCGGCCCCGGCTTCCTGTCGATACTGGTGTTCGGGGAATCGATGATCATCAGCGCGTTCGGCGGCGCGCTGGGCATGTTACTGACACCACCGGCCGCCCGCTTTTTCAAGCAGGCGGTGGGTGGTGTGTTCCCGGTCTTTACGGTGTCCCACGAGACCATGATGATGCAGGCCGCCTGCGCGCTGGTGGTGGGGCTGGCGGCCGCCATCGTGCCGGCCGTGCAAGCCGCGCGCGTGCGGATCGTCGAGGGCCTGCGGGCCATTGGCTAACCGGGATCGAACGCAGATGGTCATCCCGCTTCACTACATCGCACGCAACGTCTGGGCCAGACGCCTGACCACGACGCTGACCGCCGGCGGCCTGGCGCTCGTCGTGTTTGTCTTTGCAACCATGCTCATGCTCGACGCCGGCCTGAAGCAGACGCTGGTGACCACGGGCGAGCGCGACAACGTCGTGGTGATCCGCAAGGGCGCCGAAACCGAGATCCAGAGCGCCATCTCGCGCGACCAGGCCGCCGCGCTGGAAATGTACCCTTCCATCGCCATGACGCCCGAAGGCCGGCCGATGGCGTCGCGCGAGGCCGTGGTGCTGATCTCGCTGACCAAGACTGGATATACGACGCCGTCGAACGTGGTGATCCGTGGCGTGTCGCCGCTTGGTGCGTCACTGCGGCCGCAGGTTCACCTGACCGAAGGACGCATGTTCAAGCCGGGCTCGGCCGAAATCATCGTCGGCAGCGGCATCGCCAAGGGGTATGGCAACGTTCGCATCGGCGACCATCTGCGCTTTGCGCAGCGCGACTGGACCGTGGTGGGCCATTTCGACGCAGGCGGCAGCGGCTTCGATTCCGAAATATGGGGCGACGTGGACCAGCTCATGCAGTCGTTCCGCCGTATCAGCTATTCGTCGATGGTGCTGCGGCTGGCCAATACCGACGCCTTCGACAAGTTCCGCGCCGATATCGACGTGGACCCGCGCCTGGCCAACGAGGCCAAGCGCGAGCAACAGTTTTATAGCGACCAGTCCAAGGCGCTGTCGGCGTTCATCAATATCCTGGGGCTAACGCTGACGACCATTTTCTCGGTGGCCGCGATGATCGGCGCCATGATCACGATGTACGCTTCGGTGGCCAACCGCGTCGGCGAGATCGGCACGCTGCGCGCGCTGGGCTTTCAACGGACCAATGTGCTGATGGCGTTCCTGGTCGAGGCGGTGCTGCTGGGATTGGTGGGGGGCATCGCCGGTCTGCTCTGCGCGTCGCTGATGCAGTTCGCGTCATTCTCGACGACCAACTTCCAGACATTCGCCGACCTGTCGTTCCGCTTCGTGCTGACACCGGCCATCATCGTCAAGACCTTGCTGTTCTCGATGGCGATGGGATTGATCGGCGGATTCCTGCCGGCGCTGCGCGCGTCGCGGCTCAAGATCGTGGATGCATTGCGGGCGCGGTGAGCGATACCCCCTGCCGCCTACCCCATCACTTCTTCGCAAACCTCCAGCCACGCGCGCGCCGCGTGCGACAGATACCGCCCCGGTGACCAGATATGGGCCAGCGCCCAGTCCATCGTCGGCTCCGTCAGGCGGGCCACGGCCAGCTTGTCGCGGGTTTCCAGCCTGGCCAGCAACGGCTCCGGAAGGAACGTGGTGCCTAGCCCCGCCGCGGCCATCGACGCCAGGAAGTCCCAGTGGCCACTCTGCGCCACCACATGGGGTTCGATGCGTGCGTCCAGAAAGGCCTGACGCAGCTTGCGCGTCAGCGAGAACTCGTCGGTCAACATCACCAGCGGCTCGTCGCGCAATGCTTCAAGCGTGACCGTGCGGCCACTGGCCCATGCCGCGCGGTGCGGGCCGACGGCCCAGATCGGATACTTGGCGAATTGACGCGTCTCCAGCGCCAATCCGCTGTCGCCCGGCAAGACGGTGGCGCCAACTTCAAGTTCGCCATTGGCCACCTGCTGCTCCACCACCTGCCCGCCATGCTCGGACAAAGTGAGCTGCAGATTGGGATAACGCTTGCGGAACGCGCTCACGGCGGGTGAGAAGAACAGGTTCACCATCGGCGGTATGCCCACCGTCAGCTGGCCCCGCCCAAGCGATGACAGGTCCGCCACCTCCAGCGTCAGCCGGTGCACCACGCCCAGCGCTTCCTGCCCCCGGTCGTAGACCACCCTGCCGACATCGGTCAGCCGCACCGACTTGCCTTCGCGGATCAGCAGCGGCTGGCCCACTTCGTCCTCCAACTGCTTGACCATCTTGCTGATGGTCGATTGCGTGACGTATAGCGATGCCGCCGCCTGCGTGAAACTCTTCAGGCGCGCGGTCTCGACGAAGTAGCGCAAGGCGCGGATGTCGATCGGCATGGAAGTTTTTCATGAATATTTCGACTGAAGCCGCGAATTTTAAATCATGACTGGAATTTTTGCAGCGCGACTACACTGCGGTCCAACGCCCCCAATTGCCGGACCACCGGCGCATCACAATCATGGCTAGCTGGCCACATGCCCGGCAGTGGCTGTTCTCGCTGAAGGCATTCGCGGCCGCGATGCTGGCGCTCTATATCGCTCTGTCCTTTGGCCTGCCGCGCCCTTACTGGGCAATGGCCACGGTCTATTTCGTATCGAATCCGCTGACGGGCGCCACGCGCTCCAAGGCCGCCTATCGCGTGGCCGGGACGATACTGGGGGCCACGGCCGCGGTCATCACGGTGCCGCAACTGGTGAACATGCCGATCGTGCTGACCGGCGCCGTGGCGCTCTGGATCATGGTGCTGGTCTACCTGTCGCTGCTGCAGCGTTCGCCCCGCAGCTACGTCTTTCTGCTGGCCGCGTACACGCTGCCGATCGTCGCGCTGCCCGCGGTGATGCAGCCGGCCGACATCTTCGACATCGCCGTGGCGCGCATCGAGGAAATCGTGATCGGCATCGTGTGCGCGAGCCTGGTCGGGGCCATCGTGTTCCCGGCCAAAGTGGCGCCGGCACTGCGCGAGCGCGCGCGCATCTGGCTGGATGACGCCGCCGCCTGGGCCAGCGACATCGTCGCCGCCAATCCACGCGCCAGCGCCAGCCGCCACCGGCTGGCGGCGGACATGCTGGCGCTGGACCAACTGATCGTGCACCTGTCGTTCGACGTCGAAAGCGGACAGGCTGTGGAGCATGCGCGCGCGCTGCGCGCCCGCATGTCGCGGCTGATGCCGGTACTTTCCGGGCTGGAAAGCGTGCTTCACGCGCAGCGCGATACCAAATCGTGCACGCTGCCCCGCCCCGCGCTGGAGCAGGCGGCCGCCTATCTGGGCACCCGGCGCGACGCGCTGATGCGCGCGTGCGCGGACCTGCAGCAAGGCATTGGCGACCGGCCCCACCCGCGCGCCGCCATCACACTGCCAGACGAGCGCACCGACACCGAGGCGCCCTATCACGACCACGCCATGCTGGTATTCGGCGCGGTATCGGCCGGACTGGCCGTGTTCTGCGCCGGACTGCTGTGGATCTTCTCGGGCTGGGAGGATGGTGGCGGTCCGGTGGCGGTCTCGGCTATCGCCTGCTGTTTCTTTGCGACGATCGACGAGCCGCGCCCGGTGGCACGATCGTTCTTCCGCTGGGCGACGATCTGCCTGCTGATCTCATCGTTCTACCTGTTCATGGTCGTGCCCCACGCGCAGACGTTCGAGACACTGACGGGCATGCTGGCCGTGCCCTATCTGGGCATCGGCATGCTGATCACGCGACCCGGCTTCAACCTCATCGCCATGCTGCTGTCGGTGAACACGGCCTCGTTTGCCAACGTGCAGTCCGTCTACGACGCCAACTTTATCGGCCTGTTCAATACCAGCCTGGCAAATGCGGCTGCCATGCTGTTCGCACCGCTATGGGCGATGCTGGCGCGCCCGTTTGGCGCCCACGTGGCGGCGCAGCGACTGATCCGCGCGAGCTGGCAGGACCTGGCGCGTGCCGCGACATGGCGCGCCACCGATACCCATACCTACGTCGGCGCGCGCATGTTCGACCGTCTCGGACAATTGATGCCGCGCCTGGGCGCGAGCGGCGGGCGGCTGGCGTCAGACGGTTTCACCGAGTTGCAGATCGGCTATTGCACGCTGGCCTTGCAGCGCGCCCTGCCCGCTTTGCCGCTGCCGGTGCGCAAACCCGTGCGCCGTGTGCTCGGCATCGTGGCCCGGCATTTCCGGGCGCGCATCAAGTCCGGCCATGCGGTGGCCGCGCCAGCCGCCCTGCATCAATGGATCGAGACGTCACTCGCGCAAATTCCGATGGTGCAGGATCGCACCCTGGCCGCCGACGTTCAGTGCGCGCTCGTGGTGCTTGGCATCACGTTGCATACACATGAAAAAAACGAATGATTTGATATTTGTTAAATCATCACAAGAATAGAGCCGGACGCCTACACTTCGTCCCGTGCCGCACCACTCCGATGCGACATCGCCCACAAGGCGTTTCGGGCGGCGCGCCCCCCCCCCCCATCCCTGCCGGTGCGCCGCCCACCCAATCTGTTGAAGAATTCCATGCACAACTACACCATCAAATCCCTGCTTGCCACCACGATGCTCTGCGCCTGCACCCTGGCTGCCGCGCAATCCGGCCACGGCCTGCAGGACCGTGGCGTCGACGGTGACCGCTACGGCTACACGATGCACAACGGCCCCCGCGACGTATTCACCGAAGGCGCGAATGTCCTGGAAAAGCGCGATGTCTATACCGACGGCGCCTACGGCACGCGCAAGCCCGATCCGTACACCGACGGCGCCCGCAAGACGGCTGGCCTCGACCGCACGGGCGTTTCGGCGCCGCCGGCTCACAGCGCCTGATTGACCTGCCTCCTGCTTCTTTTCTGCTTTGTTCTCGTGAGATGAACTTGCCGCGTCCGGTTTCGGACGCGGTTTTTTTTGGATCGCGGGACGCCCTGATCCGGCTACGCCGCCGCGCGGCGCATCAGAACCGCATCCGTTGCAACTCGTCCATGCGCAGGCGATAGGCGCGCATCAGGCACGCCTTGTCGCTGCATGTGTTGCGGGAATGTCTGAGCCAGTCGCGTTGCCCGTCCCGGAGCGCGGCCTTGTTGGTGGCACTGCCAAGCCTTTTCGCGTACAGACCGGCGAGTTCCTGATCGACTCGCGTCAGTTCCGAATCTCCGCAAACCAGCTTCGATGGCGTCGTGGTCAGCTTGCTGCAGTCGAGACTCCGCATCAAGGCCGCCCTGGATTCGGGACGATTCTCCAAGCTGCCCGGCTTGCAAAGGCCCTGCAACGATCTGCACACGACGTTGCGCCCGACCCAAGCCATGTCCCGCGCGCCATGATCGGCAACAAAGCGGTTGATGGCGGCATGACTGACGCCCCTTTGCATCGCGTTGGCCGCGACGATCTCGTTGCAGAGTGAATCGCCGACGTAGGACTGTCCAACCCGCTTGTAGCAGCTATGAAAGCCCAGTTGACCGGACCCGAGGATGCTGCGGCGCTCTCCCGACGCAAACACGATCGAGGCGCATGCGGAGGCACACCGGGCGTTATCCGGAACGACCGCATAGACACGAATCTTGTCCATGACATCGACGAGCCGAAAGGCGGCCTCAACGTTGCCGCCGGGACTGTTCAGGATCAGCGTGACCAGCCCTTCGTCGTCCCGGTCCGCAAGCCGCGCGACGGCACGGAATCTATCGGCATCGCCGTCCTCGACCCGGCCCTCCGCGATAATCATCCGTTGGTCGAGCTGAGGCTGGTGATAGAAGCGAAACTCCATGCCCAGGGCGTCGACCGGAAACACCAGCGCATGGAGACAGAGCCAGGACAGCAGTGCCGCAGCCGTTCGCACAGCCGCTTCGCCGCGCGTCCGCCAGGCAATAAGGCGCATCGGTCCCCTCCAGCGCAGGCACAGTGACGCGGATAAGCGTATCCAAAATGGGGGCGGCCTGCCGGGACGTTTTTCTTACCGGCGCGCGTCCTGTGCGGCCTGTTCTGCCCACCCCCCGATTGCATCGAGCAGCAAACCCGAGCCGTGTTCGCGCGACCCGGCATCGTCGTATCCGTCCAGGAACGCCCCGTGCTCGGTGAGCGTCAGCTGCGTGCCCTGCCCGACCGATTTCAGCTCGAAGATCGCCAGCGACACGGAGATCTTGCGCTCGCCCATATGCATTTCGTAGCTATAGACCAGGCGCTGCTCGGGGATGACGTCGAAATAGACCGCGTCGAACGTCGACACCAGCCCGTTGTCCCACTTGCCCTGCAGATGCTCGCGGCCGCCGGGGCGCACATCCATCGAACGTGACACGGTCTCGTAGCCCTTGCCGCCGTGGAACCACTGAGCCTTGGCGGCTGGGTCGCTGAGCGCGCGGAATACCAGCGAAGGCGGCGCGTCGTAGGTCCGGGAGATCGAGAACGTGCCGTGAGCGACCGAACGCGGCGGCGCTTCGGCGGCAATACGTGCCACTTCCTTTTCGAGCCGATCCAGCGTCTGCTTCCAGCCCGCCTCGGCGCCGCGCGTGAAGTCGCCGGCCGAAGGGTCGAGCATCGTGTACGCCTGCGTCACCGTCATCTCGGTGCCGCCACACACCGTCTCGAAGCCAACCGTCGTCAGGGCGTTGAACAGATGCCTGCCTTCGGTGGTTTCCACGGTCATATCGACCACGAGCCGCGAATGCGGGGTGATTTCGACATAGTGGCCGCGAATCCAGTGATCGAATTCGCCGTTCTCCGCGCGCATGCGCAGGTCGAACTTGCCGCCAGGCCGAAACTCCACTTCGCACTCCGGGACCGTAAAGCCCTGCGGACAGAACCAATGCTTCAAGTGGTCCGCCGCGCACCAGGCTTTGAAAACCAGATCGCGCGGGGCATTGAACGCGCGCGATACGGTCAGCGTGCGCTGCGTCACGGGGGTCTCAGTTGCTGTTGCCATCGGATGCTGCCTCCTTTTTCATGGTTTCCAGATACGCGCCCAGGCGGTCGAAATGGCCTTCCCATTCGGCACGGCGGGCACTGATCCATTGCTCTGCCTCACTGAGCGCATTGGGCGCCATGCGGCAGGTGCGAACCCGTCCGACCTTCTCGGTATGCACCAACCCGGCATGCTCCAGCACCGACAGATGCTGCATCACCGCTGGCAGCGACATCGCCAGCGGCCGTGCAAGATCGGAGACGGACAACGGCCCGCGCGCCAGTTGCGCCAGCATCGTGCGCCGCGTGGTATCGGCCAGCGCCTGAAACGTGGCGTCGAGAGGGTCTGAATAGTTAAGCATCTCCTTTAGTATAGAGACGCGCGATAGTTAAGCAAGGACTTTAGTGAGGGTTTTCGGGAAACTTCGGGAACGGGTGCGGGACGGGCAGCTACCGCTGCAATCCGGCGATCCGGGCCATGACCTCAGCCAGTTCCGGGCAAGGCTTGAGCTGGTCGATCAGCCATTGCACCGATGCCGCCAAGCCGTCGGGGTCGTAGTCGGCGGCAAAGCTGTGCAGCGTGGCGCCGTGCAGAAAGAGCCTGAGCGCAAGCAGCTCGGGATCGGGCGAGGCGTCGGGGTCGTAACCGAACAACTGGATAGGCACCTGGGCAAGCAGCGGCCCTACCGCGTCGGCCAGCCGCCGGTCCCCACGGGAAGCCATCCAGACTTCGAGAATAGCCAGCGACGTATGCCGCTGGCGCCGATGCACCAGCGTATGGAGCATCAGATGCAGCCGCACGCGGGGCGACATCACACCCAGCATCGCCAGCTTCCTGGCTTCGGTATCGAGCAGGCTTGCCACCATCGCTGGCAGCAGGTCGTAGCGACCTTCCGGAAACTGGTGCCGCAGCGATCCGCGGCTGATACCGGCCATCTCGCAGACGCGGGCTTCGCCGAAGGCGGCATAGCCTTGCTCGATCAGCAATGTGGTGGCGGCATCGATCAGCGCCTGTCTTGTGGATGCGCTGCGTTCAGCTTGGGTGGGCATGGCACGGATTGTAACGACAACGTCATTAATGTGGTTTGACCGATCAACCGAGCCGCCGTCGTCACTTGGCGAAGAAGACACCGCCAGGACCACCGTATACATACAGGCGGGTGCGCTCCTGGGCGTCGGATAAGCCCGCGCTGCTGCAATGGGCCGGGAAAGGGCGTATTCTGGCGAACTTGTCATTCGCGCGTCGTAGGCGTAGTGTTCGGCATCGCCTGAGGCTCAGGCGCATCGCCTCGACCTGAGAATGTGCCGGAGCCGCCCTTCCTGATTGTTTGACGGATGAACCAGAAATCCCATAAATACCCAGATGAACCGCCTTTGCCGTCCACCTGGGATGCCCGCCTTGCCCGACATCTCGTACGGCCCCTCAAGAACACCCGTGTCACCCCGAACCACCTGACCACGCTGCGGCTGCTGATTGGCGTCGCCGGTATCGCCTGCATTGCGCAAGGCGGCTACGCATGGTCCAACTGGGGTGCCCTGCTGGTCGTGCTGTCCAATTTCGTGGATCACACCGACGGCGAGTTGGCGCGAATTAGCGGCAAATCGAGCAAGATTGGCCATTTTTACGATCTGGCGAGCGATGCACTGATCACGGTGCTGCTGTTCGTCAGCTTCGGCATGGCCGTCGCCAATACGACCGTGGTGACCGACGCATTCGGCCCGGTGCTGCGTGGCACGATTGCCGGCCTGGCCGTTGCGCTGATCTTCTTCCTGCGCATGCGTATAGAATCGCGTGTTGGCAAAAGTGGCACCAAGCAGGCTTCGGCGGGCGGCTTCGAAACGGAAGACGTGCTGTATCTGCTGCCGCTGGTGACGCTGACGAATGGCATCGGTCCCTTCCTGACCGCCGCCTCGATCGGCGCCCCGCTGTTTGCCGCCCTGGTCATCATCGATTACTGGCGAGTCATGCGGCGCCCCCAGCCAGTCGCAACCACCAACGATCACTGAGTCAGCCCAATGCCAGAGCAAGTTACCGGCGACATCGCCATCGCGCCGCACGCCGCGCGCGAAGCCGAATCCGTAGCCACCCGTCCGGCCGCCCGTCGCCCGGACGCGGCGGTGGCCGGTGTCGTGGCGCAGCTCGACACCGCCGCCCTGCGGCAGGACTTCGACCGCCAGGGTGCGTTCCTGTACCTGGACAAGTTTCTCGGGACCGATGAAACCGCGCAGCTCGTCGCGCTCGCCCGCGGGCTGCAGGCGGGCCTCAATCGCAACTACCTGCCCGGCCACAAGCAGGGAGGCAGCGTCAGCCGCCATACGATCGACGAGAAAGCCCCGTTCATCGCCGAGCTGTATCGCTCGAAGGCGCTGATCGGCTGGCTGGAACAGGTCACCGGCGACAAGCTACAGGTCTGCCCCGATACCGATCCGCACGCCTACGCGCTCTATTACTACACGCGCCAGGGCGACCACATCGGCTGGCACTACGACACGTCCTACTACGATGGCCGCCGCTACACGCTGCTGATCGGCGTGCTGGACGAATCTTCGTGCCGGCTCGATTACGAACTGCATACGCGCAACCCCGACATTCCCGATGAACCGGGTTCGGTGCAGATTGCACCGGGCGGCATCGTGCTGTTCGATGGCGACAAGCTGCGCCACCGCATCACGCCAGCCGGCCCGAACGAGATCCGCGTGTCGCTGACCTTTGAATACGTGACCGATCCTGGCATGCGGCCGTGGCTGCGCTTCATCTCGAACATGAAGGATGCCGTGGCGTACTTCGGGTTCCGCCAGGTGTTCCGGCGCATGCTGGGCGGCAAGTAAGGAAGCAGGTCCGCGTGAATCGTGCAGCTTTCATTCTTCTGTCGGTAGGCGCGGCGCTGTTCGTCGGCCTGCTGGCCTGGCAGGGCTTTGGCGCGGTGACCACCACGCTGATGTCCGCTGGCTGGGGCCTGGCCGTCGTCGCCGCCTTCCACCTGTTGCCGCTGGCACTCGATGCCGGTGCCATCGCCGTGTTGCTGGACCGCAAGACCCGCCACGGGTCGTTCTGCAGCGCGCTCAAGGCACGCTGGACGGGCGAGGCAGTCAACAGCCTGCTGCCGGCGGGCCAGATTGGCGGCCCGGTGCTGATGGTGCGTTACCTGTCCCATCGCGGTGCGCGCATGCGCGATGCCGCCGCCGCCATCACCGTCAGCACCACCACCCAGGCGTTGTCGCAGATGCTGTTCGCGCTGCTGGGCATTATGGTGTTCGGCGCCAACGGCGACCTTTCCGAATATCGCACCCCGGTCATTGCGATCACCGTGGTGCTCGGTGCCTGCGTGCTGGCCTTCTGCGTGCTGCAGCGGCGCGGCATGTTCGGCCGGGTGATGCGCATCGGCCAGAAACTGTTCGGCAAGCGTCCCCCGGCAGACGGCAGCGAAGCCGACGAGGCAAAAACCGGACGCTGGGCCGGGCTGGCGCTGCGCGCCGACGCCGTCGACAGTGCGATTCGGGAACTCTATCGCGACCGCAAGAAGGTCGCGGCGAGCTTTGGCCTTAACCTGCTGGGCTGGATTGCCGGCACCGGCGAGGTCTGGCTGATTTTGCATTTCCTGGGGCATCCGGTGAACTGGCACGAAGCGCTGCTGCTCGAAAGCGTGGGCCAGGCGATCCGGGGCGCCGCGTTTGCGATTCCCGGCTCGCTCGGCGCCCAGGAAGGCGGCTACCTGCTGTTGGCGCCGCTCGTGGGCCTGCCACCCGACGCCGCGCTGGCGCTGTCGCTGGCCAAGCGCGTGCGCGAGCTGGTGCTCGGCATCCCCGGACTGGTTTACCTGCATTTCAGCGAACGGAAGTTCCAGCGCCGTCGCGCCGCAACGGCCCTGTCGGCCGACAGGGGCTGATGCGGCCCTCCCACAATTCATGAGAACAACGTGATGCGAGCAATCATTCTTGCCGCGGGCCTTGGCCTGCGACTTCAGCAACAGCCGGGCAAGCAGTTCCCGAAATGCCTGTTGCGCTTTGACGGCCTGACGCTGCTGGAGCGTCACCTGCGCCTGCTCGATGCCGCCGGCGTGACCGAAGTGGTGCTGGCGCTCGGCTTCGAGCCGGACCAGGTCAAGGAAGAACTGGCCCGACTCGGCCGCGACCTGGAAATCGTGATCAACCCGCGCTACGACCTTGGCAGCGTGCTGACCGTCCACACCGTGGCCGACGCCATGTCGCGCGGCGGCGATGTGCTGCTGATGGACGCCGATGTGCTCTACGACGAGCGCATCATGAGCAAGCTGGTGGCTGGCGATACCGTCAACCGCCTGCTGATCGACCGCGACTTCGAAGCCGGCGACGAACCCGTCAAGCTGTGCGTGAAGGACGGCGTGCCCGTGGAACTGCGCAAGCAGCTCATGGCCGACCTGCAATACGACACCATCGGCGAATCGGTGGGCTTCTTCCGCTTCAAGGAAGACTGCGCCCGCCGCCTGGCCGAAATCGTCAAGGGTTACGTCGACTCCGGCCGCGCCAACATGCCGCACGAAGAAGCGGTGCGTGACCTGTTGCTGGAACGCTCCCATGTATTCGACACCGCCGATGTAACCGGCGCCCCCTGGATCGAAATCGATTTCCCCGGCGACGTCGCACGCGCCGCCGAAGAAGTCCTGCCCCAACTTCTGCCTGTAGGAATCGCACAATGAACGCCATCGACCCGAACCTGCTCGGTACCACTGTTCCGCTCTCTCGCGCTGCACGACTGCGCCAGATGCTGCTGTCCAACGAGCTCGAATTCATTATGGAAGCCCACAACGGGCTGTCCGCGCGCATCGTGCGCGAGGCCGGCTTCAAGGGCATCTGGGCCTCGGGCCTGGCCATTTCCGCGCAGTTCGGCGTGCGCGACAACAACGAGGCCAGCTGGACCCAGGTTGTCGACAACCTCGAATTCATGGCGGACGCCAGCGACCTGCCGATCCTGCTGGACGGCGACACCGGTTACGGCAACTTCAACAACGTGCGCCGCCTGGTGCGCAAGCTCGAACAACGCGGCATCGCCGGCGTCTGCATCGAGGACAAGATTTTCCCGAAGACCAACAGCTTTATCGGTGGCGAGCAGCAGCCGCTGGCCGATATCGACGAGTTCTGCGGCAAGATCAAGGCCGGCAAGGATTCGCAGGCCGACGACAATTTCTCGATCGTGGCCCGCGTGGAAGCCCTGATCGCGGGCTGGGGCATGGAAGAAGCGCTGCGCCGCGCCGAGGCCTATCACCAGGCTGGCGCCGACGCGATCCTGATCCATAGCAAGCTGTCGAAGGCCGACGAGATCGTGACGTTCGCGCGCGAATGGGGCAACCGCTGCCCGCTCGTGATCGTGCCGACCAAGTACTACAGCACGCCGACCGACGTGTTCCGCAAGGCTGGCATCAGCCTGATCATCTGGGCGAACCACCTGATCCGCGTGGCCGCCTCCGGCATGCAGGCCGTGGCGAAGGACATCTACGAGAACCAGACGCTGGTCAACGTGGAAGACCGCATCGCCACCGTCAACGAGATTTTCCGCCTGCAGGATGCGGACGAATACTCGGCTGCCGAGAAGATCTACCTGACCGGCGGCCAGGCGCCCGGCTCGGCCGTGGTGCTGGCCGCGGGCCGTGGCAAGGGCCTGGAGGCGCTGACCGAGGACAAGCCCAAGGTCATGCTGCCGGTGGCCGGCAAGCCGCTGCTGCGCTGGCTGGTGGACGGCTTCAAGAATCAGGGTATCAACGACATCACGGTGGTGGGCGGCTACAAGGCCGAAGCCATCGACGCAGCCGGCATCAACCTGGTGCGCAACGACCGTTACGCCGAAACGGGCGAACTGGCGTCGCTGGCGGCTGCCGCCGACGCGCTGCAGAACGACACCGTCATCGCTTACGGTGATCTGCTGTTCCGCAGCTACATCCTGCGCGACCTGGTGGATACCGATGCGCCGTTCA
Source organism: Cupriavidus sp. 291-E7 (assembly GCF_057798835.1). Classification (NCBI taxonomy): domain Bacteria; kingdom Pseudomonadati; phylum Pseudomonadota; class Betaproteobacteria; order Burkholderiales; family Burkholderiaceae; genus Cupriavidus; species Cupriavidus sp. 291-E7. Next base: position 76,581 of record NZ_JBYOJV010000012.1, read on the forward strand.
GCGTGGTGATCGATTCGTCGGAGTCGGCACCGTCGAACCAGAGCGTGCGTGACTTTGCCTGGTGCTCGGCGTCCGACGACCGCGACCTGTTCGGCCAGAAGGTCCTGCTGAAGAAGATCTCGGACGACGTGCCGGCCGGCGACGCCCCGCACGGCCGATGGATCGGCCTGATGAACGTCCGTGGCGAAGGCCGCGCGCGCCTGCAGAAGCTGCTGGGCGAACTGCGCCAGCGTCCGGACTTCGACAAGCTCGACCTGCCCGACCTGCTCAACGCGCTGGTTGCCGCCGGCGAACAGGTCGAGGTCAAGTACGTGCATGGCCACTGGCGTGGCGTGAACGACCTGGACGACTTCCGCCGTGCCGGCGATTTCGCGCACGGCCAGACGCCGTTCGCGGTGGGCAACGGCGAGGCCGCCCAATGATCGAGGCGGTCCAGTTCGTGGAAGCCGCGCGCGAGCGCGGTTTCGAATGGTACGCGGGCGTGCCCTGCTCGTACCTGACGCCGTTCATCAACTACGTGGTGCAGGACCCTTCCCTGCACTACGTGTCGGCAGCCAACGAAGGCGATGCCGTGGCATTTGTCGCCGGCGTGACGCAGGGTGCGCGCAACGGCGTGCGCGGCATCACGATGATGCAGAACTCGGGCCTGGGCAACGCGGTAAGCCCGCTGACGTCGCTGACCTGGACGTTCCGGCTGCCGCAGTTGCTGATCGTCACATGGCGCGGCCAGCCTGGCGGCGCCTCCGACGAGCCGCAGCACGCACTGATGGGTCCGGTCACGCCGCAGATGCTGGACACGATGGATATCCCCTGGGAGTTGTTCCCGACCGAACCCGAGGCCGTGGGCCCGGCGCTCGATCGTGCCATCGCCCATATGGATGCCACGGGCCGTCCGTACGCGCTGATCATGCAGAAAGGCAGCGTGGCGCCCTACCCGCTGAAGTCGCAGACGCCACCGGTGGCGCGCGCCAAGGCAGTGCCGCGCGTGGTGGATACCGGCGCCGCGACCCTCGCCAGCCGGCAGGAAGCGCTGCAACGGGTGATCGCGCACACGCCGGTCGATTCGACTGTGGTGCTGGCATCGACCGGTTTCTGCGGCCGCGAGCTGTATGCGCTCGACGACCGCGCGAACCAGCTTTACATGGTCGGCTCGATGGGCTGCCTGACCCCGTTCGCGCTGGGCCTGGCGCTGGCGCGCCCGGACCTGAAGGTGGTGGCGGTGGACGGCGACGGTGCCGCGCTGATGCGCATGGGCGTGTTTGCCACGCTGGGGGCCTATGGTCCGGCCAACCTGACGCATGTGCTGCTGGACAACAACGCGCACGATTCCACCGGCGGCCAGGCCACGGTGTCGCATAACGTCTCGTTTGCTGGCGTGGCCGCGGCTTGCGGCTATGCGTCGGCCATCGAGGGCGATAGCCTCGCCATGCTCGACGAGGTGCTGGCCAACGCGGCAACGGCCACGACAGGCCCGAATTTCGTGTGCCTGCGCACGCGCCCCGGTTCGCCGGACAACCTGCCGCGCCCGTCCGTGACGCCGGTGCAGGTCAAGACGCGCCTGGGCCGCCAGATCGGCGCCGACCAGGGCAATGCCAATCACGCCTGATCCAACACGCCTGAGAAGAAAAGCATGCTGCTTCTGAATCCCGGCCCGGTGACGCTGTCCGAGCGCGTCCGCCAGAGCCTGCTGCAAACCGACCTGTGCCACCGCGAAGGCGAGTTCTTCGACCTGCAGGACGAAGCGCGCGCCCGGTTGATCGACATCTACGGGCTTGACCCGGCGGTGTGGACGGCGGTGCTGATGACCGGCTCCGGCACGGCCGCGCTGGAAAGCATGATCGCCGGCCTGGTGCCGGCACAAGGCAAGCTGCTGATCGTGCAGAACGGCGTGTATGGCGAGCGCGTCGCGCAGATCGCCACGCAGTACCAGATTCCGCACACGGTGGTAAAGCACGAGTGGATGGAAGCCCCGGACCTGGCCCGCATCGACGCGGCGCTGGCGGCCGACAAGGCCATCACCCACCTGGCCGTGATCCATCACGAAACCACGACGGGCCGCCTGAACGACCTGCCCGCCATCGACGCGCTGTGCCAGGCGCGCGGTGTGCGCCTGCTGGCCGATACGGTGAGCAGCTTCGGCGCCGAGGCAATCGACTTCGGCGGCAACATCGACGCCGTGGCGGCCACGGCCAACAAGTGCCTGCACGGCGTGCCCGGCGCGGCCTTCGTGATCGTGCGCCGCGCGGCGCTGGCCAACGCGGTCAGCCGCACCTACTACCTCGACATCGCCCGGTACGCAAAGCAGCAGGATCAGCGCAACACGCCGTTCACGCCGTCCGTCCACGCGCTCTATGCGCTCGTGGAAGCGCTGCGCGAACACGCCGATGAAGGCGGCTGGCAGGCACGGCACCAGCGCTACGCCGCGCTGGCCGAGGAAGTGCGCGGCGGCCTGGCGGCCCTGGGCATCGACGCGCTGTGGCCGGCGACCCAGTCGTCCGTGGTGCTGCGCGCATACAAGCTGCCGCAAGGCATCACGTACGAGCAGCTGCACGACGGACTCAAGGCGCGTGGCTTCGTGATCTATGCCGGCCAGGGCGGCCTGTCGTCGCAGTTGTTCCGCATTTCGACGATGGGTGCGCTAACGGCGGCCGACATGCATCGGCTGATCGCGGGCTTCCGCGAACTGCTGCACCGTTGATCGTCGACTACTGATCGGCGACTACGGTTAAACGCCTCTCTCCCGCAGTCCGGGAGAGAGGAAATACCTCCGGAGAGATCAGCGCTTCAAAGCTGCTCCTCCACCGGCAGTATCCGCAGCACCCCCTGCTTGAACTTGTCCCACGCATTCATATCGGGCTCGCTGGTGTAAGTCCGCAGCACCCCGTCTTCGCGCGTCACCCACTGCAGCGATTCGCCGTCGTCGGCCAGCACCACCTGGTAGGCCGCGTCCAGCAGTGCATCGTCCACGCCCCGCGCGAGCATGTCGCACAGTTCCTTGCTGTCGACGACGATACCCATTTCCGTGTTGAGCCGTGCCGATCGCGGGTCCAGATTCAGCGAGCCGATGAACAGCTCGTGGCGGTCGACCATGTAGGTCTTGGCGTGCAGGCTCGCCCGGCTGCTGCCGCCCGGGCCGTGGCGCTTCTTCTCCCTGGCCAGCTCGGCGTACGCCGACGGCTTCAATTCATAGAGGATCACGCCTGCCTTGAGCAGCGCCTTGCGTTTTGGCGCATAGCCGGCGTGGACCGCCGAGACATCGGTGGCGCCGTAGGAGTTGGTCAGGATACGCACCTGCACCCCGCGCTTCTGCATGTCGGTCAGCCACTTCATGGCGGAATCGGGCGGGACGAAGTAAGGCGAGATCAGCGTCAGGTCGTGCTGCGCGCCCTCCAGGAACTTCACCAGCTTGGGAACCGCATGGGTCGAGTCGTCCTCTGGCGGCAACAGCACCTTGGCGGCGCGATCGGCAATCACGGCCGCGTTGCCCCAGTACTCGGGCAACTTGTTATCGCGCATCAGCTGCACGATGCCGGTTTCCAGCAGCGACTTGCCGTACGGCGTGGCGCGCATGCTCACGGCGTGTTCGTCCAGGTACGTGCGTAGCTTCTGCTGATGGGTAGCCGCCTCGTCGCCGCTCAGCGGTTTGGCCAGCGCCGATAGCGGATACGCCGCCTCGCCGTTCCAGAAATCATCGAACACGCTGGACACCTGCGGCACGACGGGCCCGGCGGCCAGCAGGTCGAGATCGGTGAAATCGGTATCGGCCGCGCCGTAGTACTGATCGCCGATATTGCGGCCGCCGACGATGGTGAGCTGGTTGTCGGCGGTCATCGACTTGTTGTGCATGCGCCGGTTGATGCGCCGGAAGTCGGTCGCGTACTCGAACAGCCGCATATTGCGGCTGGCGAACGGGTTGAACAGCCTGACCTCCACGTTCGGATGGGCGTCCACGGTGGAAAGCGCCTGGTCCTGGCCCGCCAGGTGGATGTCGTCGAGCAGCAGCCGCACGCGCACGCCGCGGTCCGCGGCGGCCATGATCTCCGCCAGCAGCGTCAGGCCGGTGTTGTCGGCGTCGAAGATGTAGTACTGGACATCGAGGCTGCGTTGCGCGGCGCGCGCCAGTGCGATGCGCATCGCCAGGGCGTCCGTGCCCGACAGCAGCGGATAGAAGACCGACTGGCCCGGATGCGCGGCCAGCTTCGGTGCCAGGCCGCTCGCCAGCATGGTGTCGCCGGTGTCCCGCAGCGCCATTTCCGGCGCCAGTTGGGGCCGCGACGGCAGCCCGGCGCATGCCGTCATCAGCAACGCGAACAACATCATCAGCGGACGGCCCAGCCAGCCATGCGCCGCTTGCGTGACATACGTCATGCGTCCTCCCGTGATTATTCCAGCCCGAACAACGGACATGTTCCAAAACCACGATTGCGATAGTACCCCGCGCTGCTATCCTTTCGATACTTGCATTTTGATAGCTATATAGCCCACACAAATAAGCATATGACGACCCTGTTCGATCCTCTCCAGATTGGTGACCTGCACCTGCCCAACCGTATCGTGATGGCGCCGCTGACGCGCCTGCGCGCCGCCGACCCCGTGCATGTGCCCAACGCGCTGATGGCCGAGTACTACGCGCAGCGTGCCAGCGCCGGCCTGCTGATTTCCGAAGGCGTGCCCGTATCGCCCGATGGCGTGGGCTACGAAAACGTGCCCGGCCTCTGGACCGACGAACAGGTGGCTGGCTGGAAGGTGGTGACGGACGCCGTGCACCGCGCCGGCGGCCGCATCGTGGCGCAGCTGTGGCACGTGGGCCGCATTTCGGACCCTAGCCTGCTCGATGGCCGCTTGCCCGTGGCACCGAGCGCCATCGCGGCCGGCGGCAATGTCAGCCTGCTGCGTCCGCAGCGCCCGTTCGTGGTGCCGCGTGCGCTGACCGTCGAGGAAATCCGGCAGGTCGTGGCCGATTTCGGCCATGCCGCGGCCAACGCCAAGGCGGCCGGCTTCGACGGCGTGACCATCCACGCCGCAAACGGCTATCTGATCGATCAGTTCCTGCAGGACGGCAGCAATTCCCGCACCGACGCCTATGGCGGTGCGATCGAAAACCGGGCGCGTTTGCTGCTGGAAGTGGCGGACGCCGTCACGGCGGTCTGGAGCCCGAACCGCGTTGGCGTGCATCTGGCGCCCCGCTCGCCCAGCCATTCGATGGCCGACAGCCAGCCCGCGCAGACGTTTGGCTACGTGGCGCAGGCCCTGGGACAACGCGGCCTGGGCTTTCTGTTCGTGCGTGAAACGCGGGGCGAAGGCGCGCTGCTGCCGCAGCTCAAACAGGCGTTCGGCGGCGCGATCATCGCCAATGACGGGTTCGACCAGGAAGCCGCCGAGGCAGTGCTGACGACCGGCAACGCCGATGCGGTGGCATTTGGCCGTGCCTATATCGCCAACCCTGACCTCGTGGAACGCCTGCAACAGCGTGCGGCACTCAACTCGGTGGACGCCGCCACGCTGTATGGCAGCCCCGGCGAGCCCTCGCAGGGCTACACCGACTATCCGACGCTGGCGCAGGCCGCGCAGGCCTGACGCGCGCCGAACGTCCGGGAAGCTCAGGGCTGCCCGGACGGAATCGGCTGGATCGGAATCACGGTTCGCGCGCCACACTCACGCAGCAGGTCGCGCAGCTCCTTGATCACGGGGAACACCTCGTGGTTCCAGTCCTCGCCCTGGCTGTCGTGGGCGGCCTGCTCCATCTCCACGATCTCGCGGTCTTCCTTGAAGATGCGCTCGGTGAACCAGACCAGCAATGGCCAGGCCAGATCGAGCGCAAACGGCACGCCGGGGCGGCGGATCGACAGCAGGCCGAACGTGCGGTTGGTGCGCTGCGCCGCGTCCAGCGGCACGTAGGCGATCCACAGGTCCATCACGAGCGTGCCAGAGCCGGAGCGGATCTGCAGCGTCTGGTATGGATAACCGGTCCGCACCGTCATCACGTCCTTGTTGTTCTGGCCGCCGTCCTTGCCGAACACCAGCGCCTCACCCACCGGCTGCTTGCCGCCTTCGCGCTCGAACACGTAGTCGACTTCCACAAAGCCTTCGCCACGGCGCCGGCCCAGCGAGCGGGCGCGCATCATTCCCATCTGCTTGCGGTGCAGAAACTGATGGTTCATATCCATCAGGTTTTCATGCATGAACGAGTAGTGGCACTTGACCTCACGGCCCAGGCGGCGCGTCTTGTACTGCTTGTCCGACACGGAAGCGAAATCGGGCAGCGCCTGCTGGTCGGCCAGCGCCGGATTGCCGGGAAACACGAAGATCAACCCGGCGCGTTCCTGGCACGGATACGCGCGCACGCCGTTGGGCAGGCGTTCCTTGCCCAGGTACGGCACGTCGACGCAGCGGCCGGTGCAATCGTAGGTCCAGCCGTGGTAGCAGCAGCGGATCGACTCGCCTTCCACCACACCGGCATGCAGCGGCACCTGGCGGTGCGCGCAGCGGTCTTCCAGCGCAAAGATCTTGCCCGTCGCCGTGCGCACGAGCACGATGGGGTCGCCCGCAAACCGCACGCCATGCGCGCGGCCGGTCTTTACCTCGCGGGACCAGGCAAGCGGGTACCAGTGATCGGGATGGATGGGCACACGGCGCAGGTCGCGCACCGGCGCTTCGGGGAGCGGCACGGCGCCGGCTGCGGCGTCGCTGGAGACATCGGGGGTACGGCGGTCAAGCGCAGACTCGGCATACATGCAGGGCGTCTCCTTGGGTCCCGGTACCGACCTCCCGCGCCGAAATGGCGAGCCGGGGCATCGGGGAACCGAATCGACTGAGTCTAACTCAACGGCAGCCCGCGGTCTGTCAGCTTTTATCCGACTGGCGGGACGGCACCCGTCATCTCCCGATCAAGCGATGACACATCCCGAGGCCCGTCCGGACGGCTCATTTGCAACACATGGCGGCCGCTGGCGTCTGCCCCCTCCAATCGGGGTATCCTTGCGGCAACCCTTAAAGAGACATGCCAGCCCCCCCTCGATCATGTCCCGTTCAGCCCGTTCAGCCCACCCGGACGTGCCGCGCCGCGACACCGGCGACGATGCCGCCTCCTATCGCACGCTGGTCGAATCGATCAGCGACTACGCCATCTTTTCGCTGGACGCCACCGGACACGTCACGAGCTGGAATGCCGGCGCCGCGCGCATCAAAGGCTACCGCCGCGAGGAAATCCTCGGCCAGCATTTCTCGCGCTTCTACAGGGCCGAAGCCAAGGCTCGCAACTGGCCGGACATCGAACTGGAAGCCGCCGCGCGGCTGGGACGTTTCGAGGACGAAGGATGGCGCGTCCGCAAGGATGGCACCGAATTCTGGGCCAACGTGGTGATTACCGCGCTGCACGACGAGCAGGGCAAACTGATCGGCTTTGGCAAGGTCACGCGGGACATGACCGAACAGCGCCTGGCGGCCGAGGCACTGCGCCAGAGCGAGGAGACCTTCCGGCTGCTAGTGGATAGCGTCAAGGACTACGCGATCTTCATGCTCGATCCGGGCGGCCATGTCGTGAGCTGGAACGCCGGGGCGTCCTACATCAAGGGCTATCGCCGCGACGAAATCCTCGGCAAGCATTTCTCGGTGTTCTACCCCTCGGACGACGTCGCGGCCGGCAAGCCCGAGCGCGAGCTGATCATCGCGCGCGAACAGGGCCGCGTGGAAGACGAAGGCTGGCGCGTGCGCAAGGACGGCTCGCTGTTCTGGGCCAACGTGACGATCACCGCCGTGTACGACGAAACACGGCTGCTGCGTGGCTTTGCCAAGGTTACGCGCGACATGAGCGAGCGCAAGCGGCTTGAAGAACTGGAGCAATCGGAGCGGCGCATGAATGAATTCCTGGCTACGCTCTCGCACGAACTCCGCAACCCGCTGGCACCGATCCGCAACGCACTGACCGTGATGCAGATGCGCGCCGACGACCCGCTGGCGATGCAGAAGAGCGTGGGTCTGGTGGAACGCCAGATGTCGCACCTGACGCGGCTGGTCGACGACCTGCTCGACGTGGGACGCATTGCAGCAGGCAAGATCGACCTGCGGCTGGAGCCCGTGGACGCCAGGGAGATCATCGCACTGGGCATCGAAGCCTCCGAGCCGGCCCTGAGCGCCAAGGCGCAAACCGTGACCGTCACGACTGACGACTCAGCAATGCCGCTGAACGTGGATCGCACACGGCTGAGCCAAGTCATGCAGAACCTGCTGCTCAACGCGTCGAAATTCTCTTCGCCGGGCGCGCAGATTGCCGTGTCGGCGTCGATCCGGCACCGGACCCTGGTGATCCAGATCATCGATCACGGCCGAGGCATTTCTACCGATGCACTCGAATCGATCTTCAACCTGTTCGTGCAGGAAGACCGGCCCGGCAGCACGGCACAGGGCGGCCTGGGCATCGGGCTGTCGCTGTGCCGGTCACTAGTGGAAATGCATGGCGGATCGATTGCCGCCACCAGCGAAGGGGCGGGACTCGGCGCGACGTTCACGGTGCGCCTGCCAATGGCGGCGGCACCGGAGACGCCCGGCGCGAGCGGTGGCGCCGGCACCAAGTCGGGCCACCGGCGGCGCTTGCTGCTGGTGGACGACAACCGCGACGCCGCGGACAGCATGTCGATCCTGCTGGAGCTGTCGGGCCACGAGGTGACCATCGCCTATGACGGCATGGAAGCGATTCACGCCGCCGCGCGGCTGCGGCCGGACGTGGCCCTGATCGATCTGGCCATGCCCGGCATGGACGGCTTCGCGGTCATCCACGCCTTGCGCGGCATGCCAGCACTGGCTGACACGCGCTACGTGGCGCTGACCGGTTTCGGCCAGGCATCCGACCGCGAGCAGACCGCGGCGGCGGGGTTCCACGCGCACCTGGTCAAGCCCGTGGAGTTGGAAGCCCTGCTCAAGGTGATTGCTGGCGATTGACTCGTGGCGCCAGGGCGATAACGGGCCCGCCAGCGCATCCGCCGTGAGACGTCATGCGCCAGGCCGCATCCACACCCGCCCGCCCCCTCCCCGGCCCGCACCGCCGCGCGCCCGGTAAACGCGCCGAACGCCGGCCGGATCTTCCCCTGCACCTCCACCACGAAGCACGGCAGCCGCATGCCGGGGCCAGCCCCCGTGCCAGACGCCAGATGTATGACGAAAGAGTTATCTATCAGGCGTTTTGCCCGAAGATGCCGAATTTTGCTCCGCCGTCAATCAGCCGCAGACCGATAGTGTGAGCTATGAATCCCTCCTAGAATGATTTGACCCCGTGCCGATACGAGTCCCGCGGCTGGCAAACCCAACCTATCCGAGCGACGCCCATGCGCACAGAAAACCAGCGACTTGCCAACCTCCTGCGCGACGAACAGGAGGCCATCCTGCGCGGCTGGGCCGCCGAATACCACAACTATGCGGAGGGCCGTGGCCTGATCGATAACGTGGCGGCGGACCAGCAGTCCATCCTGCACGGCCTGGAAGCCGGGCTGCGGGCCGATGGCGACGCGGGCAATTTCAGCGCCAGTCCGTGGAACGGCGTGCGCGACACGCTGGCAAAGCTGTCACGCAGCCGCGCCGCCCAGGGGGAAACGGCCGACGTGACGAGCGGCTTCGTGCTGGCCCTGAAACGGCCCATTTTCGACGCCTTGCAGCGCCAGACCAGCGGCCTGGAGGGCCAGATCGACGTGATCTGGACCACGTCGGCCATCGTCGACCGCATGGCGCAGTGGACGCTCTCCACCTACCAGAAGACGCGCGAGGAAATCATCGTGCGCCAGCAACACGAGCTGATGGAGCTGTCCACGCCGGTCATCAAGCTTTGGGAAGGCGTGCTGGCCGTGCCCGTGATCGGCACGCTGGACAGCAGCCGCGCGCAGATGGTCATGGAAACCCTGCTGTCACGGCTGGTGGAAACCGGTTCCGAGCTGGCCATCATCGACATCACCGGCGTGCCCACGGTGGACACGCTGGTTGCCCAGCACCTGATGAAGACCGTGACCGCCATCCGCCTGATGGGTGCGGAATGCATCATCAGCGGTATCCGCCCGCAGATCGCGCAGACCATCGTGCATCTGGGCATCGACCTCCAGGGCATCGTCACCAAGGCGTCGCTGGCCGATGCCCTGGCCACCGCCATGCGCATGACGGGACACATCGTGACCCGCAACGCCAACTGAACCGGACCTCGCCCCAGTCATGGAACGGATTCCAATTCTGCGGATGGGCAAGCACCTGCTGGTGACGATCCAGATCGACATGCAGGACCAGACCGCGCTGCAGTTGCAGGAAGACCTGGCCGGGATGGTGGAGAAGACCGGCGCGCACGGTGTGCTGATCGACGTATCGGCGCTGGAAATGGTGGATTCCTTCATCGGCCGCATGCTGGTCAGCATTTCCGATATCAGCCGCCTGCTGGGTGCCACCACGGTGGTGGTGGGCATCCGCCCCGCCGTGGCCATTACGCTGGTGGAGCTTGGCCTGTCGCTTACCGGCGTGAAGACCGCGCTCAACGTGGAGCGCGGCATGGCGATGCTCGATGCCGCGCGGGTGGGCTGACGTGACAACCGAACTGGCCCCGACCGGCAGCGCACAAATCCGCGACGAACGCGACATCGTCCAGGCGCGAGCCGTGGTACGCACACTGACGGCCCAGCTGAAGTTCTCGCTGGTGGAGCAGACTAAGATGATTACGGCGGCCAGCGAGCTGGCGCGCAACACAATGGTGTACGGCGGCGGCGGCGAGATGCGCTGGGAGATCGTCGCCGAAGGCATCCGGAGCGGATTGCGCCTGCATTTCGAGGACCAGGGCCCGGGCATTCCCAATGTCGACCAGGCACTGACCGATGGCTGGACCACCGGCAGCGGGCTGGGCATGGGCCTGTCTGGCGCCCGCCGGCTGGTAAATGAGTTCCATATCCGCACTCAAGTTGGCGAGGGAACCTGTGTCAGCATCACTCGGTGGAAGTAGAAACCACGGACCGCACCACGCCGTGCCGATGGGCGACCCCAGCCGCGTAGGCGAAGCGCGGCGCCATGCCGCCGAACTGTCGGCGCGCCTGGGTTTCGATGCCACGCAGGCAGGCAAGCTCGCGGTGGCCGTCAACGAACTGGGCAACAACCTGCTGCGCCATGCCAGCGGCGGCCGCCTGCTGCTGGCCGCGCGCGAGTTGGCCGGCACCGTCGCCATCGAGCTGCTGTCGATCGACGACGGCCCCGGCATGGCGGACCTCCAGGCCTGCATGCAGGATGGATACTCCACCGCCGGCAGTGCCGGCCAGGGCCTGGGCGCGGTGCGCCGCATGGCCGACGATTTCGACGTTCACACCCGCGCCGGCGACGGCAGCCTGATCCTTGCACGCTTCTACCGCGATCGGGAGGCGGGCGACCAGCCGCGGCGCCCCGCTGGCGGGTTCACGGTGGGCGCCATCTGCCTGGCCGCGCCGGGAGAACTGGTCAGCGGCGATGGCTGGGGCGTGGCCGTGCACGATCACCGCGCCGACGTGGTGGTGGTGGACGGCCTGGGCCACGGCCCGGACGCCGCAATAGCCGCCACGGCCGCGCTCGCGGTCTTCGACCTCAAGCAAGGCGGCACGCCGCGCCACTACGTCGAACTTGCCCACGCCGCACTGCGCGGCACGCGCGGCGCCGCCGTGGGCGCCTACCGAATTGACCGTGGCAGCCATCGCATCCGCTTTGCGGGCGCGGGCAACATCCTGGGCCGCGTGATCTCGGGCATTGAGGATCGCACGCTGGCCAGCCAGAGCGGCACGGCCGGCATTCAAATGCGTTCGGTACAGGAACAGGAGCTGGAATGGCCCGCACACGCGCTGGTGATCCTGCATTCGGATGGCATCCAGTCGCGCTGGCAGTTCGACGACGCCACGGTGCTGCAGCGCGACCCAGGCATCGTGGCCGCGTTCGTCCTGTGGAAATTCAGCCGCGGACGCGACGACGCCACCGTGGTGGTGGTGCGCCGCACGGAGATCTGAGATGACGGTTCCGGACAAGCTCCCCGACGCCATGCCCGACGACCCCGCGACGCTGCGCGCCGCGCTGGACGCACGCACCCAGGAAGTGGAAGCGCTGCGCGCGGAAATCGAGGAAACCAATCGCGGCGTGGTGGCGCTCTATTCCGAACTGGATATCCAGGCCGAGCAACTGCGCCAGGCCACCGAGCTGAAAAGCCGCTTTCTGGCCTATATGAGCCACGAATTCCGAACGCCCATCGTGTCGATCCAGAGCATCACACGGCTGCTGATGGACCGGGTGGACGGCCCGCTGACGCCCGAGCAGGAAAAACAGGTCGGCTTTATCCGCGACACGGCCGCCGAGTTTGCGGAGATGGTCAACGACCTGCTGGACCTCGCGCGTCTGGAAGCGGGCCGTGTCGACGTGTCGCCAGCCTGGTTCGACATGGTCGCCCTGTTCGACGCCCTGCGGGGCATGTTCAAGCCCGTGCTGACCAATCCGGAAGTCTCGCTGATCTTCGAGGAGCCGCACGGTGTGCCAAAGCTGTTCAGCGACGATCGCAAGGTGTCGCAGATCCTGCGCAACTACATCTCGAACGCGCTGAAATTCACACCCAGTGGCGAGGTGCGCGTCTCGGCCACGTGCGATGCCGAGGACACGATCACGTTCTCGGTGCGCGATACCGGCATCGGCATCCCGCCCGATTCTCATCGCGAGGTGTTCCAGGACTTCGTGCAGATCGACTCGCCGTTGCAGCGCCGCTATCGAGGTTCCGGCCTGGGACTGGCCCTGTCCAAGCGGCTGGCCGAACTGCTGGGCGGGCACGTCGGATTCGAGAGCGAAGTCGGCGTGGGTTCGCGCTTCTACGTGACGCTGCCCACTACCTACCCCAGCATCGCGCCCGCTTCGCCCCACACGCCGAACACGCCCTCGGCGCCCACCCCTTCCGGAGACGGCCATGCCGGATGACAACCTTCACGTCCGCCCGGCCAACCCTGCCACGCCCCTGGTGCTCGTGGTGGACGATAACCCCGTCACTCGCTACGCCACGGTGCGCGTGCTCAACGCGGCGGGCTATCGCACTATCGAGGCCGAGAGCGGTCAGGAGGCGCTACAGCGGGCAGACACCAGCGTGTCCGCCGTGGTGCTCGACGTCAACCTGCCCGACATCGACGGGTTCCAGGTCTGCCGCGCGCTGCGTGGCCGGCCGGAAACGGCCACCGTGCCCGTGGTGCATCTGTCCGCAACCTACGTGGCGGACTACGACAAGGTACGCGGACTCGATGCCGGCGCCAGCGCCTACCTGATTCACCCAGCCGAACCGAGCGTGCTGGTGGCCACGATTGCCTCGCTGCTGCGCGCCAGCGCGGCCGAGCGCTCGATGCGCGAAAACGAGGCCCGTTATCGGGCGATCTATTACCAGGCCATCGGCGGCATCTGCACGCTGGACCTGGCCGGGCGCTTCGTCGATGTGAATCCAGCCATGCTGACGATGTTGCAGCGCCCCGCGTCCGACCTGATCGGCCAGCCAGTGGCGGCGTTTGCCCCGCCCGAGTTCCACGACAAGGTCGCCGAAGCCACCGGCCACTCGGGCCAGGACGGCTGGCAAGGCACGTTTCCATTACTCGACGCGCATGGCGACACCATGCATCTGGAGTGGAGCATTTCGACGGTGCTGGAAACCGGCGTGAAGGTGGCCGTGGTATCGAACATCACCGATCACATCAACCTGGAACGGCAGCGCGAGCAGCTGATCGAGCGCGAACAGGCGGCGCGCGCCGCCGTGGAGCGGCTCAATCGCACGAAGGACGATTTCATCGCGATCCTGTCGCACGAACTGCGCAATCCACTCAACGTGATTTCGGTGTGGACGCATGTGCTGGCGCGCCATATCGATTCGGAGGAAGGCCGCCGCGGCCTGGCTGCCGTGGAGCGCAATGTCGCCATCCAGCGCCGGCTGGTGGCGGACCTGGTCGATGTGTCGATGCTCAACGTCGGCAAGATGAAGCTGGAGCGCGAACGAGTGATCGTGGCCGACGTGGTGCGGGGCGCGCTCGACACCATGCAGTCGCAGGCCGCCGAGCGCCACGTGACACTGGCGCTGCATCTGGCGCCCACGACGGCGTTGTCGGCCTGGCTCGATGCGGCACGCTTCCAGCAGATCCTGTGGAACCTGGTGTCCAACGCGATCAAGTTCTCGCCCGAGGACGGCACCGTGCAGATCGAGGTGTCTTCCGATACCGATCACCTGCGCGTGCGGGTGATCGACAACGGCTGCGGCATTGCCGCCGAGTTCCTGCCCCTGCTGTTCGACCGCTTCACGCAGAGCGAAGACACCAACCGCCGCAAGCACGGCGGCCTCGGGCTCGGGCTGGCCATCGTCAAGCATCTGGCGGAGATGCACGGCGGCACGGTGCAGGCATTCAGCGCCGGTGTGGGCCACGGTGCGACGTTCGAGCTTGTGCTGCCACTGATGGATGCCGGCGAGATCGAGTCCAGCGTGGCCGGCGACGACACGGCGGCGGTGCCGCAGTCGGTGACGCTGGCCGCGCTCGATATCCTTGTGGTGGAAGACGACGCCGATGCATCGGCCGCGCTGTCCGCGATCCTGGCGGACTACGGCGCGCGCGTACGCACCGCGCGCGACTGTGAGGAAGCCCTGGACGAGGTGGCACAAGCGGTGCCGGACCTGGTCATCAGCGACATCGGCCTGCCCGGCCGCGACGGGAACGACCTGATCCGGGAAATTCGCGTGCGCGAAGCCGTGGACGGGCTGCCGCATGTGCCAGCGGTCGCCCTGACCGCCTTCACCCGCCAGCAGGACCGCCGCGCGGCCCTGGAGTCGGGCTTCGACGCCGTCTGCGGCAAGCCGCTGCGCTTGCAGGAGCTGATGGACGCCATCGACACGGCGCTGGCGCCGACGTCGTAGGCGCGCCCCTCCGCTGAAAGCGGCGAACCGGCACAGGCCCGGGACGACCGCGCGGCTCACGCCCACGATGCGCCGATGCGCCGATGCGTTATGTCTCGTGGGTATCAGCCCCGTTTCCTGTTGGAAATACGTCAACGAAATCCACACGCGGCACAAGCCACGCTTGACTCCTCAAGCACCCGGCCGCATTATTCCGCCCTAAATTCGTAATACGAGTCATTCGTATTACTGTTTACATTTCCAAAAAGAGCCAATCTGTCATGACGTCCTGCCCGTCGTCGGCCCGCCGCCGGCAACACGCGCCTTCGCGCATCCTTCCCATCGCCGCTTTTGCCCGTGTGGCCGTACTGGCCGGATTTCCGCTTTGCGGAACTGTCATGGCCCAGACAGCGCCCGCGGACCAGGCGCTGCCCTCGGTGACCGTGAGCGCGAAACAGGACGTCGATGTCGGCCCGCAGCTTCAGAAAAAAGCATCGGGTGGCGCACTTGGCAGCCGCTCGCAGCTCGACACGCCGTTCTCGACGACCGTGGTAACCGCTGAAGACCTGGCCGACCGCCAGGTGACCAAGATCGGCGACGTGTTCTTTACGGATGCCTCGGTCTCGGACAACAGCAACAGCAACAATGCGTGGGCGGCGTACACCACCGTGCGGGGCCTGCAACTGGACTGGCGCAACGCGTACAAGATCAACGGCATGCCGTTCATCAGCTACGGCCTGACGCTGCCGTACGAGCAGCTCGAGCAGGTGGAATTGCTCAAGGGGCCGAACGGCTTCATGTACGGCTTCGGCAACCCCGGCGGCACGATCAACTACGTCACCAAGCGGCCCACCGACCAGTTCACGGCCAGCGTGGAGCTGGGCTACCGCTCGTCGCACGTATGGACCGAGCACGTCGATGTGGGCGGCCGCGCCGGCCCCGACAACATGTTCGGCTATCGCCTGAACGTGACGCACGAGGAAGGCAAGCCCGCCAACGCCGTGGGCCTGAATCGCAATTCGGTATCGCTGGGCCTGGATGCGCGCATCACGCGCGACCTGACCTGGACGTTCGACGGCATCTACCAGGATCGCAACACCTGGGGCGCCACCCCGTCGTTCTACGTCGGCGGCATTCCCACCAATGGCCAGTTGCCGGGCGTGATCAGTGGCCGCGGCGGCCTGCTGGCCAACAACGACACGCACTTCTATTCCAACCTTCAGGTCTACCAGACCGGCCTGCGCTACAACCTGAACCAGGACTGGACGGTCAGCACGATCTACAGCTTCAGCAAGCAATCGCGCAGCCGCAATGAGACGACGCTGAACCTGTCGAATGCGGCCGGGGACTACAGTGACTTCCGCTACGATGGCGCGGAAAGCCAGCAGTTCAGCAACTGGACGACGATGGTCGAGGGCAAGTTCCGCACCGGCCCGTTCCGGCACGAACTGGTGGCCGGTCTGAGCTGGCAGAAGCAGATCGATCGCTACAGCAGCAACCTCGTCTACACGGCACTGGCCAACGGCAACATCTATTCGCCATACACCAGCGTCTATTGGAGCCAGACCGGCTTCGAGAAATACCGGGCCGGTGACACCACCCAGAAGGCCGCCTTCGTCAGCGACACGATGTACCTGACCGACCAATGGTCGGTGCTGGCTGGCCTGCGCGTCACGAACTTCGAGCAGAACAGCTATACGGCAACGGGCACCGGCAACAGCAGCTTCACCAAGAACGGCCTGATTTCGCCGACCGCCGCCATCATGTACAAGCCGTGGGCGACCACGACGTTCTACGCGAGCTACGTCGAGTCGTTCGATGGCGGCGGCGTGGTCAGTACCTCGTACCTGAACGCCGGCCAGGGGCTGACCCCGGCCAAGAGCCGCCAGTACGAGGTGGGCGTCAAGACCGACCAGGGCATCTGGAATGCCACGGCCGCCCTGTTCCGCATCGAGCGCCGCAGCGAATACAGCCAGTTCAACGGCACGGGCGTACTGCCCACGTTCGTGCAGAACGGCCAGTCGATCTACCAGGGCCTGGAACTGGCCGGCTCGACACGCATCGGCTCGCAATGGGAAGTCGGCGGCAGCGCGATGTATCTGGACAGCTACTACAGCGAGGGCCAGGACTATATCGGCAACCGCGTGGCTGGCGCGCCGAACTTCATCATGACGGGCCGCCTGGCCTACCGCGTGCCATTCGTGCCGGGCCTGAAGGTCGGCGTCGACGGCAAGTACACCGGCACCACCAAGGCACGTGCCGCGGGCGACCTGACGCTGGGCGGATACACGGTGTTCAACGTTGGCGCCACATACAACACGCGCGTGGCTGGCAAGGAACTGACGCTGCGTGCGGCGCTGACCAACCTGACGAACAAGCGCTACTGGGGCTTCCAGTACGAAAACTACATTCAGCCGGCCGATCCGCGCGCGATCAGCCTGAGCGCGAAGATTTCGTATTGATGGCGGGAAGGTGCCCTTCCTCCACCTGTGGGAGACGGGTCGACCTGGCGGCACGAATCACGGCGTGTCGTTGATGGAACGGCTTGCCCTCTCCCCCGCCCCTCTCCCGCTTGCGGGAGAGGGGCGAAAACCGTAGGGGCTTCAGCTTTCTCAGTTTTTCTCCCCGCGGGTGCTTGCTACAATCCCGGTTTTTCCTTCCCGACCCGAGCCCCCGCCATGACCACCCTTGGAACGCCTCTCTCCCCATCCGCCACCAAAGTCATGCTGCTGGGCTCCGGCGAGCTTGGCAAGGAAGTGCTGATCGCGTTGCAGCGCCTGGGCGTGGAAACCATCGCCGTGGATCGTTACGAGAACGCGCCCGGTCAGCAGGTGGCCCATCACGCGCGCACGATTACGATGAGCGATGGCGAGCAGCTCAAGGCCCTGATCGAGGCGGAACGTCCCGACCTGGTGGTGCCCGAAATCGAAGCCATCGCCACGCCGATGCTCGAAGCGCTGGAAGCCGCCGGTGTGGTGCGCGTCATCCCCACCGCGCGTGCCGCCCGCCTGACGATGGACCGCGAGGGTATCCGTCGCCTGGCCGCCGAAACGCTGGGCCTGCCGACCAGCCCCTACAAGTTCTGTGACTCGCTGGAAGAGCTGCAGGCCGCCATCGATGGCGGCATTGGCTATCCGTGCGTGGTGAAGCCGGTCATGAGCAGCTCCGGCAAGGGCCAGAGCAAGATCGACGGCCCGGAAGGCGTCAAGGCGGCGTGGGACTATGCGATGGCCGGCGGCCGCGTCAGCCACGGCCGCGTGATCGTGGAAGGCTTTATCGATTTCGACTACGAGATCACGCTGCTGACCGTGCGTGCACGCGGTGCCAATGGCGAAGTGGAAACGCAATTCTGCGAGCCGATCGGCCACGTGCAGGTTGCCGGCGACTATGTGGAAAGCTGGCAACCGCACCCGATGCACCCGAAGGCGCTGGAAACCGCCCAGCATATCGCCCGTGCCGTAACGGCCGACCTGGGTGGCCAAGGTCTGTTCGGCGTGGAGCTGTTCGTCAAGGGCGATCAGGTCTGGTTCAGCGAGGTCAGCCCGCGTCCGCACGACACCGGCATGGTGACGATGATCTCGCAGTGGCAGAACGAGTTCGAACTGCACGCACGCGCCATCCTGGGCCTGCCGGTCGATACCACCCTGCGCGCACCGGGCGCCAGCGCCGTGATCTACGGCGGCGTCGATGCCGAAGGCATCGTGTTCGACGGTGTGGACGAAGCCCTGCAAGTGCCGCAAACCGAGCTGCGCCTGTTCGGCAAGCCCGAGTCGTTCACCAAGCGCCGCATGGGCGTGGCGCTGGCCTATGCCAGCGACGTCGACACCGCGCGAGATCGCGCCAAGCAAGCCGCCAGCAAGGTCAAGCCCCGCAAGGCCTGATGTCTTGCTGCCCTCCCCGTACTCCGGGAGAGGGCAGCACTGTTCAGATTGACGCTGTTTCTGAGGGAGAGCTGCTGAAGCGGAAGTTGAGTCGCTTCAAGCCACCCGATCCGCCCGGTCGGTCTGCTCCGCCATCGGTTCGCGCGCGCCCTGGTCGATCGCCGCGGCAGCCAGCGCCGCATGAGCGCCGTGCGGCGAATACTCCCGTACCCCCGCCAGGTCCGCACCCGATGGTGCCTGGTACAAGCGCAGCCCAAGTTCCGGCAGGATCGACAGCAGGTGATCGAAGATGTCGCCCTGGATGCGCTCGTAATCCATCCATCCCGTGCGCGTGCTGAAGCAGTAGACCTCGATCGGGATACCCTGCGAGTCGGGTTCCATCATGCGCAGGTTCAGCAGCAAGTCGTGGTGGATATCGGGATGGGCGCGCAGGAAGGCGATGCCGTAGGCGCGAAACGTGCCCAGGTTGGTCAGCCGGCGGCGATTGACGGGATCGGTGTTTTCGCCCAGCAACGCACGGTTGGTCTGCTCCACCTCCTGCTGCTTGACCTCCAGATAGTCGTGCAGCAACTTGAAGCGCATGAGCGCCCTCACCTCCTCGTCATCGAGGAAGCGCACGGTCGATGCATCGATGCGCAACGTGCGCTTGATGCGGCGCGCCCCCGATTCGAACATGTGCCGGTAGTTGCGGTAGCTCTCCGAGAACAGCTTGTAGGTCGGCACCGTGGTCACGGTGTTGTCCCAGTTCTTGACCTTCACCGTATGCAGCGCGATGTCCATCACAAAGCCATCGGCATTTGACTGAGGCATCTCGATCCAGTCCCCGATGCGCAGCATGTCGTTCGAGGTGAGCTGTGTGCTGGCTACCAGCGACAGCAGCGTGTCCTTGAACACCAGCAGCAGCACGGCCGAGAGCGCGCCGATACCGGACAGCATCCAGAGCGGCGACCGGTCGATCAGGATCGACAGCACCAGCACGCCGCACACCAGCCACAGCGCCAGCTGGGCAATCTGCACGTACCCCTTGATCGAGCGCGTTTGCGCCCGCCGGCTGTTGGCGAACACGGTTTGCCAGGCGCCGAGCACGCCGGACAGCATCAGGAACACACTGACCCACGTACCGGCATGCGCCAGCCGTTCGATCAGGGTCGAGAACTTGCCCAGGTCGGGTACCTGGCTGATGCCCACCGTAATCACGGCCAGGAACACGGCATAGCCAAGCCGGCGATAGGTGCGGTGGCGCATCAGCGCGGCGGCCCATTCGCGGTTATTGGACAGGCTCAGCACACGGTAGACCAAACGGCCCACCACGCGCGCAATGAGCCACTGCGCCAGCGCGGCAATCAGCACCAGCGCAAGCACGTACAGCGAGATCTGTGCCCACGGATGGGCGGGAATACGTTGCTGGAACAGGTCCAGCAGGGCGTCAAATGTCATCAGAAGAATGCAATGGAGGCGTCCAGACAGGCCACAAGTCTACTAGCCATGCGCCCAACTGCCATGTTTCCTTTGCATCGACAGAGAAAATCAGAGGTTTCTCACGCCGGCAGCATCTTGAGTCCGCCGATGCCGACAAAGATCAGTGCGATCAGCACCAGCCTGGCTGGCGCCGCGCTTTCGCCCAGGAACACGATACCGATCAGCGTCACGCCAATCGCCCCGATGCCGGTCCACACGGCGTAGGCGGTGCCCACGGGGAGCTGCCGCAGCGCCGCGCTGAGCAGGAAGATGCTGGCCAGGGCCGCGCCAATGCCGATGATGGTCGGGCCGGGGCGCGTCCAGCCGTCGGTGTGTTTCAGTGCGAGTGCCATGACGATTTCGATCAGTCCGGCGATTACCAGCAGCGTCCATGCCATGTTGGCTCCCTCAATATCTGTCGGTTCAGGTTGCGTTTGCGGATTCCGATGCCAGACTGTAGGCTGTGCAGATCGGCATAACCATTCGCAAATATTGCGGAAAGGCAATGCAAAAATGCAGGAGGCAGACTGGGACGACCTGCGCGTCTTTCTGGCGGTAAGCCGGCACGGTTCGCTGGCTGGCGCCGCGCGGGCGCTGCACGTCAACCATTCCACGGTGTTGCGGCGGCTGAACAAGCTTGAGGAAGATCTGGGCACGCGGCTGTTCTCGCGCGACCTCGGCGGCTACGTGATGACGCCGGCAGGCGAACTGCTGGCCGAGCGGCTCGATGGCGTGGGCGAGCAGATCGACGCGGTGCAGCGCCAGTTGGCTGGCCGGGACACCGAACTGAGCGGGCCGCTGCGCGTGACAACCACCGACACGCTGGCCTATGGGCTGCTGATGCCGATCCTGGCGGATTTTCGTGCGCGGCATCCGCGGATCGAACTACAGGTGGTCATCCACAACACGTTCCTGAATCTCACCCGGCGCGAGGCCGACGTTGCGATCCGCCCGGCTTCGGCACCGCCCGAGCACCTGCTGGGCCGGCAGGCGGGCCGGTTGCAGACGGCACCCTACGCGGCGCGCGGGTACCTGGAACGGATGGGTGCTCCCGCCGAGGCGCACTGGCCCGGGCACTGGTGGGTCGTTCCCGATGACAGCCTCGCGCACCTGGCACAGGCGCGCTGGGCACTGGCGAACGTGCCCGCCGACCGTTGCGCGGTTCGCGCGGACAGCCTTGTCGCAATGGCCCAGGCAGTGCGGTTCGGGATGGGCGCGGGCATGCTGCTGTGCATGCTCGGTGACGCCGATGAATCGCTGGTGCGCCTGGCCGAGCCAGACCCTGCGCTGGACACCCCGCTCTGGCTGCTGACCCACCCCGACCTGCGCCACAGCGCGCGGGTGCGCGCCTTCAACGATTTCGTGACCGGCGCGCTGCGCCAGTCGCCGTGGGTGCTGCAGGACTGACCACGCCCTGCCCGCACCCTCGTGCCGCACGCCGCTCTAGCGGGCGTGCGGGGCGTACATCGCCATCAACTGGTCGTCACTGAAACCCCACTGCTTGGCGTCTTCGAACGCGATCACGGTGTCTTCGCTCTGCGAAAGGTCCAGCACCTCGGGCGCCAGCGGCTTCGAATCGGCCACCGAGTAGAAGACCATCACGCGCGGCCGCAGTGGCTCGCCCTCGTTCTGGCCGCAGACCACCGCCAGCCGTCCTGAGCGCAGCCGCAGCACGGTGCCCAGCGGATAGATGCCGATCGTGCGCGTAAACGCCTTGAATACGCGGCGGTCGAACAGCGTATCGACGCGCACGGCGATGTACTCCATTGCGCGCGCGGGCGACCAGGCCAGATGATTCGGACGCGGCGACGTCAACGAATCGTACGTATCGCAGATCGCCGCGATCTTGGCGTGGATGCTGATTTCGTGTTCGAGCAGGCCGAACGGATAACCGCGCCCGTCCACCCGCTCATGGTGGTGCACGCAGACGTCCAGCGGGATATTGGTATAGAGCCGCGCCTCGTTCAGTATCCGGTAGCCGGCCGACGGATGGCGGCGCATCTGCTCCTCTTCCGCCGGCGACAGATCTCCACTCTTCAGCAGCAGAGATTCCGGCAGCGTCAGCTTGCCGATATCGTGCACCAGCCCCGCCAGGCCCAGTTCGCGCACTTCGCCATCGGGCAGCTTCAGGTTGCGGCCCACCGCGATCATCAGCGCGCAGACCGAGAACGAGTGCAGATACGTGTAGTCGTCCTTGGCCTTGAGCCGGGCCATCGCCAGCAGCGCCTGCGAATGACGCGACAGCGACGTCGACGCGGAATCCACCAGCAGCAGCGCGCCGTGGGTCTCCAGCGCGCGCCCCATGCGCACATCGTTGAACAGGTTGCCGATCAGCACGCGACCGGTCTTGATCAGCTCGCGCGCGCGTTCCAGTTCGTCCTCGAAACTGGTTTCGGGCGCGTCATCGCCGACATCGGCTTCCATCGCCTCCGGCGCGGCCGGTGTCGGCAGGTTGCGGCCCTTGAGGATATCGATCCAAACGTCCTGCACATTGGCTGCCTGGATCTGCTCGACCTGCTCGTCGCTGGTCACCAGGAAGCGCGAACGCCAGAACGGGTGGTTCATCCACGGCCCACCCAGCCTTGCCACGAACATGCCAATCTGCAGCTGTTCCGCCTTGATTCTTCTCAGCATGCACTCGCCCCTATAAATGGCGCGCGAAGCCTGTGGCCGCGCGTTCCCGTTCAAGCGGGGCTCTGGTCAGGCCCCTTGTTATGGTCGCTACTTTGATTCTTATCGTTGGCCGCCATTATCGGCAGGCTGCCGGATTTCTTTAGCATTTTCTTGCCGGATGCCGGCGGCACGGCTTCCGCGCGCCGCACTGCCCATACCAGCAACCACGTGCCCAGCCCGATGGCATACACGATCAGACCCGCGCCGGCCACGCGCTGGTCGCCCAGCAGGTAGTTGGCGCAGAGCCGCGTTTGCGCATCAACGAACAGCATGCCAAAAGTCAGCCCCATCCAGACCATGTTGCCGCCAAAAAACAACACCAATGGCCACGGTGCCACGCGCACGGCAATCACGCTGGCCAGCCCCGCCATGCACACCGACATGTCGCGCGCCACGCCAAGCTGCCAGGACATACGCGACAGATCGACGGCGATCGGCAGCATCCAGACGCCGTACGCAATCGATGCCGCCACCAGCAGCGCCAGCGCATAGGGCCGGAGCATGACGCACGCGCGCGCCCGGCGTGGCGTGGAGAGCAGCCGCGGCAGCAGGCAGCCTGCCGCGAACAGGCATGGCATCAGGCCCAGCATCAGCATTGCCATCGACGACTCGAACCACGCACGCAGCGGCGGCAGCGCCGGCAGCGCGCATAGCAGCCACGGCAGGCGATAGCACGCGCGCGTCATGAGCGGCTCCCGCGTGCGAAGGCCAGCGCGAATGCATAGGCGTCGCGGAAGTCGTCGAGCGCGTAGACGGCCAGCACATGGCCGCTGGCGTCCACGACGTGAAGCCCGCCGTTATGCTCGAAACCACCCAGCCCGTCGGGCACGGCAACCACATCGGCGTCGCCGAGCAACCGGCGCATGTCCGCCGGGGAATCGGCTGCCGCCACCAGCCAGCCCGGAGCGCGGGCGCGGTAGGTGGTGGCATAGCCGAGCAGGTCCGCCACGGTATCGCGCGGATCGAATGACAGGGAGACCAGTCCGATACGGCCCGCCATGCCGTCGTCGTCCCGCTGGCGCGAAAGCTGGTCGAACTCCGCGCCCAGGGCGCGGCAGACCGTGGCACAGCGGGTGTAGATGAAATCGACGATATAGACACCGGGCGCCGCCCCGGCATCGGCACCCCGCCAGGCGAACAGCCGCACGTGCTGCCCGTTCTGGCCGTGCACATCGATGGCGGGCAGGCGCAGCGCCCCCTGCGCGATGCGGACGTCGCGCCGCTGGTCGAGCGTCCAGGCGGACAACCCGTAGGTGAGGTTATGGATGGCCGCCGCGCCCAGCACCAGCGCGGCGCACAACGCCACCCACGGCCCGCGGCTAGCCGCCCGGCGTGCCGAGTGCGGCGTCGCCATCGAATGGCGCCTTCATGGCTGCGGTGTCGGCGCGGGCGGCCGCCACGGTTTCCGCCGTGACCGGCGGCGCGGTGTTGCCCCACTGGCTGCGCACGTGGGTCAGCACGGCGGCGATCTCCGCATCGTTGAGCTGGTCTGCAAACGCCGGCATGGCGCCGTTGTAGGCCGTGCCTTTGACCGTGAGCTTGCCGGTCACGCCGCGCAGCACGATCTGCGCAACCTTGGCGTCCTTGCCGGCCACCCATTCGGAACCACCCAGCGGCGGAAACACGCCTGGCAAACCCTGCCCGGTGGCCTGGTGGCAGGCTACGCAGCGGCTTTGGTACACCGCGGCGCCATCCACCGCGCTGCCGGCGGATTTCGGCTTGCCTTGAAGGTCCGCCACGGTGCGGCGGTCGCCAAGCGCCGACGGCTGGTCGATCGGTGCCGTGGCGATATACCACGCGCCCCAAGCCACCAGCACCGCCACCATCGCCAGCATATAGCGCGGGATCGGCATGCGGTTCTCGTGCGGGTCTTCGTACTCGCGGGCGCGCGCCGCAGTGGCCTGCCGGTCTTCACGCGCCTTGTCTTCCTGGGAATCGGTCATGTCATCGGTCTCCGGGTTCCCCTAAGGCTTGGCCGCGCCATCGGGCGCCGGCAGCACCGCACCGGTACGGTTCAGCGATTGCAGGTAAGCCACCAGGTCCAGCGCGGCTGCGGTTGGCACCACGACCTTGCCGATCGGCGCGTAGCCCGGCGGCAATGGCACGGCCTTCTCGCCAGCTTCCGGCGCATCCTTGACATCGAACAGGAAGGGGTAGCTCGGCATGATGCTGCCGCTGACGTACGCGCGCGGCTGGTAGAGGTGGCCCAGATGCCAGTCCGCGCTCGGCTGGCGCACACCGATGTTCATCAGGTCCGGGCCGGTTCGCATGGTGCCCAGCAAGTGCGGCTTGTCGTAATAGTAGTCACCGGCAACGGCAGCCCGGCCCCAGCCACGCTTGGCATCCGGGGCAAAGCTACTGTCTCGCGGCTGCTGGGAATGGCAGTAGATGCAGCCATTGGCGATGTAGACTTCGCGGCCACGCAGCTGCGATGCGGTGTAGGGCTTCACGCCTTCGGTCGGCTTGACGTCGTGCAGCTGCAGATACGGCACCACCACCAGGGCACTGGTCGCCAGCGCCAGCATCGTCATGCCGCCCGCCAACAGGACACTTTCGTTGTTCACGGTTCAGACTCCCTGGGCAGGCTTGCGGCCTTGATGAAACAACGCCGGACGATCGCGGTTGGGCCCGAGGCCAAGAATCACGCAGATGAAATTGGCGACGAAGCACAGATGAGCGGTCAGCATCATCGCCCCGCCCAGCGAACGCGCCTTCAGGTATGGCACGGTCAGCAGCACCGAATCCATGAACGGCCGCGCGGCGTCGAGCATGGCCAGGCCCTGCAGCCATCCACCGATGGTCAGGCTGACGAAGTACACGCCAATGCCGCCCGCCGCCAGCCAGAAGTGCAAGTAGATCAGCCAGCGGTACGGCCATTCCCGGCCCGTGATACGCGGCACGATGAAATAAATGGCGCCAAAGAACGCAAAGCTGACGAACGCATAGAGACCCAGGTGGGCATGCGCCACCGTGTAGTGCGTGAAGTGGGCCACGCGATTGACCGCGCGCAGCGCCTCGAACGAACCCTGGATCGAACTGAGCGTGTACATCATGCCGCCGAAGGTGACAAAGCGCAGCGTCGGCGAATCGATCAGCCGGCGGAAGTTGCCGCGCAGCGTCTGGTGCTGGTTGATCGAAAACGCAATGACCGGAATCAGCATCATCATGCTCTGCACCACCGACAGCGTGATCAGCCAGCCCGGCACCGGCCCGCCCACCAGATGGTGGCCGCCCACCTGCCCATAGAAAAACGCCAGCGCCCAGAAACCAAGCAACGACAGGCCATACGACTTCACCGGCTGGCCGATGACCTTGGGCAGGAAGTAGTAGATCGACGCCAGCGCCAGTGGCGTGTAGAACAGGCCCAGCACGTTGTGGCCAAACCACCAGTTCATCGTCGCCTGCTCCACGCCAAAGTGGAGACCCGGAAAATTCGCCACCAGGAACAGCACGGGGAACCAGAACAACGCGCAGCCCATGTACCAGACCGACACGTAAAGGTGGTCGACCTTGCGGTTCAGCAGCGTCAGCACCAGCGGAAATCCCACGAACGCGCCGCCGATCACGAACAGGATGTCCACCTGCCACGGAATCTCCAGCCACTCCAGCCCGTCGGAAATACCGGCGCCGATGCTGCCGATACCCGCGATCAGCCCGGCATTCCACAGCGCGGCACCCAGCACCGCCCAGCGCGCCCCGACCAGCTCGGTCTTGAGCAGGCGCGGCAGCAGGAACATGGCGATGCCCAGCCCCGCCATCGGCGCCCAGCCATAGGCCACGGCATTGAGGTGGATCGTGCGGATACGGCCGAAGGTCAGCCACGGCACGGACGCCCACAGGTCCGGCTCATGGAGCTTGATCGACGCCGTCAGCCCCGCGGCGGACGCCACCACGAGCCAGACCATCGAACAGCACAGGAACAGGAAGACGACGGGCGCCGATGACCGGTCTGCCGCTTCGCGCGACGGATCGGCCAGCCCCGCCTTGGCGGAGGCCGGGTCCTCGGGGTGCCCGGTTTCGGCATCGCCGAAGATCACCCGCGCGGCGGCCGGGGAGGTATCGAAAAAGCCTTTCTGCATGCTCCAGATGAATGCCCCAAGGGCAAAAACGGAGAGCAGAAACGCTGACAACAGGATGGCAACGGTGTTCATGACAGGCTCGCAAGCGAGACAGACATCGGGGGCGGAACAGCCAAAAACGCTGGAGAAAATGCGATCCAACGCACGTTTTGAGCGGAGAGTACGACCGAAGCCCGCACGCGGCACATAGCCAGTTTTCCGGAATTTCTGGTAACCACCTTAAAAATTGCATTTCAAATACAACTTAAATAGAATCGCAACAATCATCCTTAGGTCCTACTGTCAGCCGTCAGGCCGGTCACTAGAATTCAGCGCATCACGAGCGATTTCCGATACCACTTATCCCGGCACCGTTCGCTACCTGCCCGAGCACGACGCCCCGATCCCATGAACGTGCATTTGACCCTTGAAGGCCGCCACGGACTGGCCGGCCAGATTTACCGCCAACTGCGCGCCGGTGTCGTCGAAGGCCGGCTGGTGCCGGGCGAGCGACTGCCCTCCACGCGCGAACTGGCCAGCCAGTTGGGTGTCTCGCGCAAGACCACGCTCGACGTGTTCGAGCGCTTGATCGCCGAGGGCTACCTGCGCACCCGCACGGGAGATGGCACGTTCGTGGCCGAGGAGATGACGCGCCTGAGCAGCCCCCCGGCCCACGCGCCTGCGTTACAGGCCGCCGATCCGGTCTGGGACACCATCCCCGCCGCCGCCCCTTCCAGCATCGCGCCACCGGCCGAATTCGACTTCGCCAGCGGCGCTACCGACAAGCAGCTATTTCCGTTCGACCAGTGGCGCCGCTGCGTCAACCACGCGCTGCGCGTACAGGCCCGCGGCCGCGGCGCCTATCACGACCCCGCCGGCGAGCAGGAGCTGCGCTTGGCCGTATCGCGCTACCTGGCAGTCAGCCGGGCCGTGCTGAGCACCTGGCAGGAAGTGATCATGACCCAGGGCGCGCAACAGGCTATCCATCTGCTGGCACGCGCCGCGCTGCGCCCCGGCGACGTGGTGGCGATGGAGGACCCTGGCTATCCGCGCGCCCGCGCGATCTTCACGGCGCTGGGCGCCAAGGTGGTGCCGGTGCCGGTCGATGCCGACGGACTGGTCGTCGATGCGCTGCCCGCCGAGACGCGGCTGGTCTATGTCACGCCATCGCACCAGTTTCCGTTGGGCATGCCGATGGCGCTCGAGCGCCGCCTGGCGCTGCTGGACTGGGCGCAACGCAATGGCGCGTTGATCATCGAGGACGACTACGACGGTGAATTCCGCTTCGAAGGCCGCCCGATGGAATCGCTCAAGGGGTTGGACAACGCGGACGTGGTGGCCTATGTGGGCACGTTCTCCACGACCATCTTCCCGGAACTGCGCGTCGGCTACGTGATTCCACCCCGGCCGCTGGCGGGCGCGGTGTGCAAGGCCAAACAGGTGGTGGACTGGCACAGTTGCACGATGACGCAGACCGCGCTGGCCAAGTTCATGCTCGACGGCTACTTCGGCAAGCACCTGCGCCGCATGCACAAGGAATACGGCCTGCGGCGCACGGCGCTGCTCGATGCCGTGGCACGCCACTTGCCAGCCTGGCTGGCACCCCTGCCCTCCGCGGCAGGGCTGCACGTGGTGGCCCTGCTGGCCAATGGCGTGGACGAAGGCCGCTTCATCGCCCTCGCGGCGCAGGCCGGTGTAGGCGTGACGGGCATTTCGGGCATGTATGGCGAACACCCGACCCAGCAGGGTATCCTGCTTGGCTACGGCGGCATTGACGCCGACGGTATCCGCGCGGGCATCGCCCGCCTGGCCGCCGCGCTCTGACGGCCCTCCTTCGCGCCGCCGTGGCGCCAAGCCGGTAAGACCGGGTGCGATCAGGCGCACAACCGGCGCTTTGTTCGGCACCCCGCAGACTGACCTCCCGAAATTACGTAAAACTTGGGTGCTCCGCCCCCTTGCGTGGGTGTTCACGCTTGAAAATGGCGGCGGCTTGCCGTTATCTGTTGTCGACCACTGCCATTGCGTCTTTTCCTTTTGATGCACACCCATTACGACAACCTCAAGGTATCCCGCGACGCGCCTCTGGAAGTAATCCGGGCCGCGTACAAGTCCTTGAGCCAGAAATACCACCCCGACAGGCACGCTGACAGCGAGGAAGCCAATCGCATCATGCGGCTGCTCAACGCCGCCTATGACGTGCTGCGTGACCCGGAACGGCGCGCCGAGCACGATCAGTGGATTGTCGCGGAGGAAAGACGCGAAGCCGAGCAAGGCCAGCGCCGGGCCCAGGCCCAGCGCGCGGCCGCTGCCCAGCGCCAGGCCGCCCAGCGTCAGCAGGCGGCGCGTCCGGGCGCGCGCCCGACGCAACAGGCTGCATCGGGCAATGCGCGGCCGAACCAGAGCGAACCGGCGCAGGAGCCGCCGCCGTTCCGTCCGCGCAAGCCACGCCGCGAACGCCCCGAGAAAACCGCCCGCGCCAACGGCGGCCCCGCCACACCGCTCCCCAGGTACGGATCGATCGCGCTGTACGCGGCCATCGGCGCCATCATCGTCATCATGCTGGGAGACTGGTCAGGCACCGGCGAGGCATCCGCCAGCGACGGCAATGCCAAGTCCGCGCAGGCAAGCACGGCGCAGGCATTGGCGAGATCGCTGACGCCGGGCGCGACATCGGCCATGCCCGAGCACAAATACGCGCGGCCGTCGCTCACGCCGCGCGGCATGCCCTGGCCAGACCATTCGGGCTACCTGCCTGGCTATCCGATACTCAATGGGAATGGGTTGTCGACGCTGACGGTCGACAATTCAGGCAGCGCGTCAGATGTGCTGCTGAAGCTCGTTGCCGTGAATGGCAATGCGCCACTGCCCGTGCGCACGAGTTTCGTGCGCGGGGGATCGTCGTTCACGATGGAGAATATTTCGCCCGGCGCCTACGACCTGCGCTACCAGAGCCTCGACTCGGGCGAGATCTTCCGGTCCGAGCGCTTTGATCTGACCGAATTTCGTGAAGCTGCCGGCACCAGTGCCAACCGCAATGTGTTCAAGCTGTATGCGGTACCGGGCGGCACGTCGCGCTCGGTAACGATCTCCGAGCGCGAATTTCCCTGACAGGCGAGCCGGCGGGCAAACCCGTCGGCACACCCTGGTCACCCGACCTAGCGGTCAGTAGGGCTTGGGTTGCGGCTGGCCGTTGGGCGGAACGTAAGGCTTGGGCTTTGCGGCCGGCGCGGGCACGGTCCCGTAGAGTTTCTGCCAGCGGGATTTCAGCCCGTCGGCGATCTCCTTCTGGTTGTACTGTTCCGCGAAGTCGATCACCGTCATGCCCTGCTGGTTTTTCAGGCGCAGGTCCGCGCCCTCGTCCAGCAACAGCTTGACTGTCTCGATATGGCCGCCGCGCGCCGCCATCATCAGCGGCGTGGTGCCATTCGGGCTTTCCGCGTCGATATAGGCCGCATGGTCGACAAGGTACTTGACCACGTCGTTGTGGCCGTTGGTCGCCGCGTAGTGCAGCGGTGCCCAGCCCTTCTTGTTGACCTCGGCTTCCTCGCCGTCGACCATCAGCTTGATCATGTCCAGCTCGCCGTTGAGCGCCGCCATCATCAGCGCGTTCTCGCCAGCCGGATTGGTCTTGTCGAAGTCGATGTTCTTGGCCTTGATCAGCGCGGTCGCCGCCTTTTTCGATTTCTCGCGCAGCGCCACCACCAGCATCGGATTGCCGCGGAGGTCGACGATATTCGGGTCCACCCCCTTGGCAAGCAGCTTCTGCACGGTGTTGCCATCGTCGAATTCGACGGCCTTGCGCATATCGTCGGCCGGCGCGGCCTGTACCAGCGCGCAGCCCGTCATGGCCGTCATGCCCACCAGGGCCATCACCGCAGCCAGGCGTCGAATCTTCATATCAAGCATGAGAATTCCTGTCTATGTGCTTGAAAAGGCGGAAGAAATTATCCGTCGTCTGTTCCGCCACCTGTTCCACTGGCAAGTCTCGCAGCTTGGCGATGAACTCACCCACATGACGCACCCAGGCCGGTTCGTTGGTCTTGCCGCGATACGGCACCGGCGCCAGGTATGGCGAGTCGGTCTCGATCAGCATGCGATCCAGCGGCACCTTCTTCGCGGTTTCCTGCAGATCGGCCGCGCTCTTGAACGTGACGATGCCTGAAAACGAAATGTAGAAGCCTTCGTCGAGCGCCTTCTTGGCGATGTCCCAGGTCTCGGTGAAGCAATGCATCACGCCACCGGCCTCCCGCGCGTTTTCCTCGCGCATCAGGCGGATCGTATCGTCGGCTGACGATCGCGTATGGATGATCAGCGGCTTGCCGGTCTGTCGCGCAGCCCGGATATGGGTGCGGAACCGCTCGCGCTGCCACTCCATGTCGTCGACGCTACGGCCATTGAGACGGTAGTAGTCCAGGCCGGTTTCACCGGTGCCCACCACGCGAGGATGGGCAGACAGCGTGACCAGGCGTTCCAGCGTCGGCTCCTCGGCATCCTCCTCGTAATCGGGATGCACGCCTACCGACGCGTAGAGGTTCGGATGCTGTTCCGCCAGCGCCAGCACGCGCGGAAAGTCTTCCAGCGTCACGGAAATGCACAGGGCATGCGTGACCTGGTTGGTCTTCATGTTTTCCAGCAACTGGGGCAGGCGCTGCGCCAGCTCCGGAAAATCGATGTGGCAATGGGAATCGACAAACATGGTGCGTGCCCCGCGTTCAATCGAGGCGGCGGCCCAGGATTACCAGGTCGCGCTCGACACCATCCAGCACGGCTACGCGCGGCAGGTCGCCCCAGCGCGAGAAGCCATGACGCTCGAACAGGGCCAGGCTCGGCGCGTTGTGGCCAAAGATAAAGCCCAGCAGCGTATTCACGCCCACCTTGGGCGCATGCGCGATGGCCGAGTCAAGCAGGAAGCGGCCCAGACCCTGGCCACGGAAACCCTCATGCAGGTAGATCGAGACTTCCGCCGTGGCGCCGTAGGCCGGCCGGCCATAGAAGTCCGAAAAGCTGACCCAGCCCGCCATGCGGCCATCGGCGGATTCGCATACCCAGAGGGGGCGCCGTTCGGGCTGGTGCGCCGCGAACCATGCCTGGCGCGAGGCCACGGACACCGGCTCCGTATCGGCCGTCACCATGCGCGACGCCACCGTGCTGTTGTAGATCTCGACGATGCCGGGTAGGTCATCTTGCGTCGCAAGACGAACAGTAAAACCAGATTCACTCATAAATACAGACACTTGCGAAGCAGACTTCGCATCTCACATCAAGTTACAGGGTCTGCGTGGGCCGCCCCGATTCGATGGCCTTGCCCAGCAGTTCCTCCACCGCACGCTTGAGCGTACGGCCATTATCGTCGTCCGGCAGATGCACGCCCACGCCGGGCGTTTTCATCGGCGTGCCGGCCGGGGTAATCCATGCCACGGTGCCTTGCACCTGGTACTTCTGTGGCCGGTCCAGCAATGAAAGCACCAGGAAGACCTGTTCGCCCAGCCGGAACGGCCGGTTCGACGGCACAAAGATCCCGCCGCGCGCCAGGAACGGCATATAGGCGCCGTAGAGGCCGGCCTGATCCTTGATCGACAGCGACAACACGTTCGGCCGCTGCGGTGCCCCGCCCGTCGCGGGCGCGGCCGGGTTGCCAGGTACAGCCGCCGCTGGACGCGGTGGCATCGTGACTGGTGCATTCATGTTTGACCCCTGACTTTTTGCCCACTTTTTGCGGGCTATTGGATATTGAACTGCTTGGCTCGACTTTTACCACGTGTGCCCGTCGATGCCTATGGTTTTGGAACTATTGGCGGAACAATTGCCGGTAATCGAGAAAAACCGACTCCATGACGAGGCGCGCCGCCAACGGATGGTTCTCGCTGCGGCGGTGGTTGAGCAGCCGCGCGGCAAACCCCTGCAGACGGTGAGCATCGGTGGCGCCGGCGCAACGGCCCAGCGCAACCTGCTCCTTCGGAAAGTAGCGAACAGCGCCCGTGCCCAGGCGCAGCGCCAGCAGGTCATAGACCCATCGCTGCAGCACGCCAAGCACTGCCGGTACCGGCAGCTTCTGCAACTGCTCGGCCGCGGCCAGCGCATCGAATGCGGCGCCGGCGCCCAACTGGCCCACCAGCCAGCGCTGCAACGGTTGTTCTTCGGCCTCGGCGGCGTGCAGCGCGGTCAGCGGCGCGCCGCCCGACAGCGCCAGTTGCGCCTCCACGTCCGCCACACCCTGGCTGCGCAACCATTCCAGCGCAGCGGCCTCGGTTGGGCGCGTCACCGAGAACTGGCGACAGCGCGACAGGATCGTCGGCAACACGCGGTCGAGTCGGTCCGTCACCAGCAGGAACACCGTCGATGGCGGCGGCTCCTCCAGCGTCTTGAGCAGCGCATTGGCGCCCTCGGTTTGCAGCGCATCGAGCGGATAGACCACCACCACGCGCAGGCCGGCGCGATGGGTGCCAACGCCGACCGCTTCGATCAGCGCGCGCACCTGCTCCATGCGGATGATCTTGCTCGGCGCCTTCTTCTTGCTACTGCCGCCGGATTCGCCATCCCCCTCGGCATCGCCGCCCGCGCCGGCTTCTAGCGCCTCGGGCCGCACCACGGTGAAGTCCGGGTGGTTGCCCTGGCTGAACCAGTGGCAGGCACTGCAGGTATTGCACGGCTGGCCGTCAGCCAGCGGCGTCTCGCATAGCAACCCCTGGGCGAAATGCAGCGCCAGGTCGCGTTTGCCAATGCCTTGCTGGCCGTGCAGCAGCATCGCATGCGGCAGCCTGTCGCGCAGCGCGGCCAGCCGTTGCCAGTCTTCTCGTTGCCAGGGATAAAGCATGCAAATCAGTCAGTTAGCGCGCCGCTCTCATGTATTGTCCAAGCATCGCCCGGACATATCATTGCGCGCATATATATTCAAAAAATCAAAGACTTGAGATGATTTTCGCAAGTTCCACACGAATCTCATCGATCGATCGCGTGGCGTCGATCACGCGAAAGCGCCGGGGGGCTTCGGCAGCCCGGCGCAGGTATTCGGCACGGGTGCGCTCGAAGAACGCGCGCGATTCGGCTTCGAACTTGTCCGGCTCGCGTGCATTGGCCAGGCGCTGGGCGGCCGTTTCAAGTGGCACATCGAACAGCAGCGTCAGGTCCGGCTGCAGGCCGCCCTGCACCCACTGCTCCAGCGCTTCAAGCCGCTCGCGCGGCAGGCCTCGGCCGCCGCCCTGATAGGCAAACGTCGCGTCGGTGAAACGATCGGAGATCACCCAGTCGCCACGCGCCAGCGCTGGCTCGATGACTTCCGCGATGTGTTCCCGGCGCGCCGCGAACATCAGCAGCGCCTCGGTTTCGAGGTCCATCTTGCGGTGCAGCAGCAGGCTGCGCAGGTCTTCACCCAGTGGCGTGCCGCCCGGCTCGCGGGTAGTGACCACGGTTGCGCGTTCGCGCAGGCGGCCGGCGACCCATTCGATATGGGTGCTCTTGCCGGCGCCGTCGATGCCTTCGAAGGTAATGAATCTGCCGCGCATGAAATCAGGGCTTTCCGCGCTGGTACTTGTCGACCGCGCGATTGTGTTCAGGGAGTGAGCTGGAAAAATGGCTGCTGCCGTCGCCACGGGCCACGAAATACAGCGCATCGGTAGGCGCCGGCGTGGTGGCCGCGGCCAGCGAGGCCAGGCCCGGCAAGGCGATGGGCGTCGGCGGCAGGCCCGTACGGGTGTACGTATTGTACGGGGTGTCGGTCAGCAAATCCTTCTTGCGCAGGTTGCCGTCAAACGCCGGGCCAACGCCGTAGATCACCGTCGGGTCGGTCTGCAGCATCATGTTCTTGCGCAGGCGGTTGACGAACACCGCGGCAATCATCGGCCGCTCCGCCGCCTGGCCCGTTTCCTTTTCGACGATCGATGCCATGACCAATGCCTCGTACGGGGTCTTGTACGGCAGGTCGGGCGCGCGCGCCGTCCATGCGTCGTTCAGCCGCTTCTGCATGGCGCGGTAGGCATGTTTGTAGAGTTCGATGTCGCTGCTACCGCGCGCGAACAGATAGGTATCGGGGAAGAACAACCCTTCCGGCGACGTCTCCGCCGCGCCGATCGCCTTCATCAGTTCGGCGTCGGACATGTTCTGGGTATCGTGTTTCAGGGCCGGGCTCGCATCCACGGCGGCGCGCATCTTGCGGAATTCCCAGCCCTCGATCACCGTCACCACGTAGTGCGTGACCTCGCCCTTGGCCAGTTTCTCGATCACATCGAGCGGCGTCACGCCGGTTTCAAACTGGTAGCCACCCGCCTTGAGATCGGCGCCATGCCCCGCGATGCGGGCCAGCAACTGGAACAGGCGCGGATCCATCGCCACGCCACCGCGCTGAATCTGGCGGCCAACGCTGGCCACGCCGGAGTTCGGCTTGATGATTACTTCGACGGGGGACGCGGACAGGCCGAGCGGTTGATGGGCCCACCAGGCGAAACCGCCGGCAGCAGCAGCGGCAAAGACCAGCAATACCCCGACCAGGCGCAGGAACAGACGTTTCATGTAGCTAGGATAAAGGCCGGCCGCCATGCCCCCGCCGGCGGGTCGGGATCATTGGAGCGGCCGGCCGGAATGGCGACAGGCCCATATAATACCGGGAGCCTTGTGGCCGATGTGTCACTGAGCGTTACGCGCGGCGTTGCACGCGCGTTGCATTGCCACGTTGCGCCCCCAATTCACCGTATCCATAGCCTTCCAGGACCGCCTGCATGTCCGCCACTGAATTCCCGTCCCTCGCCGACAGCTTTGCCGCCCTGCCCCATGCCGGTATCGTGACCGCCCCCGCTGGCCTTGGCCTGATCCGCGTGGCTGGCGACGATGCCGCCACCTTCCTGCACACCCAGCTGACCAATGCCGTGGAAGACCTGCCGGACGATGCCGCGCGGCTGGCCGGCTACTGCTCGCCCAAGGGCCGCCTGATGGCGAGCTTTCTGATGTGGCGTGACGCCGAGGGCATCGTGCTGCAACTGTCCGCCGATATCCAGCCCGCCATCCAGAAGCGCCTGAGCATGTTCGTGCTACGCGCCAAGGCCAAGCTGTCGGATCTGTCCGCCACGCATCGCGTGCTGGGCGTCGCTGGCATCGGGGCCGAAACCGCGCTGCGCCAGGCTGGCTTGCCGGTGCCCCAGGGCCCGCTGGCCGCGGCCCATGCCGATGGCGTGACCGTGCTTCGCCTGGCCGATGCCGAAGGCGAGCCGCGCTGGCAAATTGTTGCCGCCACCGAACGCGCCGAGGCCCTGCGGCAGGCGCTGGGCGCCAAGCTGGCAGCGGCGGCGCCGGCGTTCTGGGACTGGCTCGACATTGGCGCGGGAATTCCACGCATCGCTGCCGCCACGCAGGAACAGTTCGTGCCGCAGATGATCAACTTCGAACTGCTTGGCGGCGTCAACTTCCGCAAGGGATGCTATCCCGGCCAGGAAGTGGTGGCGCGCAGCCAGTATCGCGGCACGCTCAAGCGCCGCATGTGGCGCGTGCACGGTGAAGGCGACGTGCCGGCCGCGGCCGCCGAGATCTTCCGACCGGAAGACCCCGAGCAGCCGTGCGGCATGATCGTCAACGCCGCCGCGTCGCCGCTGGGCGGCTGGGACGGCCTGGCCGAGCTGAAGATCGATGCTGCGGCCGGCGCGCTGCACCTGGGCGCCGCCAATGGCTCCGCGCTCGCCACACGTGCGCTGCCGTACGAAGTGCCGCTGCCGAACGAGGCCGAAGCGGCCGGTTGAACGCCACGGGAACTCCGCCATGAGCGATCATCTCTACGTCTACTTCAAGGTACCGGATGCGCACGCGGCGGACGCCCTGCCACACTGGCACCGCTGGATGGAAACGGTCGCCGAGGCGACCGGGATTGGTGGTACGCTGATGCGCAGGCCCGAGACCCGCGCGGGCATGCAGACGTGGATGGAAAGTTATGCCGACGTGCCGCCAGCCTTCGAAGCCACCCTTGATGGGTTATGGCGTCAGAGCGGACTGGCGCAGTGGATCAGCGGCGATCGGATGAGCGAGCGGTTCATCGACCTTGACGTGCTCTGACGGTGCGCAGTTTGCCGTCGGACCGCCATGCAGTAACTAGGCAGTAAGACAAAGCAGTAAAGGAAGCCCCATGTGTCTGATATTGGTGGCCTGGCAATCGCACCCGGACTATGCCCTGGTGGTGGCCGGCAACCGCGACGAATTCTATGCCCGCCCGGCGGCGGCCGCGCACTGGTGGCAGGATGCCCCCGAAGTGCTGGGCGGCCGCGACCTGGCGGAGGTGATTGGCGATGCCGGCACGTGGATGGGCATCGCCAATGCCGAATCGCCCGAGTGGCCGGACGATTCCCGCGCGCGTTTTGCCGCGCTGACCAACTACCGCGCCCCTTCCGAAAAACGTACCGACGCACGCTCGCGCGGCGAACTGGTGTCGCATTTTCTGCGCGGCAACCAGACGCCCGACGAGTACCTGCACGACCTGGCTCGCGCGCACGGCGCCTACAACGGCTTCAACCTGCTTGCCAGCGATCTGCATGATCTCTGGTGGTACAGCAACCGATCCAAATCGGGCCAGCCGCAGAAACTCAAGCCTGGCCTCTATGGTCTGTCGAACGCATTGCTCGATACCCCGTGGCCGAAGGTGAGAAGCCGCGTGGGCGCGTTATGCGAGGTACTTGCCGCCGATCGCGGACAGCTTGGGTCCAGTCCCGCGCCCTATCTGCAGATGCTGGCCGACGAAAAGCAGGCGCCTGACTGGGAATTGCCGAATACCGGCGTGGCACCCGAGTGGGAAAAGCTGCTGTCGTCGGCGTTCATCCGCTCGCCGAGCTATGGCACGCGCGCCAGCACAGTGCTGCGCGTGCGCCATGACGGGCGCTTCGATTTCATCGAGCGCAGCTTCAATGCGGATGGCCAGACCGGTGAGGTGTCCTACGAAGGCAGGTTGAACGTGGCCCGCGACAAGGGTACGGTCCCCGCGCCACGGTAATACTCGCCGCCACACGGCTTCACCCCCGCGCGCTGCTTCACGCCGATGACGCATCGGCCAGCAGCACCAGATCAGCCAGCGCCTTGCCGCCCGCCGAGATATGCGTACGCATGGCTTCGGCCGCGGCATCGGCCTGGCCACTCAGAATCGCCTCGACCACGTGGCCATGCTCGCGGTACGACGTGGCCACGCGCGCCTCATTGATCAGGTCCTTCCGCTGCCAATAGATAGCCAGGCGCCGCCGCAACTGGACGATCTGCTCCGACAGAAACGGATTGGCGGCCGCCTGGTACAACACCTCGTGAAACGCCCGGTTCGCCTCTGCATAGGCCGCCGCGTCGCGCGCGCGAGCCGGGATGCCGGCTGCCTCGTGCGATTCGATCAGCGCCTTGCGCCCTTCCGCTGAAATGCGCCGCGTTGCCAGGCGCGCCACCACGCCCTCCATCTCCGCCAGCGTTTCGAACATCGCCACCAGCTCCGCCGCGCTGGGCTTGTGGACGAACATGCCGGCACGCGGCGCGATGGATACCAGCCCCTGAGCGGCCAGCATCAGCAGCGCTTCACGCACCGGCGTGCGCGAACTGTCGAACCGCTCGGCCAGCATCTTCTCGTCGATCTGCGCCCCGGGCCTCAGCTCTCCCGCCTGAATGGCGGCGATCACGCTTTCCCGAATCCGGTCTTGTAGCGATTGCACGGGTATACCCTCTACTTTCCATAGAAAAATATCTGTAGCCTTTGCTGATATATTTAAAAGGCTTCGAGATATAACGGAATGGATGATACCTCACCCTCCCTGGCCATCGAAGGCCGTGTCGCCACGATAACGCTGCGGCGGCCCAAGGTAGCCAACCGGCTGACTCCTGGCGACCTGATTGCACTGCGCGACCACGTATCCGCGGTAAATGCCATGCCCGACGTGCTCGTTCTGCGCTTCGCGGCCGAAGGCAAGTACTTCTGCAGCGGCTACGACATCGGTTCGCTTGCCGGCAAGGCCGAGGAAGGCGCAGCCAACTTCGGCGAGGTGATCGACGCTATCGAGGCCGCGCGCCCGATCACGATTGCGGCCGTCCAGGGCGGTGTCTATGGCGGCGCCACCGACCTGTGCCTGGCGTGCGATTTCCGGGTGGGCGTACCCACCTGCGACATGTTCATGCCCGCCGCCCGGCTGGGCCTGCATTTCTATCGCGGCGGCATGGAACGCTACGTGTCGCGGCTGGGACTGAACGCCGCCAAGCGGCTGTTCCTGACCGCCGACCGCATCGAGGCCGACGAGATGCTGCGCATCGGCTTCCTGACCGAAGTAGTGCCCGCCGATGCGCTGGCCACGCGCGTGGAAGCGCTGAGCGCGCAGCTGGCCGGCATGGCGCCGATTGCGCTGCTCGGCATGAAGCGCCACCTCAACGACATTGCCTGCGGACGGCTCGACGCCGACGCCTTGCGGCACGACATCCATCGCTCGGAAACCTCCGAAGACCTGCGTGAGGGCGCTGCGGCGTGGAAGGAGAAACGGACCCCTGCGTTCCGCGGCAGATAGCCTGCCGCGTCCATTCACTCAAGTGGCGACACAGCTACGGAGGAGACATCATGATGACGACCACCCTGACCCATCGCGCCGCGCTCACAGCGCTGACTGCATTTGGCACCCTGATCGCGGTGCTGCCGATTGCCGCCTCGGCGCAGGCCAGCTATCCCAACAAGCCGATCCGGCTCGTGATCGGATTTCCGGCCGGCGGCGGCGCGGACAACACGGCGCGGCTTTACGGCGATGCGCTGAGCCGCGAGCTTGGGCAGCCCGTGGTCGTCGACAACCGGCCCGGCGCGGGCACCACCATCGCGGCCGAGTACGTGGCCAAGTCCGCGCCCGACGGCTACACGCTCTACATCGCCACGGCCAGCCTGATGGGCGGCGACAAGGTGCTGTACAAGAACATCCGGTACGAGCCGTCCGATTTCGTACCGATCACGAAGCTGTCCGCCGCGCCGTTGATCCTGGCCGTCAACAAGGACAGCGGCATCAGGAACGTGCAGGACCTGATCGCCCAGGCCAAGGCCCATCCGGGTGCCATCAACTATTCGTCGTCGGGCAACGGCGTTATCACGCACCTGGCCGGCGTCTACTTCACCAAGCTGACCGGCGTGCGCATGACGCATGTGCCGTACAAGGGCGGCGCACCGTCCGCGCAGGCCGTGGCGGCCGGCGATGTGCAACTGACCTTCGGCACGGCGCCATCGGTCAAGCCGATGATCGACACCCACAAGGTGGTACCGATCGCCGTTACATCGGCCCAGCGTTCCAACGCCAATCCGCAACTGCCGACCATCGCCGAAAGCGGGGTGAAGGGCTATGACCTGTCCGCCTGGTATGGGCTGTTCGCACCCGCCAGGACGCCGCCCGAAATCATCGACAAGCTGTTCGCCGCCACCGCCAAGGTCATGGCCGACCCCGAGCTCAGGAAGCGCTTCCTGGCCCAGGGCGACGAGGTCTCCGTGTCGACATCGGTAGCCGAATTCCGAGAATTCGCGGCACGCGAAGGCAAGATCGGCGTCGACCTGGCGCAGTCAAGCGGGGCGAAGATCGATTGATGCCGGCCCAAGCAACGCACACACAGGAGTACCGCATGACCACATCTCACGGCCCCTTGCACGGCATCACGGTCGTCGACCTGACGCGCGTGCTGGCCGGCCCCTACTGCACGATGATGCTGGCCGACCTGGGCGCCCGCGTCATCAAGATCGAGAACCCCGGCCGTGGCGACGATTCCCGTCAGGTGGGACCATTTGTCGACGGGGAGTCCGCGTACTTTGCATCGGTGAACCGCAATAAATCGTCGATAGCGCTCGACCTCAAGGACGCCGCCGACCGGGCGGTGCTGGAGCG
Organism: Cupriavidus sp. 291-E7; assembly: GCF_057798835.1. Classification (NCBI taxonomy): domain Bacteria; kingdom Pseudomonadati; phylum Pseudomonadota; class Betaproteobacteria; order Burkholderiales; family Burkholderiaceae; genus Cupriavidus; species Cupriavidus sp. 291-E7. Next base: position 117,361 of record NZ_JBYOJV010000012.1, read on the forward strand.
GATGCTCGAAGGTGCCGACGTGCTCGTGGAGAACTTCCGCGCGGGCGTGATGGACAAGCTCGGCTACACGTGGGAAATGCTGCGCACGCGCTTTCCGCGCCTGGTATATGCGTCGATTTCGGGCTTCGGCCAGACCGGCCCCTACCGTAATCGCCCCGCGTACGACATGGTGGTGCAGGCGATGGGCGGCCTCATGAGCGTGACTGGCGAACCGGGCGGCAACCCGGCGCGCGTCGGCGTGTCGATTGGCGATATCGGCGCCGGCCTGTATGCCACGATCGGCATCCAGGCAGCACTGCTGCGGCGCGCCGCAACCGGATTGGGTGAGCGCGTCGATATCTCGATGCTCGACTGTCAGGTGGCGTTGCTCGAAAATCCCATCGCCCGCTTTTCGGCCACTGGCAACGTGCCGAAGCCGCTCGGTACCCGACACCCTTCGATCACGCCGTTCGACATGTTCGCCACGCAGGACGGCTTCGTGGTCATCGCGGTGGGCAACGACGCCCTCTTCGAGCGGCTTTGCGGCGCACTCGGCCGGCCCGAATGGGTCGACGATCCACGGTTTGCATCGGTACCGGCCCGCAACGAACACCATGCGGATCTGAAGGCCTGCCTGGAAACCCGCTTGCGCGAGGCGCCTACGGCCGAGTGGGAAGCAATACTGGAAGCCGCCGGCGTGCCGCATGGCCCGCTGAACGGCGTGCCGCAGATCATGGACAACGCGCACGTGGCGGCCCGGCACATGCTGCTCGATGTCGGCATCGGCGCGGACAAGTCGCTGCGCGTGGCAGGCAATCCCATCAAGATCGGCGAATCGTGGCACGCCGGCGCGATACGGCCGGCCCCCCGGCTCGATCAGGATCGGGATGCGCTGCTAAGCGAATTTGGCGCTTAGCGCACCGGGGGCGGGGGCGGAAGGTCGGATTTATCCGACGCGCTTGCGCATCTCGACGTGAGGAATCCCCGCCTCCTCGAATTCGTCACCCACCTGCTCAAAGCCCACGCGCGCGTAAAACGGCGCGGCGTGGGTCTGCGCGTTGAGAATCAGCTCGGCATAGCCCAGCTCGGCAGCCTTGGCCATCAGCGCATCCAGCACGCGGGCGCCCATGCCGGTGCCGCGCGCCACCTTCAGCACGGCCATGCGCCCGATATGGCCGTCGGGCAGCAGGCGCCCCGTGGCCACCGGCGTGCCGTCGGCGGCAAAGGCCAGCGCGTGCCAGCTCGGCGCGTCCATATCGTCCCATTCCAGTTCCACCGGTACGCCCTGCTCCTCCACAAAGACGCTGTAGCGGATGGCGCGTGCGCGCTCGCGGGCTTCGTCCCAGGCGCAGACCAGTACGGAATTGGAAGTGACGGACATGATGCGGCGGATATGGAAGTCTGAAAGAGGCGCAATCATACGCCCAGCCAGATCAATCAGACAGCCCGACTTGCGCGATTATCGTACGCCGGGCGCACCATCCTAGGGATTACCCCCCTGCCATCCTTTCGTTAAATTTGTATGATGACCTGACTACCCGATGATGTGATAACGATGTTCCAGAAGATTCCCGCTCGCGCGCTGACTGACAGCGTGGCCGAACAGCTACTCGAAAAGATCGAAGGCGGCGTGTTTCCACGTGGCGCCAAGCTCCCGACCGAAGCCGTGCTGTCGGAGGAGTTCGGCGTGAGCCGCACCGTGATCCGCGAGGCCATTGCGCGGCTGAAGTACGAAGGGCTGGTCGAATCGCGTCAGGGCAGCGGTGTGTTCGTGACCGAGCAGGCCGGCATCCGGCCGCTGCGGATCGACTACACCGATGTCGACACACTCGAAGCCGTGCTCCAGATCGTCGAGCTGCGCCGGTCCATCGAGGCCGAGGTGGCCGCCCAGGCCGCACGGCGCCGCACCGACGCGACGATGGCCAATATCGATGCCGCGCTGGCGCGTATCGATACCGAAGTCGCCCAGGGCGACGATGGCGTGGCCGCCGACGTGGCCTTTCATCGCGCCATCGCGGAAGCCACCGGCAACCCGTACTTTCTCAAGACCCTGGCGTTCCTGAGCCAGTACCTGGAAACCGCCACGCAGGTAACGCGCACCAACGAGGCGCGGCGCGAGGATTTCTCGCGGCAGGTGCGCGAGGAACACCAGGCCATCGTCGCCGCCATTCGGGCCGGCGACCCCGACGCCGCGCGCAATGCGGCACAGAACCACATGTACAACGCGGCGCGCCGGCTCTCCCAGCTCGGCGAGGGCGAGGACGCCGCTGGCGACCTGCCGTCCGGCCCGTCGCATTAAATCCGCATCCAGGAGATTTCCATGTCCAGAAATGTTGGCGTCATCGGCTTGGGCGCGATGGGTTATGGCGTGGCGCAGTCGCTGCTGCGCGCCGGTTTCAAAGTCCATGCTTTCGACCTCCGCGACGAAGTGCTGCGCCGCTTTGCCGAAGCCGGAGGCGTGCCATGCGGCAGCCCGGCCGAGCTGGGCGAGCGCTGCGACGTGGTGCTCACGCTCGTGGTCAACGCCGCGCAGACCGAGTCGGTGTTGTTCGGCGAACAGGGCGCCGTCTCGAAAATGGCTGCCGGCAAGCTCGTGATCGCCAGCGCCACCGTTCCGCCCGGCTTTGCCGAATCGCTTGGCGAACGGCTGGCCGAAAAGGGCCTGCTGATGCTCGACGCCCCGGTTTCGGGCGGCGCCGCACGCGCTGCCAGCGGCGAAATGACGATGATGACGTCGGGCCCGGCGCAAGCCTATGCACTGGCCGAAGACGTGCTGGCCGCCATCGCCGGCAAGGTCTATCGATTGAGCGACGCGCATGGCGCCGGCTCCAAGGTCAAGATCATCAACCAGCTGCTGGCCGGTGTGCATATCGCCGCGGCGGCCGAGGCAATGGCACTGGGCCTGCGTGAAGGCGTGAACCCCGACGCGCTTTACGACGTCATCACGCACAGTGCCGGCAACTCGTGGATGTTTGAAAACCGCGTGCCGCACATCCTGGCTGGCGATTACACGCCGCTGTCCGCCGTCGACATCTTCGTGAAAGACCTGGGCATGGTGCTCGACACCGCGCGCACCAGCAAATTCCCGCTGCCGCTTTCGGCCGCCGCGCATCAGATGTTCATGATGGCGTCCACCGCCGGACACGGCGGCGAAGACGACTCGGCCGTGATCAAGATCTTCCCCGGAATCGAGCTGCCGAACGCCAAGGAGTAAGCAGATGGCCACGAATCAACCCTTGCTTGGCTGCATCGCGGACGATTTCACGGGCGCCACCGATCTGGCGAACACGCTCGTGCGTAACGGCATGCGCACGGTGCAGACGATTGGCGTGCCGAAGTCCGCAGTGGATGCCGACGCCATCGTGGTTGCGCTGAAGTCGCGCACGATTCCGGCTGCCGATGCCGTGGCGCAATCGCTGGCCGCACTGGAATGGCTGTGCGAGCAAGGCTGCCGCCAGTTCGTATTCAAGTACTGCTCGACCTTCGATTCGACGGACCAGGGCAACATCGGCCCGGTGGCCGAGGCCCTGCTGGACGCGCTGGGCAGCGACTTCACCATCGCCTGCCCGGCCTTCCCCGAAAACGGACGCACGATCTTCTGCGGCCACCTGTTCGTGGCCGACGCGCTGCTCAGCGAGTCGGGCATGGAGCACCATCCGCTGACGCCGATGAAGGACGCCAACCTGGTGCGGGTGCTGCAGCGCCAGAGCCAGAGCAAGACCGGACTGCTGCGCTACGACACCGTGGCCAAGGGTGCAGATGCGGTGCGTGCACGCATCGACGCGCTGCGCGCCGAAGGCGTGAAGCTCGCGGTGGCCGACGCGATTTCCGATACCGACCTGTTCGCGCTGGGCGAGGGCTGCGCCTCGCTGCCGCTGATCACGGGAGGCTCCGGCATTGCACTGGGCCTGCCTGAGAATTTCCGCCGCGCGGGGCTGCTGCCTGCGCGCACGGACGCCGCCGAAGTGCCGGCCGTCAACGGGCATGGTGTCGTGCTGGCTGGCAGCGCGTCGCGCGCGACGAACGGACAGGTCGCGCACTGGATTGCGCAGAAGCGCCCCGCCCTTCGCATCGACCCGCTGCGCCTGGCGCGCGGCGAAGCCGTGGTCGACGAAGCGCTGGCCTTCGTGCGAGATCACGACGAACCGGTTCTGGTCTACGCCACCGCGCAACCCGAACAGGTGAAGGCCGTGCAGGCCGAGCTGGGCGTGGCACGTGCCGGCGAACTCGTCGAACATGCGTTGGCTGGCATTGCAGCCGCGCTCAAGGCGAGCGGCACGCGGCGCTTTGTGGTGGCGGGCGGCGAGACGTCGGGCGCCGTGGTGCAGGCGCTGGGCGTGCAGTCGCTGCGCATCGGCAAGCAGATTGCCCCCGGTGTGCCGGCCACGGTCACCCTGGACCAGGCACCGCTGGCATTGGCCCTGAAATCGGGCAACTTCGGCGGCGAGAATTTCTTCGACGAAGCGCTGCAGGCGCTTGGAGCAGCACGATGAGCCAGAACGAAAACGCACTACGCGAAGAGATCTGCCGCGTCGGCGCGAGCCTGTTCCAGCGTGGTTATACGGTCGGTACGGCCGGTAATATCAGCGCCCGTCTTGAAGACGGCTGGCTGATTACACCGACCGACGCCTGCCTGGGCACGCTTGACCCGGCCAAGGTTGCCAAGGTGGCGACGGACGGCACCTGGGTGTCCGGCGACAAGCCGTCGAAAACACTGACGCTGCATCGCTGTGTCTACGACAACAATCCGAACGCGCACGGTGTGGTCCACACCCATTCCACCAACCTTGTGGCGCTCACGCTGGCAGGCGTCTGGCAACCCGATGACGTGTTGCCGCCGATCACCCCCTACTACGTGATGAAGGTCGGCCATATCCCGCTGATTCCGTACCATCGCCCCGGCGATCCGGCCGTGGCCGCGCGCGTGGCGCAGTTGGCCAACGACGTGCGCGGCGTGCTGCTGGCGCGCCTGGGACCGGTGGTGTGGGAAGACAGCGTGTCGCGTGCAGCCTGGGCGCTCGAAGAGCTCGAAGAAACGGCGAAGCTCTGGATGATGCTCAGGGACAAACCCGCGCCGCTCGACGAGAACGCGCTGCTGGAGCTACGCGATACGTTCAAGGCGAAGTGGTAGACCGCAACAATTCCCGAATGCTTGACTCCTCTCTCCCACATGCGGGAGAGAGGCTTCGGAGAGAGGACTAGCGCCTTAACCGGCGACGTCGAACAACAAAGCCCTGCCCTCTCCCCAACCCTCACCCGCCGCGCGGGAGAGGGAGACCACCCTCAGCCGGTTCAAGACCAAGGAGACTTATCCATGACCGCATCCAACCCCGCGGTGGGGACACCTGCCGCCGACGCACGGCTGAATGCCGACCACGCGACCGAAAAAAGCGCCTATCACAAGGTGTTCTGGCGCATCATGCCGTTCCTGATGCTGTGCTACGTGATCGCGTATCTGGACCGCGTCAACGTCGGCTTTGCCAAGCTGCAGATGGCGCAGGACCTGCAGTTCTCGGAAACCGTGTTCGGTCTTGGCGCCGGGCTGTTCTTCATCGGCTACTTCCTGTTCGAAGTGCCAAGCAACCTGCTGATGCACCGCATCGGCGCGCGCATCTGGATTGCGCGGATCATGATCACATGGGGCATCATTTCCGCCGCATTCGTGTTCGTGCAGACACCGACGCAGTTCTACGTCATGCGCTTTCTGCTCGGCCTGGCCGAAGCGGGCTTCTATCCGGGCGTGATCCTGTACCTGACGTACTGGTACCCGTCGCACCGCCGCGCCAAGATGATTGCCCTGTTCATGTCGGGCATTCCGGTAGCGGGCATGTTCGGTAATCCGCTGTCGGGCTGGATCATGGATGCGTTCCACGACACGCACGGCTGGGCCGGCTGGCAGTGGATGTTCTTCATCGAAGCGCTGCCTGCGTTCGCGATCGGCATCGTGACGATTTTCGTGCTGCGCGATGGCATCGACAAAGCGCCCTGGCTCAGCAGCGATGAAAAGCGCGTGCTCAAGCGCAACATCGAAGAAGACGAACGCGCCGCATCGACAGCCGCCACCACGGACGGCCAGCGCAACGTGCATTCGCTGGGCGCCGTGTTCAGCGACCGCCGTGTCTGGTGGATGTGCCTGATCTACTTCTGCTTTGTGACCGGCCAATACGCGCTGACGTTCTGGATGCCGACGCTGGTCAAGGCCAGCGGGGTCACCGGCAACCTCAATATCGGTCTGCTGTCGGCCATCCCGTTCCTCTGCGCCATCGTGGTCATGAACATCCTGGGTCACAGCGCCGATGCGCGCCGCGAACGCCGCTGGCACCTGATCGTGCCGGCACTGATGGGCGCCACGGGCTTTGCGATTGCCGCGTCGTTCACCCACAATACGACCGTGGCCATCGCGGCGCTGTCGCTGGCTGCCGCCGGTGTGCTGACCTGCGCGCCGCTGTTCTGGTCGCTGCCAACCTCGTTCCTGAGCGGGATTGCCGCTGCCTCGGGCATCGCCGTGGTCAACTCGGTGGGTAACCTGGCAGGTTTTGTGTCCCCGTACATGGTGGGCGCGCTCAAGGATCTGACCCAGAGCACGCAGTTGCCGATGTATGTGCTGTCGGCCATCCTGGTAGTGGGTGCGCTGCTGGTGTGGCTGACCCCGGCGAAGCTGGTCAACCGCTGAAATCCATTCTCGTCGCAGTTGTTGTTCAAGGAGAACTGACATGCCGCGCTTTGCCGCGAACCTCTCGATGATGTACACGGAGCACGACTTCCTGGACCGCTTTGCCGCGGCCGCGAAGGACGGATTCCAGGCCGTGGAGTATCTGTTCCCGTACGATCACCCGGCCGCCGAGATCCGCAAGCGGCTTGACGACCACGGCCTGACCCAGGCCCTGTTCAACGCGCCCCCGGGTGACTGGGGTGCTGGCGAGCGCGGCATCGCCGCCCTGCCCGGCCGCGAGACGGAGTTCCGCAACGCGTTTGCCAAGGCACTGGAATACGCCGGCGTGATCGGCAACGACCGCGTGCACGTGATGGCCGGCATCGTGCCGGCCGACGCGGATCGTGCCCGCTGCCGCGCCGTCTACCTCGAAAACCTGGCCTACGCCGCCGCTTCGGCTGCCGCGCACGGCATCACGGTGCTGATCGAGCCGATCAACACGCGCGACATGCCGGGCTACTTCCTGAACCGCCAGGACGACGGCCAGGCCATCTGCCAGCAGGTGGGCGCCGCCAACCTGAAGGTGCAGTTCGACTGCTACCACTGCCAGATCGTGGAAGGCGATATCGCCAAGAAGCTGGAGCGCGATTTTGCCGGCATCGGCCATATCCAGATTGCGGGCGTGCCCGAGCGGCACGAGCCGGACATCGGCGAACTGAACTACCCGTACCTGTTCGACGTGATCGATCGGCTCGGCTACACGGGCTGGATCGGCTGCGAGTACCGGCCGCGCGCCGGCACATCGGCGGGCCTGGACTGGCTCAAGCCCTACCTGAAGCGCTAATCACAGGACTGCTGCAACCATGAACGTACTGATTACCGGCGGCGCCGGTTTCCTGGGCCTGCAACTGGCCCGCTTCCTGCTCAAGCGCGGGACGCTGAACCTGGACGGCAAGGCCGTCACCATCGACAAACTGACGCTGCTGGACGTGGTGGCCCCGCAGATCGACGATGCCCGCGTGCGCGTGGTGACGGGCGACCTGTCCGACCCCGCCGTGCTGGCGCAGGCAATCGACCGCGACACCGGCGCGATCTTCCACCTGGCCGCCGTGGTCAGCGGACAGGCCGAGGCCGATTTCGACCTGGGCATGCGCGTGAACCTGGATGCCTCGCATGCGCTGCTGGAAACCTGCCGCCAGCTCGGCCACGCGCCGCGCGTGGTGTTCACGAGCTCGGTGGCCGTCTATGGCGGCGAGCTGCCGCCGGTGGTGCAGGACGATACCGCGCTGAATCCGCAATCGTCTTACGGCGCGCAGAAAGCCATCGGCGAGCTGCTGTTGTCGGACTACAGCCGCAAGGGTTTTGTCGATGGCCGCGTGCTGCGCCTGCCGACGATCAGCGTGCGCCCGGGCAAGCCCAATGCTGCCGCATCGTCGTTTGCGAGCGGCATCATCCGCGAACCGCTGTCGGGCGTGGCTGCCAATTGCCCGGTTCACCCGGATACCGCGCTGTGGCTGCTGTCGCCGCGCGGCGCGATCCAGGCGCTGGTCAATGGTCTCGAACTCTCCGGCGCGCGCTTTGGCAACCGTCGCGTGGTGAACCTGCCAGGGCTGTCGGTGACGGCGGCCCAGATGGTGGAAGCCCTGCGCCGCGTGGCCGGCGATGCGGTGGCAGACCGCGTGACATGGGAGCGCGAGGAGCGCATCGAGAAGATCGTCGGCACGTGGCCGGCAGCATGGAATCCGTCCCGCGCGCTGGAACTTGGCTTTGTCAGCGACGCGGATTTTGATTCCGTGATCCGCGCTTATGCGGAGGATGCGGGCATCGCGCTTTGACTTTGGTTGTGCGGTTACGCTGTTGAACGGCGCCTGCCCTCTCCCCCGGCCCCTCTCCCGCTATGCGGGAGAGGGGTCGGGGGAGAGGGCAAAGCGCTTTCAAACCCTCATCACGCGCATCAAGCGGCCGGCTTCACCACTTCCCACGCATCGATCGTTTCGCGTACCTGCGCGGGGATCGCCGCCGATTTCTGCGTCTTCGGGTCCGCGCACACGTAGACGATCTCCCCGGTAATCAGGTGTTCGTCGCCGCGATACATCTCCACGCGGAACAGCATGCTGGACCGACCCAGCCGCGCCATGCGGCCGCGGATATCCAGCATGTCGTCGAAGCGCGCCGAGGCATGGTATTCGAGCGTGGACTTGACCACGAAGATGTCCACGCCATGCGCGTGCAGCACGTCTTCGGGATAGCGGATGCCTACCGCTCTCCAGTACTCGGTCACGCAGATATCGCAGTACGTCAGGTAGTGCGCGTTGAAGACGATCGACTGCGGATCGACTTCGGCCCAGCGTACGCGCAGCGGCATGCTGTGGCGGAATTCCTCTTTTGCCATCCGGTTCCCCAATAAAAAAACGGGGCGCTTCCGAAGGAACGCCCCGCTCGTTCAACGCGCTTACTGCGGCTTGTTCAGCCCCAGCTTCTCGATGATCGCGCGCTCGCGCTTGACCGTGTCCGCCGCAAAGGCCGCGTACTGGCTGCTGCCCATGTAGTACGGCTCCATGTCGAACTTGGCCAGCGATTCGCGGTAGTTCGGCATTTCCATCGCCTGCTTGAACGCGTCATGCAGCTTCTTGACGATTGCGGGATCGGTGCCCTTGGGCGCCACCAGGCCAAACGGCGAGGTCTGCACGATGCCCATGCCAAGCTCCTTCAGCGTCGGCACGTTCGGGAAGCGCGCCGAGCGCTTGTCGCCCCACGTGGACAGCAGACGCAGCTTGCCCGATTCCACATACTGGGCCCACGCCGGCGTATCGGCCACCGACATCACGTGGCCGCCCAGCAGAGCCTGCATCGATTCCGAATTGCCCTTGTACGGAATGTGCGAGAACTGCACGCCCTGGCGCATGGCCAGATCTTCCATCGTCAGGTGCAGCGTGGTCATCGACCCCGGCGATCCGTAGGTCAGCTTGCCCGGATTGGCCTTGGCGTAGGCGATGTAGTCCTGCATCGTCTTGATCGGGGAATCGGCCGGCACCACCAGGCCGAACGAATACCCGGCCAGGTTGATGATGTAGCTCAGGTCCTTGACCGGGTCCCAGTTGATCTTGGTGGTGTACGGCAGGCGGTACACGGGCATGGCCACCTGGGCCAGCGTATAGCCGTCCGGTGGGGTGGACTGCATCAGCTGGGCGGGCAGCACGCCGCCGGCACCAGGCTTGTTTTCGACGATCACGGGCTGGCCCAGGATCTTCGAGGCATTCTCCGCGAGCACGCGGAACGGAATGTCGGTGGAACCGCCGGCCGTGTAGCCGATGATCAGGCGAATCGGGCGGTTCGGAAATTTGTCCGCCTGGGCGTGGACCGGCATGGCGGCCAGTCCGAAAGCGGCCGAAGCGGCGAGCAGGCCCACCTGGGCCATAAAGTGGCGGCGTTGCATGAGTGTTGTCTCCTTCTGCTGCAAAAATGCACTGTTGCGACTTCGATAAACCGTGAAACAGTTGCAGGCCCGCCCCGGTTGTTATGGGAGAGGTCAGGCCGAAAATCCTGTGCTACGTCTGGAAGGCTCCCCGCAGGGCAGCGACGGCATCGGCATGCGCGCCAGCCACCGCCTGGATAAAGCGTCCCATCTTGAAGAAATCGTGAATCATCGTCGGGTAGTCGGCCAGCGTCGCCGTGACACCCGATGCCTGCAGCTTGCCGGCATAGGCCACGCCCTCGTCGTGCATTGGGTCATAGCCGGCGACGGCGATCCAGGCCGGGCAAACGCCACGGACATCGGCCCCCTGCCCGCCACCGTCGAGCGGCGCAAAGCGCCAGTCGTCGCGGCTCGATGCTTCGTCCAGATACTGCGAAAAGAACCAGTCGATCATCCCGGCCGTCAGCAGATAACCATCGGCCAGCGCGCGGTGCGATGGCGTGTCCTGGCGGGCACTGGTGCCTGGATAGATCAGCATCTGCAGAACCGGCGCCAGGGCCGCATTGCGCGCTTCAATCGCACAGGCCGCCGCCAGCGTGCCGCCGGCGCTATCGCCGCCGAGCGCAATGCGAGCCGGGTCCGCGCCCAGACGGGCCGCCTCGTCGAAAACCCAATGCAGCACGTCGAATGCATCGTCGGCCGCGGTGGGAAACTTCCACTCGGGGCCAAGCCGGTAGTCGACCGAAAGCACCAGGCAATCGGCGCCGTTGCAGAACACGCGGCACAGCGAATCGTGCGAATTGATGCTGCCGACCGTGAATCCGCCACCGTGGAAGTAGACCAGCAGCGGCAATGGGTCAGCCCAACTGGCGGCGCGCGGCGCATAAAGCCGCACCGGAATACCGAAACCATCACGCGCCGCGACCGTGAAATCCTCGACGCCGTGCACCGTCGCCGGCGACAGATCCAGAATCGGCGCACTTTTTTCGTAGCCGATCTTGGCGTCCGCCGGCTCCATCGTGTGGATGGCCGGACGTTTGGCCCGCGCAATCAGCTCCAGCAGCTGCGCGACCTGCGGGTCGAGCGGCTGTACGGGCAAGCCATGAACGGACTGAGAAGGCTGGGCGGACATATGGACGATCGAAACCGGACAACCGGTCATGTTAGACCGATACCGGACGGGGGCACACCAGGTTCAGTGATGCAAATTGTGAACGGTCGTTCGATTTCCGAATCATGCCAGCAATTGCAACGGCCAGCAGTACAAAATAACCCTCAACATCGCCCCTGCTACACCTTTTGCGCGATCACCGGCCATGCTGCCAACAGCACGTTTGCAGCCTATGCTGGAGGGGATGCCGCACGTCGAATGACACCTGCGGCACCGGCAGCCCCTTCAAATCAGGAGACACCATGACTGGCGAACACTTTCAGGTTGTGCACGGGGATATCACGCGGATGGAAGTCGATGCAATCGTTAATGCCGCCAACAGCGGGCTGCTGGGCGGTGGCGGTGTGGATGGCGCCATTCACGGCGCGGGCGGACCGGCCATCATGACGGCGTGCCGGGCCATCCGCGACGCGCAAGGCGGCTGCCCGACCGGCGAAGCGGTCATCACCACGGGCGGCCTGCTGCCGGCTCCGTACGTCATCCATGCCGTGGGTCCCGTCTGGCACGGCGGCGCAAAGAACGAGGACGCACTACTGGCCAGCGCCTATCGCAACAGCATCCGCCTCGCGGCCGATCACAACCTGCGCACCCTGGCATTCCCCAATATCAGCACGGGCGTGTACGGATTTCCGCGCGAACGGGCCGTCGATATCGCCATCGCAGCCGTACGCGAGGCGCTGGCCAAGGCGCCTTCGATCGAACAGGTGACGTTCGTCTGCTTTGACGACGAAAACTTCAAGCTCTATCGAGCACGCCTGCACTAGGACCGGACGGGCATCACGGCAGCGCGCTGCGGATCAGCATGTTGATCCGCTCGGGCTGCTCGTGGATGATCCAGTGCGTACCCTCGGGAATCCGCTCCAGCCGAAGGTCGGGCACGAATTCTTCCAGCCCGTTGACCAGCGACTTCGGCAACGCGCGGTCATTCTCGCCCCAGATCACCAGCGTAGGCACACGGATCACGAACATGGCCGGATCGAGCCGCGAGATATCGGGCGCGGTCTCGCCAGTGGCCGGCGGATGCATCGGCGTGGCGCGGTAATAATTGACGCCGCCGGTCAGCGGATGCGAGCCTTCGTCGCCCGGCTCCGACCATGCCGCGTGGTACTTCGCCCGCGTTTCGCCGTTGAACCACGCCGGGAGGCTGCCCGCCTCGCCGGTCAGCATCTTCTCCAGCAGCGCGAAGTCGTTCGCGGCCAGCGCCTGTTCGGCGCCGGGCTTGCGCAGCCAGTTCATATAGGCCGATGCCTGCTGCTGGGCGGGGTCCGCCGACAGCGCTCGCGCGAACAGGTACGGATGCGGAGAGTTGATGATGACAAAGCGCTCGATCAGGTCGGGAAACTGCGCGGCCAGATTCCAGCAGACCGCCCCGCCCCAATCGTGCGCCACGATCACGCAACGGTCATAGCCAAGCACCCGGATGAACTGCACGAGGTCTTCGACGAGCAGCTTGGGCTTGTAGGCCTCCGCCCCGGCGGGCTTGCTCGACAGATTGAAGCCGCGCAGATCGGGCGCCACCGCAAAATGGGTCTGGCCGAATTCAGCAAGCTGGCGCTCCCACGCGAACCAGAACTCCGGAAAACCGTGCACGAACAGAATCAGCGGTTTGCCCGGTTCTCCCGCACTGCCGTAATGCAGCCGCGTGCCGTTGGGCAGGTTGGCGAACTGCAGGTGGTGAATCACGGCGGGTGCGGTCATCATGGTCTCCATCTCTGCCATCACAGTCTCCCGGTCGACGATGCAAGAAAGTGGCCAGGTCAGCCGCGCAACGCGGCAACCAGGCTGGCCCGAACTTCGGGCTTGTCGCCAAACGGATCGCCAGGATTGCGCTGGTTGACGATGTCCTCCATGCGGTGCCGCACCGTGGCCAGCGCCTGCGGGTGGGAATAAATATAGAAGTTTTCGTCACGAATAGCGTCGAACGTCAGCTGTGCCACATCGGCCGCCGTGACCTTGCCCGAATTGACTGCCTTGTCGGACAACGCCTGCGACACCATCTGCGAGCGCGTCGGCGGCGCTTCGTTGGTCAGCCCGGCCGGGCGGTTGCGGTGCGACTGGCTGATGCCGGTCGGCACGAAGTACGGGCACAGCACCGAGCAGCGCACCTGTTCGGTGACCAGACTCAGATCCTGGTAAAGCGTCTCGGTCAGCGATACCACTGCGTGCTTGGAAACGTTGTAGACGCCCATCGCCGGCGGATTCAGCAGGCCGGCCATCGATGCCGTATTGACGATATGGCCCTGGAACGTCGGATCTTTCTTGGCAGATTCCAGCATCAGCGGCGTGAAAATGCGCACGCCGTGAATCACGCCATACAGGTTGACGCCCAGCACCCACTCCCAGTCTTTCTCGGTGTTTTCCCAGAGCAGGCCACCGGCGCCCACGCCGGCGTTGTTGAAGACGAGATTGACTTCGCCGAAAGCGGTCATCGCCGCATCGGCCAGTGCTTGAACCTCCTCGGCTTTCGATACATCCGCACGCAATCCGATGACCTGGGCGCCCTGCCCCTTGAATTCGGCCACCGCCGTGTCGAGCGCGTCTTCCTGGACATCGGCCAGCACGAGCTTCATGCCCAGCTGGGCACCAATCCGCGCGAATTCCTTGCCGAATCCCGATGCGCCACCGGTAATGACGGCCACCTTGCCTTCGAACTGCTTCATGGTTGTCTCCTCCGTTTTCGGATCTTGTCTGTGTGTCTCACGCTCCCGCATGCGGGAGCGCGGATAACGTTCGGCAGTTCAGCCCGCTGCCTGCACGTGATAGTTCTGACGCGGAAAGTGCACGTTGACCGCCCCTGCGCGCATGTCCTGCCGGCGAATGGTCACCACATGCTCAGTCAGTGTCAGCAGCACGCCGGCAACAGGATCTTTCGCGTAGTCGGTAGGCGTCACGGTTACCGCGTCGCCAGCCGCAAAGCCGGCACCGGGCAAGATCGTCGGGTCATGCTGGACCGGATCGTGATCGTAGGCATCGGCAATCGCCGATTCCGAAGGAATCACCCGGAGCTTGCCGTGCCCGTAGGCCTGCATGCGCGCAAACCACGTCTTGACCAGCGGATAGCCGTCCAGCAGCGCGGCCAAGGCCGGTGCGCGACGGATAAACCAGATGCAATGGAACAACGAGAAATCGGCAATCGACAGTTCCGGGCCAGCCACATGCTGCACGCCGGTCGAGAACTGCTCCTGCAGTTGCGCGAACGTTTCATGCAGCATGGCCGCGGCTTCGGGCAGCGGCATGCGCAGCGCGTTCGTATCGCCACGCATGGCCTTGCGGTCGGCCATGAAGGCCTGGATCTGGCCCGGCGACAGATGCGCCAACATCGACTGCACGCCCGCCGGCTGCATGGCATAGGTGACCGTGGCCGTGAACAGCGCACTGTCGATCCACGCGGCCATGATGCGCGACTGCGCTGCCTGGGCGGCCGGATACAACGGCGGATTCGGCACCATCTTGTCCAGCACCGCGCAGATCAGCGCCGTATCGCAATAGATATCCGCGCCGATCTGCATGACCGGGGTACGGCGGTAGCCGCCAGTCAGCGCGGTGACGTCGGGCTTGGGCATGATCGGCGGAATTTCCACCGCGCACCAGGACAAGCCCTTGGCGCCCAGCACTAGCCGAACTTTCTCCGAGAACGGCGACGTTGCATATTGATGAAGGATGATGTCTGGCATCTTGGCCTTTCAAAAAGGGATTTTTGGTTTTCGACCCCTTCTTAATCGAGCAGATCCGGCTGTTCTTTAACAATTCGTGCGTATAACGGCTGGAACTGGAACCAGCCGGCCTGGGCCGTTCCCACAATCGAATAGGCCTGGCGGGCCGCCGCGTCGCCAATCAGCTTGGGCGCCTGGCCGGTACGGGCGGCCGCCGATTCGGCCAGGATCTGCACCTGGCACGACCGTTCCATCGTGATGAACCACCACGCGGCCTCGTCCACGGTCTTGCCTACCGTCAGCAGCCCATGATTCTGGAGGATCGCTGCCTTGTTCTGACCCAGTGCGTTGGCAATGCGCTGGCCTTCGTCGAGTTCCACCACCACGCCGCCAAAGTCGTCATACAGCGCATGATCGTTGTAGAACGCGCAGACATCCTGCGTCAGCGGGTCGAGCTTGCGGCCCAGCGTGGACCATGCGCGGCCATAGGTGCTGTGCGAGTGCGCGGCCGCCACGGCATCTTCGCGCGTCTGGTGCACGCGCGAATGAATCGCGAAGGCGGCGGCGTTGACCGGATAGTCACCCTCCACGACGTTGCCGTGGTGGTCGCAGCGAATCAGGTTCGAGGCCTTGACCTGGCTGAAGTGGACACCGAACGGATTGACCCAGAACGTGTCCGTAAATTCGGGATCGCGGGCGGTGATATGGCCGGCCACGCCTTCATCAAAACCGAACTTCGAGAACAGCCGGAACGCCGCAGCCAGCCGCTGCTTGCGATGAAGCCGCTCCTGTGCCGGCGTATCGAACTTCGGCGGACGCGGCAGGTTGCGGTAGCGGGCCTTGACCTCCTCGGACAGGCCCGCCGCGATGTCATCCTTGTCAGCGGCGGTTTGCGGGGCGTTCATTGGCTGTCTCCTGTTTTTTTGTGGGGATGGATTACCGGTCAGGCCATCTTCACGAGCTGCTTGCCGAAGTTCTTGCCCTTCAGCAGGCCAATGAAGGCTTCCGGCGCGCTGGCCAGGCCCTCGGCAATGCTCTCGCGGAACTTGAGCTTGCGCTGTGCCACATAGCCGCCCAGTTCCTTGAGCGCCTGCGGCCAGACGTCCATGTGCTCGGAAACGATGAAGCCCTCGATCTTGCAGCGCGACACCAGGATGGCGCGCGGGTTGCGGATCGGCATGTCCTGGCCGTCGTAACCGGCGATCAGGCCGCAGACGGCGATGCGCGCGAACGGGTTCAGGCGGGACAGCACCACATCGAGGATATCGCCACCGACGTTTTCGAAGTAGCCATCGATGCCCTTCGGCGTCACGGCCTTGACCATCGCGTACAGTTCCTTGGCATCCTTGGCGGCCTTGTAGTCCACGCAGGCATCAAAGCCCAGTTCGTTGGTCACGTAGTCGCACTTGTCCTTGCCACCGGCCACGCCCACCACGTAGCAGCCAGCCAGCTTGGCGAGCTGGCCAACCACGCTGCCGACCGCGCCCGAGGCGGCGCTGACGACGATCGTCTCCCCCGCCTTCGGGCCGATGATCTTGTTCAGGCCATACCATGCCGTCACGCCCGGCATGCCAACCGAGCCAAGATAGGCCGACAGCGGGATATGCGTGGTGTCGACCTTCTGCATGCCGCTACCGTCCGTCACGCCAATTTCCTGCCAGCCAAACATGCCGACGACCTTGTCGCCGACGTTCCATTTCGGGTTCTTGCTGGCGATGACTTCGCCCACGGTGCCGCCGATCATCACTTCGCCCAGAGGCTGGGGATCGGCGTACGACTTGCTTTCGCTCATGCGGCCGCGCATGTACGGGTCCAGCGACAGGTAATGGTTGCGCACCATCACCTGGCCGTCCGCCAGATCGGGCACCGCTACCTCTTCCAGCCGGAAGTTATCGGGCGTGACGGCTGCCGTGGGGCGCGAGGCCAGGACGATGCGCTTGTAGGTTTGCTTCGACATATTCGGTTCCTTCGCTTGTTTTGCGTGGTGAAAGGAGAACGGCTGGCGCGACGGGATCAACCGTCGGCGCCCGAATCCGCCGCGCCGGTATCCCGCTTGGGCGGCATGCGCTTGATGTACTTGAATGTGCCGGATGCCTTCGACACGATCTTGCCGTCGGCGTCGACGATTTCGCCTTCGCAGAACACCATCGTCGACGTGCGATGCACGGTCTGGCCGCGCGCGGTCAGCTTGCCGCGCCCCGGGGCCATGAAACTGGTCTTCATTTCGATGGTGACCACGCCGCGGCCTTCGGCATCGGACGATCGGCCGGCGATGGCCATCGCCACGTCGAGCAGCGTCATGATGACGCCGCCGTGCGCCATGTCCCAACTGTTCTGGTGACGCTGCTGGAGATCGAGCTCGATCTCGCTGCGGCCGCCTTCCATGTAGTTGCACAGCACGCCGAGGTCGGCGAGAAACGGTATCGTGAGTTGGCGTTGGGTCATGTTGGGGGCAATAGGAAAAACCTTCGGCCTGGATTATGCGCCTGGTCCGGTCCGCTCCCTTCCGTCTCCGCGGGTAACGGGAGCAAACCTGGCGCGACTTACACCGACCTAAGCCGACTTAAACCGCGCTGACACCCCCGTCCACCGCCAGCACCTGGCCGGTGATGTGCTTGCCGGCATCCGACGCGAACAACAGCGCGGCGCCCTTCAGATCCTCGTCGTCGCCCAGACGGTGCAACGGCACGCCCTCGCACATCTTGTCCACGCCAAGGCGGTCGAGCGAACCCTTGGTCATCTTCGACGGGAAGAAACCCGGGGCCAGCGCGTTGACGGTAATGTTGTGTTCGCCCCATTCGCCAGCCAGCGTACGCGTGAAGTTGATCACCGCACCCTTCGACGTGTTGTAGGCAATCGTTTCCATCGATCCCGGCGGATTGCCGCCCAGGCCGGCGATCGAGGCCACGTTAATGATGCGACCATAGCGGCGCGGGATCATCGACAACTTGCCGATCTTCTGCGACAGCAGAAACAGCCCACGGATATTGAGGTTCATCACCTTGTCCCAGGCTTCGATGGGATGATCCTCGGCCGGCGCGCCCCACGTGGCACCCGCGTTGTTGACCAGGATGTCGACATGGCCGAGCTTGGCAAGCGCTTCGTCGGCCAGTCGGGCAATCTCGTCATCGCGCGAGCCGTCGGCGGCAATCCAGTCGGCGTCGATGCCGCGCGCCTTCAGGTGGGCCTGCGCCGACTGCAGTTCGTCGGCCTTGCGTGCCGACAGCACGATTCGCGCGCCCTGCTCGCCCAGTGCCTCGGCAATCTGCAGACCCAGCCCACGCGAGCCGCCCGTAATCAGTGCCGTGCGGCCCTTGAGGTCGAACAATTGCTGGATGGTTTTCATGTTTGTCTCCGTTTCTTTATTCTGCATTTCCGCATCCCGCCAAGAACGAAGCAAAGCGCTTCTGGCCTGGCTCGTTCATGGCGGGTCGCGGATTAGAACCAGGCGTCCTGCATATCCAGCGTCGTACGGTCCAGCGACGCAAGCAGGTCGAGCTGCGGATACACCTTCGGCAACTCGAATCGGAAGAAGTACGCCGCCGCCGCGAGCTTGCCGCGATAGAAATCGGCATCCTCACCCGCCGCGCCGGCCAGCGCGGCTTGCGCCACCAGCGCCTGCTCCAGCCAGATCCACGAGACGACGACATGGCCGAACGCTTCGAGATAGATCGATGCATTGGCCAGCGTCACGTTCGGATCGCCCGCCGACCACAGCTTGCGCGTGACTTCAGCCAGTCGGGCGACTGCGGCGCCCAGCGCACCGGCCTGCTCCGCCAGCGCCTTGTCGCCGTTGGCGGCAGCTCGCTCGCACGTGGCCTGCACGCGCTTGCCGAGCAGCTGGAAGGCGGCGCCGTCCTGCATCACGACCTTGCGGCCCAGCAGGTCCAGCCCCTGGATGCCGTGCGTGCCTTCGTGGATCGGGTTCAGGCGGTTGTCGCGGTAGAACTGCTCCACGTTGTACTCGCGCGTGTAGCCGTAGCCGCCATGTACCTGAATGGCCAGATTGTTGGCTTCCAGGCACCATTGCGATGGCCAGCTCTTGGCGATCGGCGTGAGGATGTCGAGCAGTAGCGACAGCTCGCGCTGATTTTCCGTCTCGCCAGCACTCTTGGCGGCGTGTTCGTCGTCGACCAGCCGGGCGCAGTACAGATTCAGCGCCAGACCGCCTTCGACATAGCTCTTCTGCGCCAGCAGCATGCGGCGCACATCGGCATGTTCCACCAGCTTGACCTGCGGGCTGGCCGGGTCCTTGCCCTGCGGCCCGACCGGGCGCCCCTGCGGACGATTGCGCGCGTAGTCGAGCGCGTGCAGGTATCCCGTGTAACCGAGCGCCACGGCGCCCAGTCCCACGCCAATACGCGCTTCGTTCATCATGTGGAACATGCAGGCCAGGCCCTTGTGCGGCTCGCCAACCAGATAGCCGATGGCGCCAGCCTTGCCGCGCGGCTTGTGCTTCATGCCTTCGCCGAAATTCAGCAGGCAGTTGGTGGTGCCGCGATAGCCCATCTTGTGATTCAGGCCAGCCAGCACCACGTCGTTGTGCTCGCCACGCGAACCGTCGTCGTTCACCAGGTACTTCGGAACGATAAACAGCGAGATACCCTTGACGCCCGGAATCAGTTTTCCATCGGGCCCCGGAATCTTGGCGAGCACCAGGTGGACGATGTTCTCCGACAGCTCGTGCTCGCCGGCCGAAATCCACATCTTGTTGCCGCGCAACCGGTATTGCTGGCCCAGTGGCGATTCGCCCTCGTAGTCGGCGCGCGTGGTGATGTCGGACAGCGACGATCCGGCCTGCGGCTCCGACAGGCACATCGTGCCGAAGAATCGCCCCTCCAGTTCGGGACGTACGAAGGTGTCGATCTGCGCCGGCGTGCCGTGCGTCATCAGCAGGTTCGAATTGCCGATCGTCAGGAACGGATAGGAACTCGTCCCGACGTTGGCGGCCTTGAAATAGGCGAATGCGGCTTTTTCGAGCGTGACCGGCAACTGCATGCCGCCGTACTCGTAGTCCTGCCCGGCGGCCATCAGGCCGGCTTCGCAGAACGCCTTGAGCGCGGCCTTGACCTCCGGGATGATCGTGACAGTCTCGCCATCGAAATGCGGCTCGTTGGCATCGCTCTTCTTGTTGTGCGGTGCGAACAGGTCCGTGGCGATTTTTTCGCAGGTATCGAGCGCGGCGTCGAAGGTTTCGCGCGAGTGGTCTGCAAAACGGGGAATCTGCGTCAGCGTCTCGGCCTTGAGCCATTCGTACAGGACGAAGTTGAGATCACGACGGGAAAGAATCAGCGACATGGAATACGAGGCTCCGGGCTGAAACGAAGGGCACGCGTGGCCTTCGATATGCGATGGAAAGCTCCCCTCTCGCGCGAACGGGAGAGGGGGTTGGTGGAGAGGGAATGCAACGCCAGCCGCAACATAGCAACCTGACGCGCCGCCCTCTCCGCCGCCCCTATCCCGTTACATGGGAGAGGGGAAACAACATGCGCCCAAGACGCCTTACAGCACCTCGAACAGGCCGGCGGCACCCTGGCCGCCGCCGATGCACATCGTCACGACGACGTACTTCACGCCACGGCGCTTGCCTTCGATCAGCGCATGGCCGACCAGGCGGGCACCGGACACGCCGTACGGGTGACCCACGGCGATGGCACCACCGTTGACGTTCAGGCGATCCATCGGGATGCCGAGCTTGTCGGCGCAGTACAGCACCTGTACCGCGAACGCCTCGTTCAGCTCCCACAGGCCGATATCCTCGACCTTCAGGCCCGTCTTCTTCAACAGCTTCGGCACCGCGAACACCGGGCCGATACCCATTTCATCGGGCTCGCAGCCGGCCACGGCAAAGCCACGGAACACGCCCAGCGGCTGCAGGCCCTTGGCGGCCGCCACGCGGGCATTCATCACCACGGCTGCCGATGCGCCGTCCGAGAACTGCGACGCATTGCCGGCCGTAATCACGCCGCCCGGCATGGCGGTGCGAATCTTCGACACGCCTTCCAGCGTCGTGTCGGCGCGGATGCCTTCGTCGGCATCGATCGTGACTTCCTTGGTCATCAGCTGACCCGTGGCCTTGTCAGCCACGCCAGCGAGCACCGTGATCGGCACGATCTCGTCCTTGAACTTGCCGGCTTCCAGCGCGGCGGCGGCACGCAACTGGCTCTGCACGCCGTATTCGTCCTGGCGCTCCTTCGAGATGTTGTAGCGCTTGGCCACGTTCTCGGCGGTTTGCAGCATGCTCCAGTAGATTTCCGGCTTGTTCTTGTTCAGCCAGCTTTCCTGGATCATGTGGCGGTTCATTTCCTGCTGCACGCAGGAGATGGATTCCACGCCGCCGGCCACGAAGATGTCGCCTTCGTCGGCGATCACGCGCTGCGCGGCCATTGCGATGGTCTGCAGGCCCGACGAGCAGAAGCGGTTCACGGTGGCGCCGGGCACGGTTACCGGACAGCCGGCACGCAGGGCGATCTGGCGCGCGATATTGGCACCGGTGGCGCCTTCGGGGTTGGCACAGCCCATCAGCACGTCTTCCACTTCACCGGCCTCGATCTTGGCGCGGGCAATGGCGTGCTGGACGGCGTGACCACCCAGCGTGGCGCCGTGGGTCATGTTGAAAGCGCCCTTCCAGCTCTTGGCCAGCCCGGTGCGGGCCGTGGATACGATGACTGCCTCGTTCATGTGTTGCTCCTCGGTATCTTGGTGTCTCTGCAAATTTGCGAGAAATATTCGGTATGTCGACGTGAAGCGTCAGGATTCAGGAAGCCAGGGGTTGTGGTCCACGCCACCGGCCAGCAACGCCGCGGACGTCGTGCGCTGGACGCCGGCCGCAGCCAGGTCCTGCCACGCAAGCGCCAGCGAGCCGTCCAGGTCGATCGCCCGGCAGGCGTCTTCCACGACCACCGCCTCGAAGCCCGCCGCGCGCGCATCGAGCGCGCTCCAGGCCACGCAGTAGTCCGTCGCCAGCCCGACGCAGACCACGCGCCGAACGCCCTGCTCGCGCAGGTAGCCGCCCAGCCCGGTCTTCGTCGTGCGATCGGCTTCCAGGAAGGCGCTGTAGCTGTCCACCCCGGCATGGTGACCCTTGCGGATCAGCAGCCGCGCATGCGGGACATGCAGGTCCGCATGCAGCGCGGCGCCCGGCGTGTCCTGCACACAATGGTCGGGCCACAGCACCTGCTCGCCGTACGGCAGCGTGGTGGTCTGGAACGGCGCGCGGCCGGCATGGCTCGTGGCAAATGACGCATGACCGGCGGGATGCCAGTCCTGCGTCAGCACCACGTGCTCGAATGCCGCCGCCAACCGGTTGATCACGGGCACGACTTCGTCGCCCTGCGGCACGGCAAGCGCGCCACCGGGCATGAAGTCGTTCTGCACGTCGATCACCAGCAGGCAGTCCTGCGCGCCGTAGGCCATGATTCCCTATCCTGTCGATTCAGGTCGTCGTGTCTCAGCCGTTGAAGCCCTTGCCCTCGTCGGCCAGCTTCTGCAGCAGCGGGGCCACGGCCCAGGCTTCGCCGTGATAACCCTTGGCGTAGCGCTTCATCGCCTGTGCCACGTTGAACAGGCCAACCTGGTCTGCGTACAGCATCGGGCCGCCGCGGAACAGCGGGAAGCCGTAGCCGGTCAGGTAGACCATGTCGATGTCCGAGGCTTTCGAGGCAATACCCTCTTGCAGGATCTTCGCGCCTTCATTGACGAGTGCGAACACCAGGCGCTCGACGATCTCCTCGTCGGAAATCTTGCGGCGCGTGATGCCGAGCTCCTTCGAGTGCTCGACGATCATGTCGTTGACCTGCTGGTTCGGGTACGGCTTGCGGTCGCCCGCCTTGTAGTCGTACCAGCCGGCGCCGGTCTTCTGGCCAAAGCGGCCCAGTTCGCACAGCTTGTCGGCGGTCTTGGAGTACTGGATGTCCGGCTTGTCCACGGCGCGGCGCTTGCGGATGGCCCAGCCGATGTCGTTACCGGCCAGATCGCCCATGCGGAACGGACCCATCGCAAAGCCAAACTTCTCGATGGCGCGATCCACCTGTTCGGGCAGCGCGCCTTCATCCAGCAGGTAACCGGCCTGGCGGCTGTACTGCTCGATCATGCGGTTGCCGATGAAGCCATCGCAGACGCCCGACACGACGGCCGTCTTCTTGATCTTCTTGCCGATCTGCATGACGGTGGCCAGCACATCCTTGGCGGTCTTTTCGCCGCGCACCACTTCCAGCAGCTTCATCACGTTGGCCGGGCTGAAGAAGTGCATGCCGACCACGTCCTGCGGACGCTTGGTGAACGAGGCAATCTTGTTCACGTCGAGCGTGGACGTGTTGGAGGCCAGGATCGCGCCGTCCTTCATCACTTCGTCCAGCTTCTTGAACACGATTTCCTTGACGCCCATTTCCTCGAACACGGCCTCGATGACCATGTCCGCGTTCTTGATATCGT
This sequence comes from Cupriavidus sp. 291-E7, assembly GCF_057798835.1. NCBI lineage: Bacteria > Pseudomonadati > Pseudomonadota > Betaproteobacteria > Burkholderiales > Burkholderiaceae > Cupriavidus > Cupriavidus sp. 291-E7. The sequence continues at coordinate 140,664 of NZ_JBYOJV010000012.1, forward strand.
CATAGGACAGCGTGGTGGTCAGCAGCCCCATGCGCTGCTCGACCTTTTCCTGCGTGAGCTTGCCCTTCTTGGCGCTGTTCTCGTAGTTCTTGCGAATCGTGGCCACGCCGCGATCCAGCGCTTCCTGCTTCGTTTCCAGCATCGTGACGGGGATGCCGGCGTTCAGGAAGTTCATCGTGATGCCGCCGCCCATCGTGCCGGCGCCGATCACGGCAACTTTTTCGATCTTGCGGATCGGGGTATCGCTGGATACATCGGGAATCTTGCTGGCGGCACGCTCGCCAAAGAATGCATGACGCAGCGCGCGCGATTCCGGGGTACCCACCAGGTACATGAAGCCTTCGCGCTCTTCCTTGAGGCCCTGTTCGAACGGCTTCAGCGACGCTGCCACGGCTTCCACGCACTTCGACGGTGCCGGGAAGTTCTTGGCCACGGCGGCCACGGTGTTCTTGGCGAAAGCCAGGAAACCTTCGGCATTTTCATGGCGCACCTTCAGGTCGCGCACCTTCGGGTACGGTCCGGGTGCCGCGCTCACGTTCTGCGCGAACTTGACGGCGGCGGGCAGGACGTCGCCATCGACGATCTCATCGAACAGCTTCGAACCGGCGAACTTTTCGGAGGGAATGGCCGTGCCGGTCACGATCATGTTCAGCGCATGCTCCAGGCCGATCAGGCGCGGCAGGCGCTGCGTGCCACCGGCGCCGGGCAGCAGGCCCAGCTTCACTTCGGGCAGTGCAATCTGCGCGCCCTTGGCAGCCACGCGGTAGTTACAGCCCAGGGCCAGTTCCAGACCGCCGCCCATCGCGACGGAGTGGATGGCGGCCACGACCGGCTTGGTCGACGCTTCCAGCGCGCGGATCACCGAATGCAGCGTCGGCTCCTGCGTGGCCTTTGGGGTGTTGAATTCACGGATGTCGGCGCCGCCCGAGAACGCCTTGCCGGCACCGGTAATGACGACGGCCTTGACGGCGGCATCGTCCAGCGCACGGGTCAAACCCTCGACGATGCCAAGGCGGGTGCTGTGACCGAGCCCGTTGACGGGGGGATTGTCGAGCGTGATAACGGCTACGCCGTCCTGTACCTGATACTGCGCTGTCATACGCGTTCCTTTGGTAGCTGTGAGCCCTTCGTTCTTTCTAGGGGCTCATGGGTTGTCTCGGGATTCGAATTCTCGAATGCAGTTATTGCTCTGGTACCGCAAGGACTCCGGCGCCTGCTGGTGTTGGCCCGCAATCCCTTGTGCCACAAGCCTTCCGGCTCGAAAGCGAAACAAGCATACACAAAATAGCACGGTCGTTCAATTTCAATTTTGGGCCGCGCGCGCGGCGCCATGCGCGGGCTTTATGGCGGCCCTTTCCGGCGTTCATGTTGATCCTGCGGCGAGACTGAAACCCTCAGGGGGAACCCGTAGGAAAAAGGAAGGAATGTCGTGAATTGTGGCGCCAAATACACCCGAAAGACGAATCCTCCATCGCAAACGAAAATGTTTGACGCCGGACTCCAATCGGCCGGACAAGAGCCTGTAGACTCGCGCCTTTTCGTTTTTCGGGACGGCGCCCACGCTTCCGCTCACGAGGCTGCAGGCAGGCGACTTTCCCAACCAACCCAGCCAACCTGATGTCCTCCCAACGACCTCCTGCCCAGCACCAACACCCGGCTGTCGAGCACGACGACCTGCACCGCAAGCTCAAGGCGCGCCATCTGACCATGATCGCGCTCGGCGGCGCCATCGGCACCGGCCTGTTTGTCGCCTCGGGTGCGTCGATTGCGCAGTCCGGGCCTGGTGGCGCGCTGCTGGCGTATTGCCTGATCGGGCTGATGGTCTATTGCCTGATGACGAGCCTGGGCGAACTCGCCGTGCACATGCCGGTGGCCGGTTCGTTCGTTACCTATAGCGCGCTCTACGTGGAAGAAGGCTTCGGTTTTGCCCTGGGCTGGAACTACTGGTTCAGCCTGGCGGTGACGATCGCCGTGGAGTTGACCGCCGCCCAGCTTGTCATGCAGTACTGGTTCCCTGGCGTGCCGGGCATCTACTGGAGCGCCGGCTTCCTGGCCCTGATGTTCGCGCTCAATGCGTTCTCGGTACGTGGCTTCGGTGAAGCCGAATACTGGTTCGCACTGATCAAGATCGTTACCGTGATCATCTTCCTGGTTGTTGGCGTGCTGATGATCGCCGGCATCCTCAAGGGCGGCCCGCAGTCCGGCTGGCACAATTTCACGGCAGGTGAGGCGCCGTTCGTCGGCGGTTTGCCCGGCATGTTCGCGGTAGCGATGATCGCGGGATTTTCGTTCCTGGGCACCGAGACAGTCGGCGTTGCCGCCGGTGAGGCCACCGACCCGTCACGCACGATTCCTCGCGCCATTCGTCAGACGTTCTGGCGCATCCTGCTGTTCTACGTGCTGGCCATCCTGATCATCGGCGTACTGATTCCCTATACCGATCCCAATCTGTTGCGCAACGACGTGACCGACGTCGGTGTCAGCCCGTTCGCACTGGTGTTCCGCCATGCCGGACTGGCACTGGCCGCGGGACTGATGAACGCGGTGATCCTGACCGCGCTGCTATCGGCCGGCACGTCGAGCATGTACGTGTCCACGCGCATTCTCTATGGCCTGGCCGTGAGCGGCCGCGCCCCGCGGGCATTCGCCAGGCTGACTGCCGGCGGCGTGCCATTCAATGCGCTGCTCGTCACCACGGCCATCGGCGCGTTGTGTTTCTTCAGTTCGCTGTTTGGCGACAAGGCGCTTTACCTGTGGCTGCTGAACACCTCGGCCATGACCGGCTTTTTCGCATGGTTTGGCATTGCAATCAGCCACTACCGCTTTCGCAAGGGGCTGATCGCGCAAGGCCACAAGGTCACCGACCTTTCTTATCGATCGCCGCTCTATCCGTTTGGCCCGATCTTTGCCGGCGTGCTCTGCCTGGTGATCGTGGCCGGCCAGAACTACCAGGCCTTTGCCGACATTCCGGGGCGTTGGCAGGAAATACTGGCCACGTATATCGGCGTGCCAGTATTCCTGGTCCTCTGGCTGGGCTATCGGCTGGTGCGCAAGACGCGAATCATCGCCTACGAGGACATGCCTTTCGAGATCGTGAAGAAGAAATAAGCGGAATGCGCGCAGGCTACCGTAGGGACGTGTGAACACACGCGGAGAGAAATCGCAGGCCGCATCAGACCTCCAGCCATTCCTTCCGAATCTGCGCATTCGCCTTCAGTTCCGTCGGCGTGCCTTCGAACACGATGTGGCCATGCCCCATCACATAGACGCGCTGTGAGATATCCAGCGCAATGGCCAGCTTCTGTTCGATCAGCAGCACCGACACGCCACGCGCCTTGAGCGTCTTCAGGAAGTCGCCGACCAGCGTCACGATCATTGGCGCCAGGCCCTCGGTCGGTTCGTCGATCAGGATCAGGTCCGGGTCGCCCATCAGCGTGCGGCACAGCGTCAGCATCTGCTGCTCGCCACCCGAGAGCACGCCGGCCGACGTGTTCTCGCGCTCCTTGAGGCGCGGGAACATGGCGTACATGTCCTCCACGCTCCAGCGCGGTTTTTGTTGGCGCGGATTGCGCTTCTCGCCCAGCAGCAGGTTCTGGCGGACGGTCAGCGTGGGGAAGATGTCGCGGTTTTCCGGCACATAGCCGATACCCGCGTGCGCGATCTCGAAAGTGCGGCGCCCCAGGATTTCGTCGCCACGGAAGCGCACCGATCCCTCGGCCTTGACCATGCCCAGGATCGCCTTGGCCATCGTCGAACGCCCCACGCCATTGCGCCCGAGCAGCGCCACGATCTCGCCTTCGTCGATATGGGCATCCACACCGTGCAGGATGTGGCTCTTGCCGTAGTACGCATGCAGGCCGGCAACTTCCAGCATGGGCTTGCTCATTCGTGGGCTCCTGCCATCTCGGGTTCGTCAAGCGTGGTGCCAAGATAGGCTTCCTTGACACGGCGGTTGTTGCGGATGGCCTCGGGCGTGTCCGTGGCGATCACCTCGCCGTAGACCAGCACCGAGATACGGTCGGCCAGGCCGAATACCACGCTCATGTCGTGCTCCACCATGACCAGCGTCTTGCCCACCGTCACCTTGCGGATCAGTTCCACGGCATGGTCGGACTCCGAGCGGCTCATGCCCGCGGTGGGCTCGTCGAGCAGAATCACCTCGGCGCCGCCGGCGATGGTGATGCCGATCTCCAGCGCGCGCTGCTCGGCGTACGTCAGCAGGCCCGCCTGCGTGTTGCGGCGGTGCTGCATGCCGATCAGCTCCAGCACCTCGTCCGCGCGCTCCTTCGCATCGCGCAGCGCCGAGAGCCGGTGCCAGAACGAATACTTGTACCCCAGAGACCAGAGCACCGCACAGCGCAGATTCTCGAATACCGACAGCCGGTGAAAGATGTTGGTGATCTGGAAGCTGCGCGACAGCCCCATGCGATTGATCTCGAATGGCCGCAATCCTGCGATGCTCTCACCATTCAGCTTTACCGTGCCCGAGGTTGGCGCGAAGCGTCCCGAGATCAGGTTGAACGTGGTGGACTTGCCGGCACCGTTGGGTCCGATCAGTGCGTGACGCTCGCCCTTGCCGATGGTCAGCGTGACGCCACGGATGATCTCGGTTTGCCCGAAACGCTTGCGAACGTCCGAAAGTTCGAGTGCGGCAGTCATGCCTGGCCTCCCGTTTCCGCCTGAATGGCGTCCAGCTCCGCGCGCACCTTCGTCGTGGCCCAGCGCCATGCCGCATAGCCCAGCGCCCATAGCGCCGCCGCCACGATCCACGGCGGCAAGGTTCCCGCATCGAAGCCGATGCCGAGCAACGTCATCGCCGTGCCGTTGGCGCTGTCGACCTGCACCTTGTAGACCATTTCCACCGTCAGGATCATTGCAGCCAGCAACACCAGGCCCGCCACGCCCGCCTGCGAGTACGACGGCACCATGCGCCCGAATTTCTTCTTCGCCACCAGCGGCAGTTGCATCAGCAACAGACTCGCAATGCCGCCGGGCACGAACATCACCATCATCACGAAGAACAGACCCAGATAGAGCAGCCAGGCCTTGGTCAGGTCCGACAGCGCCACGGCAAACAGCGTGAAAACGATGGCGCCGATCACGGGGCCAAAGAACACCCCCGCGCCCCCGATGAACGCGGCCAGCAGCACGCCGCCAGATCGAACCGCACTGACATTCTCGGCCGAGACGATCTCGAAGTTGATGGCGGACAGCGCACCCGCAATGCCAGCGAAGAATGCCGACAGGATCAGCACCAGGTAGCGCACACGCTGCGTGTTGTAGCCGATGAATTCCACGCGCTCGGGATTGTCCCGCACCGCGTTGGCGATGCGGCCCAGCGGCGTCTGCGTCCAGGCGTACATGGCCACCATCGACAGAAAGCACCAGATCGCGATCAGGTAGTAGACCTGGCGACCCGGGCCGAACGTGATGCCCAGGAACGGATCACCGGCCACGCGGTTGGTGGAGATGCCGCCCTCACCGCCAAAGAAATCGGGAAACATCAGCGAACTGGCAAAGACCATCTCGCCGATACCCATCGTGATCATCGCAAAGGTGGTGCCGGACTTCTTGGTTGTGACGTAACCGAACAGCACGCCAAAGAACGCCCCGGCCAGGCCGCCCACCAGCGGCAGCATCGACACGGGCAGCCAGACCTTGCCAGCCCCGATCATGTTCAGGACGTGCACGGCGATGAAGGCGCCCAGCCCCGAATACACGGCGTGCCCGAACGAGAGCATGCCAGTCTGGCCCAGCAGCATGTTGTAGGAGAGCGCGAAGATGATCATGATGCCCATCTGCGACATCAGCGTCACCGCGAAACCCCCGGTGAAAAGCAGCGGCATCACCAGCATCAGCAGCGCCGTGATGCTCCAGATGATCCAGCGCGCCAGGTTCAGCGGACGGTACCGCAGCGTGCGCCCCGTCACCACCGGATTGGAGCTTTGTTCCATCGTCGTCGACTCCATCGCTCAGCTCTCCCGGGTGCCCATGAGCCCGCGCGGGCGGAATATCAGCATGACCACCAGCAGCAGGTAAGGCATCACCGGCGCCACCTGGGCCACGGTGAGTTTCCATACCGAACTGAGGGGCGTTGCGTCGCTGACGGCCACGCCAAAGCTGCCGAACAGGCCCGCCAGCGATGCATCGATGGTCACCGCGAACGTCTGCAGCACGCCAATCAGGATCGAGGCGATAAACGCCCCGACCAGAGAACCCATGCCGCCCACCACCGCCACAACGAAGACGATCGACCCCACGGCGGCCGCCATCGAAGGCTCGGTGACGAAGGCATTGCCACCGATCACACCGGCCAGCCCTGCCAGCGCCGCGCCGCCGCCGAACACCATCATGAAAACGCGCGGCACGTTGTGGCCCAGTGCCTCGACCATTTCGGGATGAGTCAGCGCGGCCTGGATCACGAGGCCGATGCGCGTGCGCGTCAGTACCAGGTAGATCGCCACCAGCATGCCCAGCGACACCAGCATCATGAAGGCGCGGTATTTGGGAAAGGACGACGTGAACACCGTGAACAATGGCCCGTCCAGTTCGGCCGGGATGCGGTAAGGCACGGCAGCCAGGCCCCAGACCAGCTTGACGCCTTCCTCGATCAGGTAGGCCAGTCCGAACGTGAACAGCAGCTCCGCCACGTGGCCGTACTTGTGGACGGCGCGCAGCCCGAAGCGTTCCACCAGCGCACCGGCACCCGCCACCAGCAGCGGCGCCAGGATCAGTGCCGGCCAGAAGCCGACCTTGGTAGCGATGGTGTAGGCAAAGTAGGCGCCCAGCATGTAGAAGCTGGCGTGGGCAAAATTGAGCACGCCCATCATGCTGAAGATCAGCGTGAGCCCCGATGACAGCATGAACAGCAGCAGCCCATAGCTGACGCCGTTCAATAGCGAGATGACGAAGAATTCCACGGCGAGTCCTCAGGGCCGGTTCCCGGAGCCGGAACGTAACCCGACAAAAGCCATATTGTCAGGGGTTCCCGCGCCACGGGGAACCCCATCCCACGTCCAGCCGGCCGATCAGCCGCCGCTGCCGGGCCGCTTCATCTGGCACGACGTGGGTTGCGCCGCCACGAACTGGTCCAGCGTCGCGTTGGTCTTCCACCCGTAACCGGTGTTTTCCTGGTCGTACTTGACGTCCTTGCCGTTGACCTTCGTCCAGGTGGCCACCACCAGCGGTTGCTGGGCCTGATGGTCGGAGTTACGCATCTCCACGGTGCCGTTCATGCTCTCCACCTTGATGCCTTCCATCGCCTTGGCCACCTTGACCGGATCGGTCGATCCACTGTCCTTGATGGCCTTGGCCAGCATGGCAACGCCCGTGTAAGACGCCATCACATAGAAGTCGTCGTTGTACTTCTTCTTGTAGCCCTCGACGATATCCGCGCCCCGGAACGTCGGATTATTCGGGTTGTAGTAGCCCACGTACTTGACGTGCTCGGCGCCCGCCGCGCCCATCGCCGTGGGCACGCCGGTCGTGCCCGCGTAGTAGGTGTAATAGTTGACCGGCAGGCCGGCGTCCTTGCCCGCCTTGATCAGCAGGGCCAGGTCGCTGCCCCAGTTGCCCGTGATCACGGTATCGGCACCCGACGCCTTGATCTTGGCCGCATACGGGGCAAAATCCTTGACCTGCGCCAGCGGGTGCAGGTCTTCACCGACGATCTGGATGTCTGGCCGCTTGCGCTTCAGGTAGTCCTTGGCGGCGCGCGCCACCTGGTGCCCGAACGAGTAGTTCTGATTGATCAGGTAGACCTTCTTGACGTTGGTATCCTTGGCCAGATACGTCGTCAGGGCCTCCATCTTCATATCCGAGTTGGCGTCCAGCCGGAAATGCCAGTAGCTGCATTTGCTGTTCGTCATGTCCGGGTCCACGGCCGCGTAGTTCAGGTAGACGATCTCCTTGCCCGGATTGCGCTCGTTGTGCTTGGCCACCGCATCTTCCAGCGCCAGGCCCACCGACGAGCCGTTGCCCTGCACGATATAGCGGATATTCTGGTCGACCACCTGCTTGAGGATGGTCAGGCTTTCCTGCGGGCTCAGCTTGTTATCGAAGCCCACCACTTCAAACTTGTGCGCGCCGCCCCAACCCTTCTGGTTGGCCACGTCAGCCACGTACTGCCAGCTCTTGAGCTGGTTCTGGCCCACCGGGGCCATCAGCCCCGACAACGGATCGATAAAGGCGATCTTCACCGTTTCGGCCGCCGCCATACCCGATGCCAGCGCGGAACCCAGAGCAACAACTGCAGCCACACCTTTTACCAGCGGACGCAACCTCGTCATACCTGTCTCCTTCACTTTGTTGTCGTTGGCGATTGACGGCCGCCCGCGCCCTCCACGCGCGCGCGGCCGCGTCTGCGTTTGTCCCCGTGGGGGACACCGCAAATGCCTGCCACCTTGCCGGACATTCGATGCCCGAGGCGTGGATGCCTCAGGCGCTGGGCAGCTTGTAATCCTTGAACTGCTCGCGCAGCTTGAGCTTCTGCATCTTGCCCGTCGCGGTCAGCGGGATTTCGGTGACGAACGCCACATCGTCGGGAATCCACCACTTGGCGACCTTGCCTTCGAAGAAGCCGAGCAGTTCCTCGCGCGTGACATCCATATTGGGGCGCTTGACCACCACGAGCAGCGGGCGCTCGTCCCATTTGGGGTGGTACGCCGAGATGCAGGCGGCCATGTGCACGGCCGGATGGGCCGCGGCCACGTTCTCGACATCGATCGACGAAATCCATTCGCCGCCCGACTTGATCACGTCCTTGCTGCGGTCCGTGATCTGCATGTAGCCCTCTTCGTCGATCGTGGCCACGTCGCCGGTCGGGAACCAGCCATCCACCAGCGGGTTGTTGTCATTGCGGTAGTAATGGTCGATGACCCACGGGCCACGTACCAGCAGGTCGCCGAACGCCTTGCCGTCCCACGGCAGTTCCTGGCCCTCGCCGTCGACGATCTTCATGTCGACGCCGTAGATCACGCGGCCCTGCTTTTCCAGGATCTTGTGCCGCGCATCCTCGGGCAGGTCCTTGTGGCGCGCCAGCAGCTTGCACGACGTACCCAGCGGCGACATCTCGGTCATGCCCCAGGCATGGATCACCTCCACGTCGAGCGATTCCAGCGCGCGGATCATCGCCGGCGGCGCGGCCGAACCGCCGATCACGGTGCGGCGGAACGTCGAGAACCTGAGCTTGTTCGATTGCACGTACTGCAGCAGTCCCAGCCACACGGTCGGCACGCCCGCCGAGAACGTCACGCCTTCCTGCTCGAACAGTTCGTAGAGCGACGCGCCGTCGAGCTTGGCGCCCGGAAATACCAGCTTGGCACCGACCAGCGGCACCGAGTAAGGCAGGCCCCAGGCGTTGACGTGGAACATCGGCACCACGGGCAGGATCACGTCCTTGGCCGAGCAGCCCAGCGCGTCCGGCAGCGCCGATGCGTACGAATGCAACACCGTCGACCGGTGCGAATACAGCGCGCCCTTGGGATTCCCGGTGGTGCCGGACGTATAGCAAAGGCTCGACGCCTGGTTCTCGTCGAGTTCCGGCCATTCGTACTCGCCATCGTGGGCGTCGATCAGATCCTCGTAGCAGAGCAGGTCGACCTTCGATTCCGCCGGCATATGGGCGCGGTCGGACATCATGATCCAGCCCTTCACGTTCGGGCAGTGTGGCGCCACGCCTTCCACCAGCGGCAGGAACGTGGCATCAAAGAAGATGAAGCGGTCTTCGGCGTGATTGACGATATAGGCGATCTGTTCCGGGAACAGGCGCGGATTGATCGTATGGCAGACGGCACCCATGCCCGACACGCCATAGTAGACCTCCAGGTGCCGGTAGCCATTCCAGGCCAGCGTGCCCACGCGATCGCCCTGCTCCACGTCCAGCGCCTCGAGCGCCTGCGCCACCTTACGGGCACGCAGCTCGCACTCGCGATAGGTATATCGATGGAGGTCGCCTTCAGTTCGCCGTGAGACGATTTCGGTGCTGCCGTAGTAGCGCGCAGCGTGCCTGATGATGGAGGAAATGAGCAGCGGCGCGCTCATCATTTGACCCATCAATGCCATGAAACGGTCTCCTTGGTTCGGAAGAAAACGAACAACCGTTCTTATTTTTGGCCGATCTTTCCCACATCCTGCAAAAGCATCGACAAAAAATGAAGAAACTTGTTGGTGATGTTGGTGGACTGACGCGTAGTGGTGTCTCTCTCCAAACCCACTTGCGCACCCTGCCATGCACGGGATTGATGTCCGCCATTTGCGTCGTTTTTTGACTGGTCTACGAGCAGCGGACAACCCTTGGCCGGCAGGGGAAAACCGGTGCAAGTACAATACTGCGTGCCCTGATGTGTCTCAATATGTCGTTTTCCCCTAGCGTCATGCACGCCGTCTATGTGAACCGGAACGGGACTCGCGGCAATGCCATCCGGCGCATGCCCCGGCCGGCTATTGATCCAGGTCTGTCCAGGGGCAACCCCCGCACCTTTGCCAGCGCATCCGATGCCTACTGATTCCACCGACGCCCTGCCGCGCACCCCATTCGCCGTACCGTTCACCACGGCGCCAGGCATGGCGGCCCTTGGCGAACGCTTCTTCACGCGCCTGGCACCTACGCCCCTGCCATCGCCCTATCTGATTGGCGTGGCCCCGGCCGCCGCCGCATTGCTGGGCTGGGATGCGTCCAGGCTGCCCGCCGTCACGCAGGACGCGCAATTCATCGATACCTTCATCGGCAATGCCGTGCCCGACTGGGCCGACCCGCTGGCTACGGTCTACTCGGGCCACCAGTTCGGAGTCTGGGCCGGACAGCTTGGCGATGGCCGTGCCATCCGGCTGGCGGAAGCGCAAATGCCGGACGGCCCGTGGGAGATCCAGCTCAAGGGCGCCGGCCTGACTCCGTATTCCCGTATGGCCGATGGCCGCGCGGTACTGCGTTCGTCGATCCGGGAATACCTCTGCTCCGAAGCCATGCATGCGTTGGGGGTACCGACCACGCGCGCGATGGCGATCGTCGGGTCCGATGCGCCGGTGCGGCGCGAAACCATCGAGACTTCGGCCGTGGTCACGCGCCTGGCGCCCAGCTTCATCCGGTTCGGCCACTTTGAACATTTCGCGGCACGCGAGGATCATGCCTCGCTGAAACAGCTTGCGGATTTCGTGATCGACCGCTTCTATCCGGCCTGCCGCGACGAGGCCAGCCCCTATCAGGCGCTACTGCGCGAGGTATCGCTGCGCACGGCCGACATGGTGGCGCACTGGCAGGCCGTGGGCTTCTGCCACGGCGTGATGAACACCGACAATATGTCGATCCTGGGCCTGACGATCGACTACGGTCCGTTCGGCTTCCTGGATGCCTTCGACGCCAATCACATCTGCAACCATTCGGACCAGCAGGGCCGCTACGCCTACAGCCAGCAGCCGCAGATCGCGTTCTGGAACCTCCACTGCCTGGCCCAGGCGCTGCTGCCACTGTGGCGCGATACCACCGCCGCGGATGCCGAAGCCGCAAAGGAAGCCGCCGTGGAGGCCGCGCGCGAGGCGCTCGATCCGTTCCGCGACCGCTATGCCTCGGCGTTTTTCCGCCACTACCGCGCGAAGCTCGGACTTCGTACCGAGCAGGAACAGGACGAGACGCTGATGACGAACCTGTTCCGCGTGATGCACGCCAACCGCGTGGATTACACGTTGTTCTGGCGCAACCTGGCCCAGGTAGGGTCGCAGGACGCCTCTTGCGACGCACCGGTGCGCGACCTGTTCATGGACCGCGCCGCCTGGGACGCCTGGGCGGCCGAATACCGTGCCCGTTTGCAGGCGGAACAGTCCGAAGACGCGGCGCGCAGGGTTGCAATGCTGCAAGTCAACCCGAAATACGTGCTCCGGAACCACATCGCCGAAACCGCCATCCGCGCCGCGCGTGACAAGGACTTTTCCGAAGTGGACCGCGTGCTGGGCGTGCTCTCGAAACCCTTCGACGAGCAGCCCGAAGCGGCCCACTATGCGGCCCTGCCGCCCGATTGGGCTTCAGGACTCGAAGTCAGCTGTTCGTCCTGAGCGGCAGGACCAGCGGGATCCCACAAAGGAAACAAGATGACCACAACCAAGACCGATGCCCAATGGCGTGAGCAGCTGTCCGACGTCGAATACCGCGTGACGCGTGAAGCCGCCACCGAGCGGCCGTTCACGGGCCGCTACTGGGACCACTGGGACCAGGGCATCTATCATTGCGTGGGCTGCGGCACGCCGTTGTTCGAATCGACCACCAAGTTCGATGCCGGCTGCGGCTGGCCCAGCTATTTTCGGCCCATCAATGGCGAGGTCATTGCCGAGCATGTGGACCATAGTCATGGCATGACGCGCGTGGAGGTTCGCTGCAAGGAATGCGGCAGCCATCTGGGCCATGTTTTCGAAGATGGCCCCGCGCCGACCGGTCTGCGCTATTGCATCAACTCGGCTGCGTTAAAATTCGACGATCGCGATCCGGCTGATCGCGGGTGATTTCACCCGCACACCGGACGCCACGTCCAATCCGCCCGTCGGATTGCCAGCAGGCCAGGCTACATACCTGGCCCGCCAACCTGATTTGGTCCGCATGAAATTCCTGTTCGACCTGTTCCCGGTCATCCTGTTTTTTGTCGCCTTCAAGGTATTCGGCATCTATCAAGCCACGGCGGTGGCCATTGTGGCGACGGTGCTGCAGATTGCCTGGGTTCGCTTTCGCCACGGCAAGGTGGAGCCGATGCAATGGGTCAGCCTGCTGATCATTGGCGTGTTCGGCGGCGCGACGATCGTTTTGCACAACGAAACGTTCATCAAGTGGAAGCCGACGGTGCTTTACTGGCTGTTCGCGGTCACGCTGATCGGATCGGTCATCGGCTGGCGCAAGAACCTGATCCGCGCCATGATGGAAAAGCAGGTGACGCTGCCCGAGCCGATGTGGGGCCGGCTGAATGCCGCCTGGGCCGCCTTTTTCGCCGTCATGGGCGTGGTGAACCTGTACGTCGCCTACCAGTTTTCCACCGATACCTGGGTCAATTTCAAGCTGTTCGGCAGCATGGGCCTGATGGTCGTGTTCATCGTGGCGCAGAGCATCTGGCTGTCGCGCCATATCCAGGAAACCCCGTCGCAGGAAGGCCGTTCCGAGTAAGCGGAACCGCTCCATCCTCGCCTGTTCACCCTCCGGAAGGACTACCGATGGCCGCCGATCCCGCCACCATCGAGACGCTGCTGCGCGCGGCGCTCCACCCCACTCACCTGAACGTGCATGACGACAGCGCGGCCCATGCGGGCCATGCCGGCGCGGCGTCGGGTGGGGGTCATTACAACGTGCTGATCGTCAGCGACCGGTTCGCCGGCCATTCGCGGGTGACGCGTCACCGTATGGTGTATGATGCGCTGCACGATCTATTCCCCTCGCAAATTCATGCGCTGGCCGTCAGCGCGTACACCGACCAAGAATATCAATCCCGCGAAGCATGACGCGACGCGCTCTCGCTACTTTCAGACCTGACTCCATGAAGACCACCGTCCTCTCGTTCAGCCTGGCGGCTGTGCTCGCTGCTGGCAGCCTGCCCGTGTTCGCCCAGAACGCCGCCGTTGTGAATGGCAAGCCCATCCCGTCGGCCAAGGTGGACAAGCTGATTGCCGGCACCGGCCAGCCCGCCTCGCCCGAACTGCGCGACCGTGCCCGCACCATGCTGATCGACCGGGAACTGCTGGTGCAGGAAGCGTCCAAGCGCGGCATCCTGCAGCGCGATGACATTCAGGATCAACTGGAACAGGCTCGTCTGAACGTGCTGGCCGGTGCCGTGTTCGAAGACTACGTCCGCACGCATGGCGCCAGCGACGACGAACTGCGCAAGCAATACGACAAGATCAAGGGTCAGTTCGGCAACGGCAAGGAATACCATGCCCGCCACATCCTGGTTGAAAAGGAAGCCGATGCCAAGGCACTGATCGCCAAGATCAAGGGCGGCGCCAAGTTCGAGGACGTGGCCAAGGCTTCGTCGAAGGACACGGGTTCGGCAGCCAACGGCGGCGATCTGGACTGGGCCAACAACGGCAGCTACGTGCCTGAGTTCTCGGCCGCGATGACCGGGCTGAAAAAGGGCCAGATGACCGATACGCCGGTCAAGACGCAATTCGGCTGGCACATCATCGAACTCGTGGATGTGCGCGATGCCAAGATCCCGTCGTTCGAGGAAGTGAAGCCTCAGCTCCAGCAAATGCTGATGGGCGACCAGGCCTGGCAGCGTGAGCAGTTCCAGGCGATGATGAAGTCGCTCAAGGACAAGGCAAAGATCCAGTAAGTCTGAGTCTTGCTGCAACGAAACCGGCGCTTAGGCGCCGGTTTTTGTTTTTGCGTGCGGTTTGGCGCGCTCGGTAACATTCTGGTTCAGTTTGCGGGTTCCATCGACCCACCGCCCTCAGTAATATCTGAAAGCTCGGAGCGACCAGGACATTCGTCCAGGCGCGGCATCGAGCACGGAGATCAAAGGCATATGGGCGTGACGAGCGGCTACTGGTACATGTGGCACCTCTATTCCAGCGGGATGGTCTACTGCGCGCTGGGAATGCCCAACATCGAATGCACGGGCGGCCGCTGGCGCGAATTGCACCCCCACCTTCCCGTACGCGACCGCTACGCGCAGTCGAAGCTGTTGCAGGCCACCATCGCGTTCATGGAAGTGCGCGGAGAAATCCCCGTGCCGCCCGGCGCCGATCGCATGCGCCTGCTCTATTCGCGCTACCTGCCGTGGAGCGATCGACTCCGCACGCAGCAAGCGCCGGCACTGCAGCCTGACGAAAGTCCCTCCGATATTTCCGCTCCCGTTGCAGTCTGAGATTCTTCTCATGACCTGACGCAAGCGCCTGGTTTTCGGACACACAAGTTCACAAAACCCCTCTTGGCGCGCCATACCCCGAAGCCTAGGATCACTGCGCTGCGTGCATGAAAGCACGCAGCCCGTCACACGCGGTCATTTCCAATGGGCCTTTGGGGAGCAGCATGGCAGACGCATCAGAACTAATCGGCTGGATTGTCTTCAACGCGGTGATTCCGCTATTGGCGCCGTTCGCGCTGTTGCCGTTCGCCAAGGTACCGGAGTTCACGCGGTCCCGGAGCCGCGGCATCGTGCGTCGGGCGATCCAGGATGGGCAAATGCTATGGGCGGCGATTCCGATTAGCGCGAGCGCCTGCTACGCGCTCGCCGTGTGGATCGACCAGGCCGATCACTCCCGAGTGGATGCCTGGGTCCTGCTATGCATGCACGTCCTGCTGATCGTCGCCGGCTCAGTGCTCGTGTTGCTGGGTACGTTGGACGCCCATCCGAGAAGCCGCCGCAAACATGCAAAGGCGGGGATGACTCTCTATCTCTCCGTCATTTTGAGTTGCGCCAGCGCCGCTGCTTATGCCTACGCCCACGCGGCGCTGCCAGTCAACGGCAGTTGAACTACCGGCTGCCACCTATCAACGTCCACGAGGAGTCACACATGGAGAAATTTCTGACCCGTTACTTGGAGGATGAAGCGTTCCAGCGCAAGTGGGGCCGGCGTTTCGAGTGGGGCATCATCATTTACACCACACTCAGTATCCTGTTCTGCGAATGGCTGCGGCTCACACGGGACTGATGCCAGCGCAGACCTCGCGTGCCATAAAAAAACGCCCGCATATGCGGGCGTTCGTTCGAAGCGGCGAGTCCGATCAACCGACCCACTTACGTGCGTTGCGGAACATGCGCATCCACGGGCTGCCTCCGTCCGCGACGGCCTTCCAGGCGTCCGGTGCCCAGCTCATCGTGGCGGCACGGAAAACGCGCTCCGGGTGCGGCATCAGCGCGGTGAAACGGCCATCGACGGTCGTCACCGACGTAATGCCATCCGGAGAACCGTTCGGGTTCAGCGGATAGGCCTGCGTCACGGCGCCGCGGTTGTCGACGAAGCGGAGTGCCACGTTGACCTTGCCAATATCACCCTGCTGCGAGAAGTCGGCGAAACCTTCGCCGTGCGCCACGGCGATCGGAATGCGGCTGCCTTCCATGCCGGCAAAGAAGATCGACGGCGACTGCTGGACTTCCACAGTCACGAAACGGGCTTCGTACTGCTCCGACTGGTTGCGCGTGAACTTCGGCCATGCACCGGCGCCCGGGATGATCGGGGCCAGGTTGCTCATCATCTGGCAGCCATTGCACACGCCCAGGGCGAAGGTGTCCTGGCGGTTGAAGAAAGCGGCAAACTGCTCGGCCATCTGGCCATTGAACAGAATGGTCTTGGCCCAGCCCTCACCCGCGCCCAGCACGTCGCCGTAGCTGAAGCCGCCGCAGGCCACAAAGCCCTTGAAGTCCGCCAGGCTGGCGCGACCGGCGATCAGGTCGCTCATGTGCACGTCCACCGTATCGAAGCCTGCCAGGTCCATGCTGTAGGCCATCTCGATCTGCGAATTGACGCCCTGCTCACGCAGGATGGCAACGCGCGGCCGATTGCCGGTAGCGATGAACGGGGCTGCGACATCCTGCGCCGGATCGAACGTCAGCACCGGGCTGATACCGGGGTCGGCCGCGTCCAGCACGCTTTCGTACTCGCTGTCGGCGCAGGCCGGGTTGTCGCGCAGGCGCGCAATGCGCCAGCTCACCTCGGTCCAGGTGCGCTGCAATTCGGCACGTGCGGCGCCAAATACCTTCTTCGCATCGCGATAGATCTCGATCTGGTCGTTCGTGTTCGGCTTGCCGATCACATGGCTGCATGCCGACAGGCCAGCCTCGCGCAGTACGGCGAACACTTCGTCACGCTCTTGCGCACGGACCTGGATCACGGCACCGAGTTCTTCCGAGAACAGCGCGCGCAGCGTCTGGTCGTTGCGGCGCTCGGCAATCTGCTGTGCCCAGTTCTTGGCGTCGCCGTAGTCCTGCTCCTGGGTCGGATCCAGCGTCAGCATGTCGACATTGAGCGACACGCCAGTGTGGCCGGCAAATGCCATTTCCGCCACGGACGCCAGGAAACCGCCGTCGGAACGGTCGTGGTAGGCCAGCAGTTTGTCTTCGCGGTTCAGGCGCTGGATCACATTGAAGAAATTCTTCAGATCTTCCGGGCTGTCCACGTCCGGTGCGCAATCGCCCACCTGCTGCGTTACCTGCGCCAGGATGCTGCCGCCCATGCGGTTCTTCGCACGACCGAGGTCGATCGCGATCAGGACAGTCTCGCCGAGGTCGGTACGCAGTTGCGGGGTCAGCGTCTTGTTGGTGTCGTCCACGGCTGCAAACGCCGAGATGATCAGCGAAACCGGCGCCACCACTTCCTTGTCGCCATCGGCATCCGACCACTTGGTGCGCATCGACAGCGAATCCTTGCCCACCGGGATGCTGATGCCAAGCGCCGGGCACAGTTCCATGCCCACGGCATGCACGGTGTCGTACAGCTTGGCATCCTCGCCGGCAACGCCGCAGGCGGCCATCCAGTTGGCCGACAGCTTGACCTTGTTCAGATCCTTGACCGGGGCAGCCGCCAGGTTGGTCAGCGCCTCGCCAATCGCCATGCGGCCCGATGCCGGCGCGTCGATCACGGCCAACGGCGTGCGCTCGCCCATCGTCATCGCCTCACCGGCGCGGCCCTTGTAGTCGAGCGTCGTCACGGCCACGTCCGCAACCGGCACCTGCCACGGGCCGACCATCTGGTCGCGCGCGTTCATGCCGCCCACGGTACGGTCACCGATCGTGATCAGGAACGACTTGCTGGCGACGGTCGGATGACGCAGCACGTCGCTCACGGCCTGTTCCAGCGAAATACCGGTCACATCCACCGGCGGCAGTTCCCGCTCCACGCGCTGCACATCGCGGTGCATGCGCGGCGGCTTGCCCAGCAGCACTTCCATCGGCATGTTGACCGGATGGTGCTCCTTCAGCGCCGCATCCACATGGGAGTCCACGAGCTGCAGCTGCTTCTCTTCGGTGGCAATACCCACCACGGCAAACGGCGCGCGCTCACGCTCGCACATGGCCTGGAAGCGCGGCAGGTCGTTCGGGGCAATCGCCATCACGTACCGTTCCTGCGACTCGTTGCACCAGATTTCGGCCGGCGACAGGCCGGATTCCTCCAGATGCACCTGGCGCAGATCGAAGCGGGCACCGCGATCGGCACCGTCGACCAGCTCCGGGAAAGCATTCGAGATACCGCCCGCGCCGACATCGTGAATCGACAGGATCGGGTTCTCGTCGCCGAGCTGCCAGCAGGCGTTGATCACTTCCTGCGCGCGACGCTCCATTTCCGGGTTGCCGCGCTGCACGGAATCAAAGTCCAGGTCGGCCGTGTTGGTACCGGTAGCCATCGAGCTGGCGGCACCACCGCCCATGCCGATGCGCATGCCCGGGCCGCCCAGCTGAATCAGCAGCGTGCCGGCCGGCAGTGGGTCCTTGTGCGTATGGCTGGCGTCGATAGTGCCGATACCGCCGGCAATCATGATCGGCTTGTGATAGCCGCGCACGGTGCCACCGACGTTCTGCTCGTAGACGCGGAAGTAGCCACCCAGATTGGCACGGCCGAATTCGTTGTTGAACGCGGCGCCGCCCAGCGGGCCGTCGATCATGATCTGCAGCGGCGATGCGATACGGTCCGGCTTGCCGGTCACGCCGTGCTTGTCGTCCGGGTTGCGATGCGCCACCGGCTGTGCGGCGTCGCGGGCGTTTTCCCACGACTCGACAGCTTCGGGCAGCATCAGGTTCGACACCGTGAAGCCGGTCAGGCCGGCCTTCGGCTTGGCACCACGGCCCGTGGCACCTTCATCGCGGATTTCCCCGCCGGCGCCAGTCGAGGCACCCGGGAACGGCGAGATGGCGGTCGGGTGGTTGTGCGTTTCCACCTTCATCAGCGTATGGGTCAGCGCCTCGTGGCGGCCATATTGCTGCTCCGCGCCACGCGGGAACCAGCGCTCGGCCACATCGCCTTCCATCACGGCCGAGTTGTCCGAATAGGCCACGATCGAGCCTTGCGGGTTCAACTGGTGCGTGTTGCGGATCATCGCAAACAGCGATTTGTCCTGCGTGACGCCATCGATCGTCCACGTGGCGTTGAAGATCTTGTGGCGGCAGTGTTCGCTGTTGGCCTGCGCGAACATCATCAGTTCGACGTCAGTCGGATTGCGGCCGAGCTTGCCGTAGTTCTCCAGCAGATAGTCGATCTCGTCGTCCGAGAGCGCCAGGCCCATCGCCGTATTGGCATCCACCAGCGCGGCGCGGCCAGTGGAAATATCGATGAACTGCAGCGGCTTGGCCGGCAGTTCCTGGAACAGGCCGGCCGCCTCATCGCGCGTGGCGATCACGGTCTCGGTCATTCGGTCGAACAGGTGCGCGGCCACGGCGGCGCGCGTTCCGGCGTCCAGCGTCTTGCGGCCGCGCAGCAGGCCCTTCCTGCAAATTACGGTGATCTCGACGCCGCGTTCGACGCGGTGCACGTGGGTCAGACCGCAGTTATGGGCGATATCGGTGGCCTTGCTGGCCCACGGCGAGATCGTGCCGAAGCGCGGAATCACCACGAAACGGTCGCCGTCGGACTGGGCCGTAAACGGCGCGCCGTAGGTCAGCATGGCGCCGATGCGCGTCTGGTCCTCGGCGGACAACGGTGTGTCCGAATCGACAAAATGCACGAACTGGCCATGCACCGACTCAATATCGGCGTCGACTTGTTGAAGCGCGGCAAGCAGGCGTTGCTGACGGAAAGCAGAAAGCGCCAAAGCGCCAGGGAAGCACGAGAAATGCGCCATGATCGGTACGGTCAGGAGGCGTAGGAGGTGGGGCTAAGCGGCTGCCGGCACTGCTGAATGGAATGCCGACTGTCGGGAAACCGCTATTGTACCTTGTTGGCGGCCGCTTTTTGCATTGCGCAATACGGCTTGGGCGGACAGTACCGGGAAAATCGGACATCGCGGGCGTCCGGTGCCGCTTCCGGCGCCCGAATTCCGCTTGAATCCGCCCGATGTGGCGTCAGAGAGAGGTCGCCGACCGTGCCGCCTGTTCGTAGAGACCGGTCAGCACACGCAGTAGGCGCGCCAGCTCGCCGATTTCGACGTTTTCATCGCTGCCCTCGGTGAAATTGCTGGTCAGGCACTGCTCGCGGATTTCGCGGTACCGGGCGCATGCCTCGGTGCCGCCCTGGGTGGTGGCATAGGTCGCTTCCTTGCCCACGCGCTCGCCGGCCACCAGACCCAGCCCGACGAGCTTCTTCAGCGAATAGGTCACCAGATGGGTGTCCTCGACGTTGAGCACGAAGCAGATGTCAGCCAGCCGCTTGGCCCGGCCGCGGTGATTCACGTGATGGAGCACCAGCACGTCCAGAAAGGTCAGGTCACGCACCCCGGCGGCACCCATGCACCGCACGACCCAGCGGCTGTAGGCGTTGTACGCCGTGTTCAGGCCAAATTCGAATTCGGACAGCTCGGGGCTGCGCACCGATACCAGATGCGCCGAAGAAACGATGTTGACGCCCGCGGCACGTGTCAACGGCGCGGCCCGCGTGGCAGCGCCGTCTGCGGCATCAGCGGCGGCATCGGCGTGACGTTCCGGGGCGGGCTTGCGGGCCATGAATGGTCTCCAAATGGAAAGCGGCGGGTGGTTCGCCAGGATTGCGGCCAACGTGGCGATAGGTGAAAGCCCGAAGCCGGTTCAGGCAATTTCGGCTTGACAGTTTATCGGCGAATTCTCAGCATGAATACCTTAATTCACAGAGGCAATGCGTGAATGCGGTCTGGTTCCGCGACGCCTTTCACTGTCACGCGCCGCATGCTGCCTCATCTCGACTCGCTTGAATCGCTCCACGCCAGCCTGCGCGCCGGCAAAACCTCCCGCGCCGACCTGATCGAACAGGCGGAAGCCCGCGCGGCAAGCCCCGAAGGCAGCGCCGTCTACCTGCACACCACGTTCGAAGCCGCCCGCCAGGTGGCCCGCGCCGCCGATGCCGCCGCACAGGCCGGCCGCGCGCTCCACCCGCTGGCCGGCCTGCCGATATCGATCAAGGATCTGTACGACGTGGCGGGCGAAGTCACTCGGGCCGCCTCCGCAGCGCGCCAGGACGCCCCAGCGGCCACGGCGGACGCGGCAGTGGTGGCACGGCTGCGCGCGGCCGGTGCGGCCCTGGTGGGTCGCACCAACATGACCGAATTCGCGTTCTCGGGAGTCGGCATCAATCCCCATTTCGGTACACCGGTCAATCCGTGCGATAGCACCACGGCCCGTATTCCGGGCGGATCGTCGTCGGGCGCGGCGGTTTCGGTGGCACTGGGCACGGCCGTCGCCGCGCTCGGCAGCGATACGGGCGGATCGATCCGGATTCCGGCGGCGCTATGCGGCATCACCGGCTTCAAACCCACGGCGCGCCGGGTGCCGCTGGACGGTGCGTTTCCGCTGTCGTACACGCTCGACACGGCTTGCGCGATGGCGCGCACGCTGGCCGATTGCATCGCGATGGATAGCGTGATCGCGGATACGCCCGCGCTTCCCGTGATCACCGCGACCACCGCCATCAAGCTCGCCATCCCGCGCCAGCTGGTTCTCGACGACATGGACGAAGTGGTGTCGCGCGCCTTCGACCGCGCGATCGGCCGGCTCTCGGCTGCCGGCGTGCGCGTGGAACACGTGGATATGCCCGAGCTTGACGAACTGGCCGGCCTCAACGCCGCCGGCGGATTCTCGGCGCCCGAGGCCTATTCGCATCACCGCCCGTTGCTGGCCACGCATCGGGACCTGTATGACCCGCGCGTCCTGACGCGCATCGAGCGCGGCGCCACGATGAGCGCGGCCGACTACATCGCACTGCATCGGGCCCGGCTGGACTGGATCTCGCGCATGCAGGCCCGCCTGGCGCCGTTCGATGCCGTGGTCTGCCCGACCGTGCCGTTCGTCGCCCCGCCGATCGCGCCGCTGGTGTCCGACGACGCCCTCTTCTTCCGCACCAACGGCCTGCTTCTGCGCAATACGTCCGCCTTCAACTTTCTTGACGGCTGCTCGGTCTCGCTGCCCTGCCACGCGCCCGATGAACTTCCCGTCGGCCTGATGCTGTCACACGGCCCGATGCGCGATGGACGCTTGCTGGGCACGGCCCTTGCATTGGAATCGATCGTTCGACCGTCACAGCACGCGGGGTGAGCCAACCCGCGCCGTGACCGCAGTACCGCCCCACGCCTGCAAACAATCAAGACATGGGGCGGCGGCAGTTCCAGGTAGTTCCAAACCCGCGCAGTCGGGCAGGCGCCCATGCGCAACACCAGGAGAGATCGAGATGCGAGTCAAGGCAATGGCAGTCGCGGCGGCGGCACTGCTGCTGGCCGCCACGGCGGCACGGGCGGATACCAAGTGGGACCTGCCAACCGGTTACCCGGCCACCAACCTCCACACCGAAAACCTGCAGTTGATGGCCAACGATGTGGAGAAGGCCACCGGCGGCAAGCTCAAGATCGTCATCCACCCGAATGGCTCGCTGCTCAAAGCCAACGAGATCAAGCGCGGCGTGCAGACCGGCCAGGTGCAGATGGGCGAGATCCTGATGTCGTTGCTGGCCAACGAAAACCCGGTGTTCGGCATCGACGCGGTGCCGTTCCTGGCCACCAGCTATGGCGATTCGTACCGGCTCTGGCAGGCATCGAAAGCCGTTACCGACAAGGTACTGGACCGCCAGGGCATGAAGCTGCTGTACGCGGTGGCCTGGCCGCCGCAGGGCATCTACGCAAACAAGCCGATCAACAGCGCCGCCGACATGAAGGGCCTGAAATGGCGCGCCTACAACCCGGCCACGTCAAAGATCGCCGAACTGGTCAGTGCGCAACCGGTGACGATCCAGGCGGCCGACCTGGCGCAGGCGCTGGCCACGGGCACCGTCAACTCGTTCATGTCGTCGGGTGCCACCGGCGTGGATACCAAGGTCTGGGAATCGGTGAAGTACTTCTACACCGTGGATGCCTGGCTGCCCAAGAACATGCTCGTGGTCAGCAAGAAGGCGTTCAACGCACTGGACAAGCCCACGCAGGATGCCCTGCTCAAGGCCGTGGCCGATGCGGAGAAGCGCGGCTGGCAAGTATCGGAG
The DNA here is from genome assembly GCF_057798835.1 of Cupriavidus sp. 291-E7. Lineage (NCBI taxonomy): Bacteria > Pseudomonadati > Pseudomonadota > Betaproteobacteria > Burkholderiales > Burkholderiaceae > Cupriavidus > Cupriavidus sp. 291-E7. The sequence continues at coordinate 163,716 of NZ_JBYOJV010000012.1, forward strand.
CAGAAAACCAAGGAATACCTGGGCACGCTCTCGAAGAACGGCATGACCGTGGCACCGCCCTCGCCGCAGTTGAAGTCCGACATGCAGAAGGTGGGCGAGGTCATGGTCAACGACTGGGCCAAGAGCGCTGGCGACGACGGCAAGGCAATCCTGGACGCCTACCGCAAGTAATCCCGCCGGAACTCGCATCAATGGCCGGGCGCGGATGCCGCACGCATCCACGCCTGGCTCGTCTTTCGCCGTTGCGCATTACAGGTATCCCGTCCTCATGGAAGCCCCCATTCTTCGTAAACGATGGCTCGACCATCTGCTTGACCTTTTCGCCGCGCTTGGCGCCCTTTGCATTCTCGCCGTCTGCATCGTGATGATTGCGATGTCGATCTCGCGCGAAACCCTGATCGTCCTGAAAGGCGGCGATGACATCGTCGCCTGGCTGTGCGCCGCATCGGCCTTCCTGATCCTTGGCCAGACCTTTCAGCACGGCGGCATCGTGCGCGTGGAAATGCTGCTGGAAGCAGTGGGCCCGAAGCGGCGCTGGCTGCTGGAAGTACTGTCGCTGACCATCTGCCTGGTATTTGCCGCCTACGCCGCGTGGGCCCTGGGCACGTTCGCCTGGCAGAGCTGGGATATCAATGACGTGTCGCAAGGTCAGATCGTGATTCCGCTCTGGATTCCCCAGAGTTTTGCAGTGCTTGGCGCTCTCGGCTTTCTGCTGGCCGTTGCCGACGAGTGGCTGCGCGTGATGCGCCGTCAGAAACCGCGCTACCAGTTGGCGCAGGAATCCAAGCTCGCCGCCGGCGATTTCGGGGAGACCGTCTGATGAGCACCGTACTCGTTGCCCTGGTCCTGCTGCTGGTGATGATGGTCTTCCTGGCCATCGGTGCCTGGATTCCCGTGGCGATCGCCGTCACCTCGTGGGTCGGCCTGGTGGTCTTTTCCGATCACGACGCGCTGGTGAACCTGGCCAATTCGTGGTGGTCGTCCAGCGCGTCATACACGCTGGCGTCCCTGCCGCTGTTCGTCTGGATGGGCGAGATCCTGTTCCGCACCAAGCTTTCCGAGCAGATGTTCAATGGCCTGTCGCCGTGGCTGAACTGGCTGCCCGGACGTCTCATGCACGTCAACATTCTGGGCTGCGGCATCTTCGGATCGGTCTCGGGATCGTCGGCGGCCACATGTGCCACGATCGCCAAGTCCGCCCTGCCCGAGCTGACCCGGCGCGGCTACGACGAGCGCATCACGCTCGGATCGCTGTCGTGCGCCGGCACGCTCGGCATCCTGATTCCGCCGTCGATCACGATGGTGGTGTATGCGGTATCCGCCGATGTATCGATCATCCGGGTCTTTCTGGCCGGCTTTTTGCCGGGCCTGCTGCTGATGCTGCTGTTCTCGGGCTATATCGTGGTCTGGGCGCTGATGAATCCGTCGAAGACCCCCGAGGCAGAAACATTCGGCTGGCGTGCCCGCATGGCATCGATCCGGCAGCTGATGCCCTGCATCATCCTGATCGCGTTCATCACGTGGATCATGATGGCCGGCTACTCCACCGCCACGGAGGCGGCGGCCTATGGCGTGGTCGCATCGCTGGGGCTGGCCTGGGCCGGCGGATCGCTCACGCGCAAGGCGTTCTGGGAGAGCCTGATGTCGGCCACACGGCTGACCGCGATGATCATGTTCGTGCTCGGCGCCACATCGTTCCTGTCGGTGACGATGAGCTTCACGGGCATTCCGCGTGCGCTGGCCGAATGGGTGGCCGCGCTGCACCTGTCGCCCTGGGCACTGATCGCGGTGCTGACCGTGATCTACATCGTGCTGGGCACGGCGCTCGACGGCATTTCGATGATTGCGCTGACCACGGCCACCGTGCTGCCGATGGTGCAGGCCGCCGGCTTCGATCTGGTATGGTTTGGCATCTTCATCGTGCTGCTCGTGGAAATCGCGGAGGTCACGCCGCCAGTCGGCTTCAATCTCTTCGTGCTCCAGAGTATGACCGGCAAGGACAGCAACTACATCGCGCGCGTGTCCCTACCATTCTTCATGATGATGGTGGTTGCCATCGGCATCATCACCGTCTGGCCATCCGTGGTCACCTGGCTGCCCGACGTGGTGATGGCGAAGGAGCTCAAGTAAACCGCGTTCCTCAACAGGACATCTGCCCGGATGAACGTCATCGTGATTGGCGCCGGCGCCATCGGCGTCTGCTCGGCCTGGTACCTGCGCCAGGCCGGCTTCAATGTCACCGTGCTGGAACGGCGCGGCGCCGCTGCGCAGGAAGCCAGCTTCGGCAATGCCGGCGTGATCGCGCCCGGCTATGTCACGCCGTGGGCCGCGCCCGGCATGCCGGGCAAGATCCTGCGCGCGCTGTTCCAGCGCGAATCGCCGGTGCTGTTCCGCCCAAGCGCCGACCCTGCGATGTGGCGCTGGATTGGCCGCTGGCTGCGGGAATGCGACGCCGAACGCTACCGCGCCAACAAGCTGCGCATGCAGCGCCTTGCCTTCTACAGCCGGGAATGCCTTCACCAGCTACGCGAGGAACTGGCCATCGATTACGAGCAGTCGCGCGGTTACCTGCAACTATTCCGCACCCAGCAGGACCTGGATCTGGCGGCGCCGGCACTGGCTCTGCTACGCGAGAACAAGGTACCCCATCAACTCGTGGACGCACCCGGCTGCCGGCGCATCGAGCCGGGGCTGACCGATGACACACCGCTCGCGGGCGGCCTGCACCTGCCCGAGGACGAGTCGGGTAACTGCCCCATGTTCGTGCGCCGCCTGCATCAGCACGCCGAAGCGGCCGGCGTGCAATTCCGCTTTCAGACGGATGTGGCACGGCTGAGCATCGGCAAGTCCGGGACGCTGTCGGTAGAACTGGTACCCGCGCAACGCGGCGCCGCTCCCGAAATCCTTACCGCCGACCGCGTGCTGGTTGCCGCCGGCGTGGGCAGCCCCCGCCTGCTGCGCCCGCTGGGGTTGAGGGTGCCGCTTTATCCGATCAAGGGCTACTCGGCCACTGTCATGGTGCGCGACGAACTGCAGGCGCCGCTCGGTGCGCTGATGGACGAATCGTTCAAGGTGGCCATTACCCGCATGGGCAACCGGCTGCGCGTGGCCGGCACTGCGGAACTGGGTTCGCGCCGGCTGGACCTTCGGCCAGCCGCGCTGAATACGCTGATCAAGGTGGCACGCGACTGGTTTCCGGTAGCCGGCCACTATCAGGAAGCCACGCTCTGGGCGGGTGCGCGGCCAATGCTGCCCGACGGGCCGCCGCTGATCGGGGCTACCAGGGTGCCGGGACTCTTCCTGAATCTGGGCCACGGTTCGACGGGCTGGGCGATGAGCTGCGGATCGGGCAAAATTGCCGCAGATCAGATTGCCGCCAGTGCAGGCCGGGGCGGCGGCCCGTCCATCGACATGGAGGGGCTGACCCCGGCGCGCTACCGCCTCGCGCCCGCGTGACAAGGACATGAATACCGTAGTGCCACCAGCCCCCGCACCTGCCGAGAACGCGCCCGAGTGGTTCACGCTGGACGCTGCCGGCAGCGATGCGACGCCGCTCTACGATGTGGCAACGATTCGCCATATCGAACAGGCCGGCCTTGATGCGACCCCGCCTTTCACGCTGATGTCGCGCGCCGGCGCCGCGGCCGCCGACTGGGTCCACCACCACGTGCCCAGCGGGCGCATCCTGTTCCTTGCCGGGCGTGGCAACAACGGCGGCGATGCGCTGGTAGCGGCCACGCGCCTGCACCAGGCGGGGCGCCTGGTCGAGGCATGGCTGATTGCGGAAGCCGACCGGTTGCCTGCCGATGCCGCGCGAGCGTGGTTCGAGGCGCGCACCGCCGGGGTGCCGCTGCTCGCCATGCATCCCGACGCCGATACCGCATTGCCACCGTGGCCCACCGGCTGCGTCGCGATTGTCGATGGCCTGCTTGGCATCGGCCTGAACCGCGCCGCCGATGGCGACGTGGCGCGCTGGATTGCCCACCTCAATGACTCGCACCTGCCGGTGTATGCGCTCGACATTCCCAGTGGCCTTTTTGCCGATACCGGCGCGGGGCAGCCGGCTATCCGCGCGCGGCGCACGCTGACATTCCTGGCGGCCAAGCCTGGCCTGCTGACCCTCGATGGCCGCGACTGCGCGGGTAGCATCGACATCGCCCCGCTCGGGTTGGACTATCCGCCGGCCGAGCGGCCCGTGGCCATCGTCAACCAGCCCGGCGCCTTTGCACACGCGCTGCCGCGCCGCGACCATGCCGCCAACAAGGGCCGCTTCGGCAGCCTGGCGGTGATTGGCGGCAACCACGGCATGACCGGCGCGCCGCTGCTTGGCGCGCGCGCGGCACTGCATCTTGGCGCGGGCCGCGTGCACGTGGGATTTCTGGCGCAGCCGGCGCCGAGCATCGATCCGGTGCATCCCGAACTGATGCTCCATCCCGTCACCGAACTGGCGCTCGACACGATGTCCGCGTTCGTTGCCGGACCCGGCATGGGCAGCGGCACAGCCGCCCGCAAGCAGCTTGCGCAGTTGATCGACGTCTGCGCCAATGCGGAACCGCCACTGCCACTGGTGCTCGACGCGGATGCGCTGAATCTGCTGGCCGCCGATGAAACGCTCAAACAGCAGCTGACAGACAGCGGGCTCGACTACGTCATGACGCCGCACCCGCTGGAGGCCGCGCGCCTGCTTGGCGCCAGCGTCGCCGACGTGCAGCGCGACCGCCTGGCCGCCGCGCAGGCGCTGGCGGCGCGCTGGCAGGCCACCGTGGTGCTCAAGGGGTCGGGCACGGTGATCGCCACGCGCGAGAACGCGCCGGCCACCATCAATCCGACTGGCAATGCGGGGCTTTCCACGGCCGGTACCGGAGATGTGCTGGCCGGCATGATCGGAGCGCTGCTGGCACAGGGTATGCCGCCGCTGACAGCGGCGCGCGCGGCGGTGTGGATCCACGGCCGCGCGGCGGACCGCCTCGTCGAGGGCGGCACCGGGCCAGCGGGGCTGACCGCAAGCGAACTCTACCTGCCCGCTCGCACCATCTTCAATGCGCTGCTGCAAGGCGGCGACGCATGACCCAGGCTGCGACACTCAATGGCGGCACAGGCGGCGAACACACGCGCCGGCATCTGCTGACGGGCATTGCGCTGCTTGTGATCGGCCAATGGATCCTGAGCCTGCTGGACGCGACCGGCAAGACGCTGACCCAGCAGGGGCTGCCCGTCGTGGCGGTGGCCTGGGTACGCTACCTGGGCCACGTGGTTGCCATCTTCCTGCTGATCGGCCCGGCCCGCTGGCGGCAGCAATCGCGCCCTGCCGCACCGCGCCTGCAGTGGCTGCGCGGCGCGTTGATGCTGGCTTCGACTCTGGTGTTCTTCAGCGTATTGAAGCTGATGCCGCTGGCGACCGCGACGGCGCTGAACTTCTGCGCACCATTGATCGTCGTGGCGCTGTCACCGTGGCTGCTCGGCGAACGACCGGGCGCGCATGTGCGCTGGACGCGCTGGATCGGCGTCGGCATTGGCTTTGCAGGCATGCTGGTCGTGGTGCGCCCAGGCGGCGAACTCGATGCGTTTGGCGTGTCGCTGGGGCTGCTGTCGGCCCTGCTGTTCGCCCTGCTGCAGATGCTGACGCGGCGCATTGCCGCCCACGATGCGCCGATGACTACGCTGATCCAGAGCGGTGTGACGGGTGCCGCGCTGACCACGCTTCTGGTGCCCTTCTTCTGGTTCGAGGCGATGCCGACGCCCATGCAATGCGCGCTGCTGCTGTCGGCGGGTCTGACGGGGTCACTGGGGCACTACTTTGTGATCCGTGCTTTCCAGTACGCCGATGCCTCCTTCCTGAGTCCGTTCCTGTATCTGCAGATATTCTCCGCCACAGTGGTCGGGTACTTCGCGTTCGATCACCTGCCGGACTGGACGACGGCACTGGGCATCGCCGTGATCTGCGCGGGGGGTGTGTTCGTGGCCGGTGGCGAACCGCTGCTGCGCCGCATTGCCGGGCGTCTGCGGCGCTGACGCGCAGATCCGCGCACAAAAAATCGAGTCGGGTGCCTGACAGCGTGCACGTCAGACAATGACCGATAGGGCCAGGAGGGCCGGCCTGCTAACGTTTTAGGCATACCGCAAGTGCCGTTACTTTTTGCTGCTACTTTCGGCTTTTGACATCACATCGGAGCGATATACTTGCGTTCAGATCGGCCTTGCCGCTCGCTCCACGCCTAAGACACCCAGAATCACGCATGCCGACTGAATTCCACGCCTGGACCGCCCTTCGCCAACACCACGACGCCATCCGCCACACGCCGATACAGCAGTGGTTTGCCGACGCCGAGGCTGCCCGCCGGGTCGAGGACTTCTCGCTGGAAGCCGCTGGCCTGTACCTCGATTTCTCGAAGAACCGCATCACGTTCGAAACCTTCGCGCTGCTCATGAAGCTCGCCGAGGAAGCAGGCGTGACCCAGCGCCGCGACGCCATGTTCGCGGGCGAGCATATCAACACCACCGAGGACCGCGCGGCGCTGCACGTCGCGCTGCGGGCCCTGCCCGATGCGCCGTTCAAGGTTGACGGCGCGTCTGTCATGCCGGGCATCCACGATGTCCTGCACCGCATGCGCGATTTCGCCGCACGCGTGCGCACCGGGGCGTGGAAGGGCTTCAGCGGCCGGACCATCACCGACATCGTCAGCATCGGCATCGGTGGCTCGGACCTTGGCCCGCGCATGGTCTGTCGCGCGCTGGCCCACCTGGCGGACCCGCACGGCCCGCGTATGCATTTCGTTTCGAATGTCGACGGCACGGAACTCGCCGAAACGCTGGTGCGACTGGACCCTGCCCGCACGCTGGTCATCGTGTGTTCGAAGACGTTCACCACGCTGGAGACGATGGCCAACGCGTGCAGCATGCGCGACTGGTTCCTGCGCAATGGCGTGGCTGAGAACCAGCTGGCCCGCCATTTCGTGGCCGTGTCCACCAACCGCGAGGCGGTGGTGAAGTTCGGCATCGATCCGGCCAATATGTTCGAGTTCTGGGACTGGATCGGCGGACGCTTTTCGCTTTGGTCGTCCGTTGGCCTGTCGATTGCGCTGGCCATCGGCTTCGACGCATTCGAAGATCTGCTGCTGGGCGGCCGGGCGATGGACGATCACTTCCGCACCGCGCCGCTGGCGCGCAACATGCCAGTGGTCATGGGCATGCTGGGCGTCTGGTACCGCAACTTCTTCGGCATGCCTACCAGTTGCATGGCGCCGTACTCGACATCGCTCGAACTGTTTCCCGCATTCCTGCAGCAGTTGGAAATGGAAAGCAACGGCAAGTCGGTCCAGCTCAACGGTGACCCCGTGCAGGTGGACACTTCCCCTGTGGTCTGGGGCACGGCAGGCACCAACGGTCAGCATGCGTACTTTCAGATGATCCATCAGGGATCGCAGATCGTGCCCGTGGATTTCGTGGCCCCGCTGGTGCCGCCGCGCGATCTGCCCGGCCACCACGCCAAGCTGCTGGCCAACTGCTTTGCCCAGGCCGAGGCGCTAATGCGCGGCCGTAGCGCCGAAGAATTGCGCACGGCTGGCGTGACCGACGAATCGCGCATTCCGCATATGGTGTTCGACGGCAACCGCCCCAGCAACACGCTGTTGATGGACGACCTCACCCCACACGTGCTGGGCGCATTGATCGCGCTCTATGAACACCGCACGTTCGTGCAGGGCGTGGTGTGGAATATCAACTCGTTCGATCAGTGGGGCGTCGAGCTAGGCAAGATCCTGGCGCGGCCGATCGAGCAGGAACTCACTGGCCAGGGCAAAGCAACGCACGATGCGTCGACCGCCGCGCTGATCGCCCGCGCACAAGGCGTGTTGAGCCGCGGCTAAACGCGGGACAGGGATGGCGGCCGCGCTGGCCGACACCTATCGATTCAAACTTCGGTACCCATCAGTTCATCGCTGGCCACCCGGCCGGCGTCGATGGTCAGGATACGGCCGCAGCGCGCCGCCACGGAGCGGTCGTGCGTGACCAGCACCAACGTGGACCCGGCATCGCGATTGAGTTCGAACATCAGTGCGATCACGGCCTCGCCGGTCGCAGTGTCCAGGCTGCCGGTCGGCTCGTCGGCAAACAGGACGTCGGGACGCGCCACGAAGGCACGCGCCAGGGCCACTCGTTGCTGCTCGCCGCCGGACAGCGTACGCGGATAGTGAGTCAGCCGCTTGGCCAGCCCTACCCGCTCCAGCATTTCCGTGGCACGCTCACGCACACCCGCTGTCTCGCCGCGCAGCTCCAGCGGCAGCATCACGTTTTCGAGAGCCGTCAGATGCCCGACCAACTGAAACGACTGGAACACAAAGCCGACGTGGCGACCGCGCAGCGCCGCACGCTGGTCTTCGTCAAGCTGGAAGATATCGTGCCCATGCAGCCGCACGGAGCCGGTGCTCGGCAGATCCAGACCGGCAAGCAGGCCCAGCAGCGTGGATTTGCCGGAACCCGATGCGCCGACGATCGCCAGCGTTTCACCGGCCGTGACGGAAAACGAGACGTCGTGCAGAATCGTCAGCGAACCCGTCGTGTCGGCTACGGTCTTTCCGAGTGACTCGACAGCAAGAATGGAAGAGGACATGCGCGAGAAGATTGCAAACGTTGGGCGCCGGCGGATGCTGGCTGCTTGTTGTGCGACAACCGTCGCCCTGCTTTGTTCACTGACGCTGCCCGCCGCGGCGCAGACACCAGCCGGCGCACCGACCGGGCCAGCGGTATTGATACTGGGCGACAGCCTGTCAGCCGAATACGGCATTGCACGCGGCACTGGCTGGGTCAGCCTGCTTCAGGAACGCCTGCGTGGCGAGCGGTTCGATTATAGCGTCGTGAATGCCAGTATCAGCGGCGAAACCACGGTTGGCGGAAAGACCCGGCTCCCTGATCTGCTCAAGCGGCACAAGCCGGCCATCGTCGTCGTGGAACTGGGCGCCAACGACGCGCTGCGCGGCCTTTCCCTGCCGTCGACCGAATCCAACCTGCGGAGCATCATTGGCGATGCCCAGAAGGCCGGTGCCAAGGTGGTGCTCGTCGGCATGCGTATTCCGCCGAACTACGGCGCCGACTATACCGAGCGATTCTTCGGCCTGTTTCCCAAGCTGGCCAAGGAATACCGTACCCAGCTCGTGCCATTCTTCCTGGACAAGGTGGTGACGCGGCCCGAGTGGTTCCAGGAGGATCGGATTCATCCGACATCGGCAGCACAGTCCACGCTGCTCGACACTGTGTGGCCGGCACTGAAGCCGATACTCAAGTCACCCCACAAGGCTGGCTGAAGCAGGGAAACAAGGAAGCAAGAAAAAGCCCCTGCAGGTTTGCACCTGCAGGGGCTTTTTGCTGGGGCACGTTACGGGCAGCGCGTCAGTTCGCAGCCGCTTCGCTGGCGGGCGCTGCATCGCCGGACTTCGGCGGACGCAGTACCTTCACCTTGGCCCGTGCCTTCAGTGCCTCGTAGTAGGCGGCCAGCTCGGTCTGACCAGCCAGCTGGCTCAGTTGTTGCGCGTCGGCATCGCGCTGGCCCGCATTCGTCTGCGGCGGCGTAGCCACCTTGGTAATGCGATAGAGCGCGTAACCATCGGCACCCAGATCCACGCCGACCACGGACGGCAGCTTGGTGGCATCGGCGCGCATGATGGCATCCACGGCCTTCGGCGACAGGCCATCGGCCTTGGCACGCGACACCGTCATTGCCGGGCCGAAGCCGGTGGCGCTGTCCGCCTTCTTGAGCGCTTCCAGCTTCGCCTCGCCATCCTTGCGGGCCAGCTCGGCTGCCTGCTGGGCGATGTAGGCCTGGCGCACCTGCGCTTCCACTTCCTCGAACTTGCGGGCCGCGGCCGGGCGGTAATCCACGATGCGCGCTGCAACCAGCGTCGTCGGGCCAACCTGGATGGCTTCGGTGTTGCGCTTGTTCTTGATTGCGTCGTCGCTGAACAGCGCCTTCAGAACCTTCTCGTTGTTCAAGGGATTGTCCTTGCCCAGCGCAGGGTTCGGATTGCGCGTCACGTTGTCAGCCGTCTGGATCGTCAGCTTGAACTTGTCGGCGGCCGGCTTGAGGCTATCGGACTGTTCGTAGACCGTGTTGCCAAAGGCATCGGCCTGTTCCGCATACTTCTTACTGGCCAGCTGCTTCTTCAGCTCGGCTTCGAGTTCCGGACGCACTTCATCCAGCGGCTGGGTGGCCGCGGGCTTGATACCGGTGAGCTTGATGATGTGGTAGCCGTAGTCGGTCTCCACGAGATCGCTGATCTGGCCATCCTTGAGCGCATACATGGCGTCCTCGAACGGCTTGACCAGTGCGCCACGTCCCATGAAGCCGAGGTCGCCACCCTTCTCCGCCGAACCCGGATCCTGCGAACTCTTCTTCGCCACGTCGGCGAACGTTTCGGGATGCTTGCGCACGTCATCGAGCAGCTTCTGGGCCTTTTCCTTCGCTGCCTTGCGATCCGCTTCCTTGGCGTCCTTCGGAACCGTGATCAGGATGTGGCTGGCGCGTCGTTGCTCTTCCGTGCGGAAGCGCTGGGCGTTGCTGTCGTAGTAGGACTTCAGTTCCTCCGGCGTCACGGCCTGGCTGGCCGCCAGTGCATCGCCAGACAGCACCACGTATTCGACCTTGGCCTGCTCGGGCGTCCTGTAAGCCGAAAGGTGGGCTTCATAGTAGGCCTTCAGCGCAGCGGCATCGGGCGTGACCTTCGACGTAAAGTCGGCCGGCTTGAAGTTCAGGGCCTGCACCTCACGCTGCTGGTCGCGGATAGCGATCAGGCGATCGAGCAGCGACTTCGGAACGAACGCGGTGGTACCGACGGCGCTGCCGAGCTGCTGCGTGGCCAGTTCGAAACGCATGCGCGCCTCGAGCTGATCAGGCGTCATGCCCTGCTGGGCCAGCAGCGCCACATAGGCCTTCTCGTCGAACTTGCCATCCGAGCCATACAATTGCGCGATCGCAGGAATGGTCGAGATCGCCTGGCGCAGTTGTTCCTTGGTGACGGTCAGGTTCTTCTTTGCCGTGGCATCGGCAACCACTCGCTGCTGGATCAGTTGATCCAGCACGGACTGGCGTGCGGCAGCACCCTCGAACATGCGCGGATCGTAGTTGTTCCCAAGCATCTGGCGCATGCGCTCGCTCTGGTCCCGCACCACGTTGTCAACTTCCTGCACGGTGATGGTACGTCCATCGACCTTGGCAAGATCGTGCGAACTGTCCATGAAGCGCGAGTAGCTCTCGACACCAAAGAACACGAACGACGGGAAGACAAGCACCAGCAGCAGCATAAGCATCAGGCGCCGGTTGTTACGTACGAAATCAAGCATGCTGGTCGGGTTAATGGGTTGGGCCTTGGGCCGACGGTCAAACCTTGCGATTCTAGCAGGAGCGGAACGACTGACCTGCGGAATATGTGGCGAGAGATGGTGTTGAGTCAGGAATCGCCACGATACGGCGACACCTTCGCGCCCCGCACGATAGCCGCATAGCTGGCATTCGCCATGCTTGGCACCCTGGGAATCCGTTGCCAGTATCGACTTGGACGATACAAATAAAAAAACCCGCTTGCGCGGGCATTTTTATTTGGCGGAGTGGACGGGGCTCGAACCCGCGACCCCCGGCGTGACAGGCCGGTATTCTAACCAACTGAACTACCACTCCAGATTGGGCCCTTTTTCGGCTGCATCGCAACGGTCAAGTGTGGTGGGTGCTGAGGGGTTCGAACCCCCGACCTACGCCTTGTAAGGGCGCCGCTCTACCAGCTGAGCTAAGCACCCACTTGGACCGCGCAAGCTAATTGCCTGCAGGGTAATCTCGCTTCGCACGATTCGGCGGTTACTGCTTAGTTGCCGCTGTTTGCGTTGCGAGGCCGCGATTGTAATACGAGACTTTTCGATTTGCCAAGTGTTGATTGCAAGATTCTCTTCATCCCGCGCTTCGAACACGCCTCGTATGAATCCAGCACAAACAAAAACGCCGCGGGATTACTCCCGCGGCGTTTTTTCTGACGTCGGACGTCGGTCAGTGATGAATACGCTCGACCTGGGCCGCAGCCTTGTCTGCCACTTCGGCAGGTTTGGCTTCTTCCTCGGGCAGCGCCTCGGGCTTGCGCTCGAGTGCCAGCTCCAGCACCTTGTCGATCCAGCGTACCGGCACGATCTCGATGGCGTTCTTGACGTTGTCGGGAATGTCCGCCAGGTCCTTCACGTTTTCCTCAGGGATCAGCGCCAGCTTGATACCGCCACGATGGGCAGCCAGCAGCTTCTCCTTGAGACCACCGATCGGCAACACTTCACCACGCAGCGTGATCTCACCGGTCATCGCCACATCGGCACGCACGGGGATGCCCGTCAGCACCGAAACCAGCACGGTCGTCATTGCGATACCCGCCGAAGGACCATCCTTGGGCGTGGCGCCTTCCGGCACGTGGATGTGGATGTCGCGCTTCTCGAACATCTCATCCGCAATACCCAGACGACGCGCCCGCGAACGCACCACCGAACGCGCTGCCTCGACCGACTCCTTCATCACGTCGCCCAGCGAACCGGTGCGCGAGATGTTGCCCTTGCCCGGCATGATCGCGGCTTCGATGGTCAGCAGATCGCCGCCCACTTCCGTCCACGCCAGACCGGTCACCTGGCCTACCTGGTTTTCCTTGTTGGCCAGGCCGAAGTCGTACTTGCGCACGCCGAGGAATTTGTCGAGGTTTTCGGAATCCACCTTGACCGCGCCCGACTCCTTCTTCAGCAGCAGCAGCTTGACCACCTTGCGCGCAATCTTCGACACCTCGCGTTCCAGCGATCGCACGCCGGCTTCACGCGTGTAATAGCGGATGATGTCGCGGATCGCCGCTTCGGTGACGTCGATTTCGCCCTGCTTCAGACCGTTGTTGCGGATCTGCTTGGGCAGCAGGTAACGCGTTGCGATGTTCACCTTTTCGTCTTCGGTGTAACCCGAGAGACGAATCACTTCCATCCGGTCCAGCAGCGGCGGCGGAATGTTCAGCGAGTTCGATGTCGCCACGAACATCACATCCGACAGGTCGAAGTCCACTTCGATGTAGTGGTCCTGGAACGTGTGATTTTGTTCCGGGTCCAGTACTTCGAGCAGTGCCGACGACGGGTCGCCACGGAAATCCATGCCCATCTTGTCGATTTCGTCGAGCAGGAAGAGCGGATTCCGCACGCCGACCTTCGACAGGCTCTGCAGGATCTTGCCGGGCATCGAACCGATGTACGTGCGACGGTGGCCACGGATCTCGGCCTCGTCACGCACGCCACCCAGTGCCATGCGCACGAACTTGCGGTTCGTTGCGCGTGCCACCGACTGGCCGAGCGAGGTCTTGCCCACGCCGGGAGGCCCAACCAGGCACAGGATCGGCGCCTTGACCTTGTCCACGCGCTGTTGCACGGCAAGATACTCAAGGATGCGTTCCTTGACCTTCTCCAGACCATAGTGGTCTTCGTCCAGCACGCGCTCAGCATTGGCCAGGTCATTGTTGACCTTGCTCTTCTTGCGCCACGGCAGGTTGACCAGCGTGTCGATGTAGTTGCGAACGACGGTCGCTTCCGCCGACATCGGCGACATCAGCTTGAGCTTCTTGAACTCGGCGTCGGCCTTCTTCTTGGCCTCCTTGGGCATGCGGGCAGCCTTGATGCGCTTGTCCAGCTCTTCAAGGTCGGCACCTTCCTCGCCCTCGCCCAGTTCCTTCTGGATGGCCTTGACCTGCTCGTTCAGGTAGTACTCGCGCTGCGACTTTTCCATCTGGCGCTTGACGCGGCCACGGATGCGCTTTTCCACCTGAAGGATGTCGATCTCGCCTTCAAGCTGCGACAGCAGGCTTTCCAGGCGCTCGGTCACCTTCACCATTTCCAGGATCTTCTGCTTCTGCTCGAGCTTGATCGGCAGATGCGCAGCAATGGTGTCGGCCAGGCGGCCTGCCTCATCGATGCCCGACAGCGAGGTCAGGATCTCAGGAGGGATCTTCTTGTTGAGCTTCACATACTGGTCGAACTGCGACACGATGGCGCGGCGCAGCGCCTCGGTCTCGGCCGACTCGTCCGGTGCGGGCGGTACGGGCACGGCTTCGCACATGAAGTGCGAATCGTCCTCGCTCACTTCGGTGATGTTTGCTCGTTGCGTACCCTCCACCAGCACCTTCACGGTGCCGTCGGGCAGCTTCAGCATTTGCAGGATATTCGCGATGCAGCCGACCTCATACAGGTCTTCGGCAGTCGGTTCGTCTTTGGCGGCCGTCTTCTGTGCCACGAGCATGATGCTCTTGCCCGACTCCATCGCAGTCTCGAGCGCCTTGATGGACTTCGGGCGACCCACGAACAGTGGGATCACCATGTGCGGAAACACCACCACGTCGCGCAGCGGCAACAGTGGGAGGCGAATCGGCTCAGCCGGGAGGAGTTGTGTTCCGGACATCATTTTCCCCAGTCAGTCATTTAAGGCGTAAATAGGGTCTCGGGAATCGATTGCAAGATACCCACCTTCAATTCCCCGGTACAAATTCAAGTGCTGCGAAATGCACCTGCAACCCACTCTGAAACAGCATACCCGCGTTTGCTCCCGTTCGTTTGTGGAATTGAAGAAAAAAAGCCGCTCGCTTTCCAGCGAACGGCAGCTTGAAAGTTTCGCCAGTATGGTAAGGACCACGTGGGTCCTGCGCGTTCGGCGTCAGTTCGACCTCGTTCAGTTCGAGCCCGCTACCTTGGGCTGCTGCTCTTCATACATCAGCAGCGGCGGCGCGTCGCCAGTGATCGTGTTTTCGTCGATCACCACCTTTTGCACACCCTTGTAGTTGGGCAGGTCGTACATGACGTCCATCAGCGACTGCTCGAGGATCGAGCGCAGACCGCGTGCGCCGGTCTTACGGCGGATCGCCTTGCGCGCGATCGCAGTCAGCGCGCCGGGACGAATCTCCAGCTCGACACCTTCCATCGCCAGCAGCTTCTGATACTGCTTGACGAGTGCATTCTTCGGCTCGACCAGGATCTGCATCAGCGCGGCTTCATCGAGCTTTGCCAGCGTTGCCACTACAGGCAGACGCCCGATGAGTTCCGGAATCAGGCCAAACTTGATCAGATCTTCGGGCTCGGTCTGCGGCAGCACTTCGCTGACCTCGCGCTCTTCCTTACTCTGCACCTGCGCGTCAAAACCGATACCGGTCTTGTCCGAACGCTGCATGATGACCTTCTCAAGGCCATCGAACGCACCGCCGCAGATAAACAGGATGTTGGTGGTATCCACCTGCAGGAAGTCCTGATTCGGATGTTTGCGGCCACCTTGCGGCGGCACCGAGGCCATCGTGCCTTCGATCAGCTTCAGCAGTGCCTGCTGCACGCCTTCGCCCGACACGTCACGCGTGATCGACGGGTTATCCGACTTGCGCGAGATCTTGTCGATTTCGTCGATGTAGACGATGCCGCGCTGCGCCTTCTCAACCTCGTAGTTGCAGTTCTGCAGCAGCTTCTGAATGATGTTCTCGACGTCCTCACCAACGTAACCGGCTTCGGTCAGCGTGGTGGCATCGGCAATCACGAACGGCACATTCAGCAGGCGCGCCAGCGTCTGGGCAAGCAGCGTCTTGCCGGAGCCCGTAGGCCCGATCAGCAGGATGTTGCTCTTGGACAGCTCGACATCGTCTTTCTTGCCGAGGTGCTTCAGGCGCTTGTAATGGTTGTAGACCGCGACGGCCAGGATCTTCTTGGCCTGCTCCTGACCGATGACATACTGGTCGAGGCTTTCGCGGATTTCATGGGGCGTGGGCAAATCCGAGCGCGTAACTGCGGCGGCGTCCTTGTCGGTCGCGGCGGCCTCGTCACGGATGATCTCGTTGCACAGGTCGATGCATTCGTCGCAAATGAACACCGACGGGCCCGCGATGAGCTTCTTCACCTCGTGCTGGCTCTTGCCGCAGAACGAGCAGTAGAGAAGTTTCTCGCTGGATGAACCTTTTTTGTCCGCCATAGGAATCAGTCACATTAGCAGTGTGGATCCCGCCAAGCCCAAGGCCGGGCGGGAAACGCATTAAACGCATCATACGCCAAAACAATTGGCACAGTCGGCGGCATCCCCTGCATGTGGGGCAAAACGCAAAAACGAGGCACACAGCCTCGTTCCGGTGTAGCCTTCGTCATTTGGAACGACGCTAGGCCTATGCGGCTGGTGCCCGGCTTTGCCGGACACAGTCCGGACGATTCCGACTGGATCGCGTCCGGACCAATGTGCCGACACACCGGCCAGATTTCAAGCGCGGCGGGAAATCACCTTGTCGATCAGGCCATAATCCACCGCCTGATCACCGCTCATGAAGTTGTCGCGATCGGTATCGCGCGCAATCTTCTCGACCGGCTGACCAGTGACTTCGGACAGGATGCCGTTCAGACGCTCGCGCAGATACAGGATTTCGCGCGCCTGGATTTCGATATCCGAGGCCTGGCCACGGGCACCGCCCAGCGGCTGGTGAATCATGATGCGCGAATTCGGCAGTGCGCTACGCTTGCCCTTGGCGCCGGCAGCCAGCAGGAATGCACCCATGCTTGCGGCCATGCCCATGCACAGGGTCTGCACGTCGGGCTTGATGAATTGCATCGTGTCATAGATCGCCAGACCGGCCGAAACCGAGCCGCCGGGCGAATTGATATACAGCGACACATCCTTGTCCGGGTTCTCGCTTTCCAGGAACAGCAACTGTGCCACTACCAGGTTGGCGGTCTGGTCGTTGACCTCGCCAACCATGAAGATGACGCGTTCCTTCAGCAGGCGCGAGTAGATGTCGTACGCGCGCTCACCCCGGCCGGACTGCTCGACAACCATCGGCACCAGCCCAAGACCCTGGGTCTCCAGGGCAGAAGCCTGCGTGGTGGCCAGACGATCAAGCAAATCATTGCGGGTCATGCAGGTTCTCCAGATATTCAGGAATGGCGTCAACCGGCCAGCGCGCGAGGCCGGTTGACGTTGACCGGCAAGGCTGCGTGGCGCAGCCGCCGGTCAAGCCCGACCTCAGGCTTGTTCAGGCGCGGCGGTGAGTTCCTCGAACGACACCGTCTTGTCCGAAACCTTGGCCTTGTCGCACACGAAATTTACCACGTTGTTTTCGAGCACGTAGGCTTCCATTTCAGCCAGGCGCTGCTGGTCGCCGTAGTACCAGCGCATGACTTCCTTCGGGTCTTCGTAGCTCTTGGCGAAGTCCTCGATTTCAGCCTTGACCTGGTCCGGCTTGGCTTCGAGGCCATTGGCCTTGACGATCTCCGCCAGAATCAGGCCCAGCTTCACGCGGCGCTCTGCCTGCTGCGCGAACATCTCGGCCGGAATCGGCATGTCCTTGGCGTTCGGCATGCCACGTTGCTCGAGGTCGCGGCGAGCCATTTCCACCAGGCGCTCCTGATCCTGCTCGATCAGTGCCTTGGGCACGTCCAGCTCGCTCACCTTCAGCAGCGCTTCCATGACCTGATCCTTCAGCATGGCGTGCGTGCGGCGCTTGACTTCGCGCTCCAGGTTTTCGCGGATGTCGGCGCGCATCTTTTCCACGCTGCCGTCGGCAATGCCGAGCGACTTGGCGAAGGCGTCGTCCACTTCCGGCATGTGCGCCCACTCGACCTTCTTCAGCGTGATCGTGAAGTCAGCGGTCTTACCGGCCACTTCCTTGCCGTGGTAGTCCTCGGGGAAGGTCAGCGGGAAAGTCTTTGCCTCGCCTTCCTTCAGGCCCAGCGTGGCTTGCTCGAACTCGGGCAGCATGCGGCCTTCGCCCAGCACGTACACGAAATCCTCGGCCTTGCCGCCGGCGAATTCGACGCCGTCGATCTTACCGACGAAGTCCACCGTGACGCGGTCGCCGTTCTGGGCGGTCACGTCGCCGCCGCCGTCGCCGTGGGCGCCGGACTCACCGCGATGGTGGAAGTGCACGCGCTGCTTGCGCAGGATGTCGACGGTCTTGTCGATCTCGGCGTCGCCGATTTCGGTCTTCGTACGGGTCACTTCGGCCGAAGCCAGCTCGCCGATCTTGACTTCCGGATACACCTCGAACGTGGCTTCGAAAGCCAGTTCGTCTTCAGCCACGCCTTCGGTCTTGATGTCGAACTTCGGCTGACCGGCTACCTTCACTTCCTGAGCCTGGGTGATGTCGAAGAACTTGCGGGCGGCCTTGTCGAAGCGCACTTCGAATTCCACCTGCTGGCCATACTGCTTCTCGACCATCTTCATCGGCACCTTGCCCGGACGGAAGCCGGACATTTTCACGGTCTTCGACAGACGTGCCAGGCGTTCCTGGGTTTCCTTCTGCACTTCGGCCTTGGGGATAGCCAGGGTCACCTTGCGGTCCAGCTTGCCGAGGTTTTCAATGACGTTCGACATGGTCGTTAATCCAATCCAGAAATAGTTGTTGTCAGCGCAACCGTCTGCGCGCCTGCCGCCTGATCGCGGCCAGTGCCCGCGAGCGGAGGTCTCCGCGCAAACGGAAAACGCGGATTATCGCACGGTTTTGGTTCGCTTCCGGCAGTTTTTACCCTAGTCAGTCCTGTTCCGGGTCCAGCGCCTGATCATGACGCAGCGCGCGCAGCAGCAGGCGGGCCGGGTCGATCGCATCCGCCAGATCCGTCTCCAGCGGCAGCGGCTCGCCTTCGAGCTGGCAAGCAATCAGTTCCGCACCCAGAGCTGCCCATGTAAGGCCGCGCGAACCATATGCAAGGGCCCCGTACAAGCCTGGCATGCGCGGCACATCGCGCAAATGGGCACCGCGCAACGCACCAGCATGCGCCAGCGCCTGCGTCTCATCGACCATGCGGCCGATCAGTGGCAGGCGGTTGTGCGTCACCGTGCGCACGCCGACGTGGCCGCGCAGGGTGGCAGGATCGATCGTCGCCAACGCGGCGGACCGGTCCGGCAACAGCGACTTCAGCCGGCCAAGGTTCGCGGCGTGCACCTCGACACTTTCGGCAAGGGGCCCTGCGTCAGGTTGATAGCTGGAACCCACGCGCACGCCGCCGTCCGCGCCGGGCGGCAGCAGGTAACCGCTGCCCGTCACCACGCAATCGGGCCAGCCGCCCAGCATCTCGACCTGCCCTGCATCGAGGTCGGTCAGTTGCCCTCTTATGCGCCGGAGCGCCAGGAAGCGGCCCGACACCAGGCGCTCGGCCTCATACGCATTGGCCAGCACCAGCACTGGCGCGCTGGCCAGCACCGCTCCCGAAGCATCCCTGGCATGCCACACGCCATCGGTATGTTCGATGCTGGCGACGTGACTCTGGAACCGGGCGTCCACATGCTTGCCGGCGGCCGCCAGCTGGGCGCGACAGATGTCCGGCGGAGCCACCCAGCCGCCGCGCGGAAACCAGAGTCCGCCGCGTGGCACCGTGGCGCCATGCCGCGCAGCCGCCTCTTCGGGCGACATCCAGCGCACGAACGACTCCGGAAAACCCAACGTATCCAGCGCGGCACGCTGCGCGTCGTCCTCCGAATCGTCCTCGCCAATCTGCAGCACGCCACTGCCATGCCACCCAACCGGCTGACCCGCCTCTGCCAGCGCCTGCCACGCTTGCAGCGCATACAGGTTCCCGGCACGGGACAGCCGCGAAAGCAGACTGTCATCGGCGGACACATGCGCGTGCATTGCCGCCGCGCGATGGCTTGACGTCTGGCGCGCCGGCGCATCATGTGCGTCCAACAGCGTGATACGCCAGCCACGCGCCGCCAGTCTTTCGGTCACGGCGCAACCTGCAAGCCCTGCTCCGATAACGATGGCATGCCGCTCCGGCCAGCGGGCGGCGTCCGGCGGCGAGTGCCGGCGGTTCTTCCAGGCCGGGGCGAAACGGGCGACGGTCATATCGCGCTTGCCGCCGAAGCCAGGCGATTTATTGACTTCGAAGCCGGTCACCTGCAGCCCCCGTCGCACGAATCCGGCTGCCGTATAGGTGGCCAGCGTGGCGCCCATGCGCGCCAGCCGCGCGAGTCCGCGAAACACGGTATCCGACCACATATCGGCATTGCGCGCTGGCGAAAAGCCGTCCAGATAGAACGCGTCGGCGCCAACCATGAGCTTCGGCAGCACGGCTTCCACGTCACCAAATGCCAGCGTGAGCGTGACCGCCCCACCCTCGAATGTCAGCCGATGCAGTCCCGGCAGCGCATCGGGCCACTGTTGCTGGAGCTGTTGCGCCAGCGGCACCAGGTCGCCCAGGCCGGCGTGTAGCTGCGCCAGCCCTTCGCGCGTGAACGGGTGCTTCTCGATGGATACGAAATGCAGGCGCCCGCAGCGCGACGCGTCGTCGCGCCACGCCTGCCAGGTAGCCAGGAAGTTCAGCCCCTGCCCGAAGCCGGTTTCGACGATGACGAACTGGTCACGTCCGGCCCAGTTGCCGGGCAGGCCATTGCCTGCCAGGAAGACGTGCTGCGCCTGCGCAAGCCCGCCGGCGGTGCTGTGATAAACATCGTCGTAACGCGGGGAATATGGGATGCCCTGATCGGAAAGAATGGGCGCTGCGGACTCGATGGCTCGCGACATGATGATCGGGAATACGGCCGGAAATGGCGGCGGATGGTAGCATAGCGCCCTTCGCGCGCGCTGCCCGTCAGGCCTTATCTGACCCAAGTTTGCGCGCCGTCATCCCGCCTTGCCATGCTCAGTTATCGTCACGCCTTCCACGCCGGCAACCATGCCGATGTCCTCAAGCACGCCGTCGTCGTCCAGTTACTGGATTACCTGACGCAGAAGGACAAGCCGTTCTGGTATGTCGACACGCATGCGGGCGCCGGCCTCTACGCGCTGGACCACGCCTACGCGCAGAAAAAATCGGAATTTGAAACCGGTATCGGCCCACTCTGGCGGGCGGCGGCCAATGGCCAGGCTCTGCCAGAGATGCTCGAAGCCTACCTGGACCAGGTGCGCGAGCTGAACCAGGATGGCAGCCTCAAGCACTACCCAGGCTCACCGTGGCTGGCGTGGCAAATGCTGCGCGAACCTGACCGCCTGCGCCTGTTCGAACTGCACAGCACCGAGATCCAGGTGCTGCGCGACAACTTCCGCGGCGCGGGCCGCAAGGTGATGCTGTACGACGGTGACGGCTTCAACGGCATCCGCGCCATCCTGCCGCCCCCGCCGCGCCGTGCGCTGGTGCTGATCGATCCTTCCTACGAAGACAAGCAGGACTACGCCCGCACGCTCGATACGCTGAAAGCCGGCCTGGAGCGATTCGCCACGGGCGTCTACGCGATCTGGTATCCGGAAGTCCAGCGCCGCGAATCCACCCAGTTGCCCGCGCAACTGAAGCGCCTGCCGCTCAAGAGCTGGCTGCATGTGACGCTGACCGTCAAGCACCCGGTGGAAGGCGGACTGGGCCTGCATGGCAGCGGCATGTTCGTGGTCAACCCGCCGTGGACGCTCAAGGCCGCGCTGCAGGAAGCGATGCCCAAGCTCGTCGAACTGTTGGGCCAGGACGGCGGCGCGACGTTTACGCTCGAATCGCTCGATAACTGAAGACCAGCCCGATGCCGATGCCGATGACATCGGCCAGCAGGTCGAGCCATGAGGCATCGCGATAGGTCGTCAGCGATTGCAGGCATTCGATCAAGGCGCCGTAGGCGACCAGCGCCGCCACCACGTGCCAGCTTCGCCCTGGCCAGCCGCGCAGGCCCAGTATCGCCAGCACGCCGAAGGCCAGCAGATGGTTGGTCTTATCCCAGCCCGTGGAAGGCTCGGGGATGTCGGGCGGCAGCAGCGAAAGCACCAGCACGGCAAGCGCGCAAAGGCCGAACAGCAGGCGGAAGTGGACGGACGTCAGACGTAGCACCGAAGTAAATCGCGGAATGTAATGGCAGCGAGGATCCTACAGGATGCCGCCGCGTTCTGTGGTGCGCAGCACAGAGCGGTGTAGGCGTTTGCCCGATACCGCCCGGATGCCGACCCGCGCGAGACTGGTGAAATGGATCCACGCCTGGAGATTCATCATGGCTGACAACATACTTGTGGTACCCACGGAGCGTAACGGCTGGGTTGTCGAGGTGGAAGGCACGGACGGCGCAACCTCGCACTATCCGTCACAGGAAGAAGCCATTGCCGCTGCCAGGGAAAAGGCCAGGCAAGACAGGGTGGAACTGATTATCTATGGCCCCG
Source organism: Cupriavidus sp. 291-E7 (assembly GCF_057798835.1). Classification (NCBI taxonomy): domain Bacteria; kingdom Pseudomonadati; phylum Pseudomonadota; class Betaproteobacteria; order Burkholderiales; family Burkholderiaceae; genus Cupriavidus; species Cupriavidus sp. 291-E7. The sequence goes on from NZ_JBYOJV010000012.1 coordinate 185,837, forward strand.
ATGGCCAGATTCAGGAACGCGACGACTTCCGTTGATCCGCCCTCGCAGGCGGCGCCCAGAAGCCACGATTGTCACCCGGAGGATTTGCGATAGGATGGCGCTCGATACCCACGCCATCGCAAGGAAGACCCGCGCTTGCCCGAAGCCCTCTCCTCCAGCCTCTCTGGTGAGTTTCCCACCTTTGATACGTCCGATTTCGCGGGCGATGGGTCGTTCTATTTCGACCTCGTGCGATTGCAGGACCGCGACGATATTCCGCGCGGCTTCCTGCACAGGCACAACTACTATCACCTGCTCTGGATGACGCGGGCGAGCGGCACGCACATGCTCGACTTTGCGCATTTCGACGTGTGCGACCATTCGGTGTTCTTCCTGTCGCCAGGCCAGGTCCATGCGTGGACGTCATCGGTCAAGCCTTATGGCTACGTGCTGAACTTCAGCACCGACTTTTTCGCGCGGATGTTCCCGCGCGCCGATGATGTCGCAAAATTCCCGTTCATCCATCCATCCCAAGGCAACAGCGCGCTCTATCTGACTCAGGCCGAGCATGACGCCCTGCTGCCCTTGCTGGGCGACATGGAGCGCGAGGCGCGCGATCGCCAGCCCGGCTTTACCGATGTGGTGCAAGCCAGCCTGCTGATCCTGCTCACGCGACTGCGCCGCCTGCGCCCCGACAGCGGGCAGGCTGGCGACGTTGGCCCGCATCAGGCGCTCACGCGCCGTTTCACGATGCTGGTGGAAACCCACTATCTGCGCTTTGCAACGATCGGCCAATACGCCGAAGCGCTATGCGTCAGCGAGCGTCAACTCAACGACGCGGTCAAGCGGACCTTGGCACGCACGGCCAGCCAGGTGGTACAGGAACGCGTGGTGCTGGAAGCCAAGCGCTGGCTCAGCAATACCGAAACCGGCATCGCCGAGATTGCCTTCCGCCTCAATATCGAAGACCCGGCCTACTTTGCGCGCTTCTTCAAGAAACAGACCGGCCTGACGCCGGGCGAATTCCGTCGCAAGCACTGTCGTCCGCTGGAATAACGCGCGAAAAAGTCCAATACAACGTCTGATCCGTCCTAACGCCACTGCCCCGCAGTTGCGTAGAGTGTTCCGCATGGTCGTCAGAACCAGAGGCACAGGAGACAGGATGTATAAAGCAATTGCCGCATGGCGGGGCCTTGCCGTGGCCACCGCGCTGGCCGTCACTACTTTTAACGCGATGGCGGAGTACCCGGACCGTCCCTTGCGCATCATCGTACCGTTCGCCGCTGGCGGCGCCACCGACGTGATTGCGCGCACCGTGGCGCAAGCCATGTCGCCCCGGCTTGGCCAGTCGGTGGTGGTGGAGAACAAGGCCGGCGCCAACGGCAACATCGGCGCCGTCTCGGCCGCCCGCGCGGACGCGGATGGATACACGCTGCTGATGGCAACATCGAGCCACGCCATCAACGCATCGCTGTACCAGAAGCTCAACTACAGTCTCACGCGCGATTTCGTCGGTCTGTCGAACCTGGCGTCGGTACCCCTGCTGCTTGTGGTGAATCCGTCGGTACCGGTCAATTCGGCGAGCGAACTCGCCGCCTATGCCAAAGCCCATGCCGGCCGCGTCAACTACGCGTCGGGCGGAACCGGTACCGCGTCGCACCTGGCCGGGCAGCAATTCAGCACACTGGCCGGCGCAACGATGACGCACGTGGCCTACAAGGGTGGATCGCAGGCGCTCAATGACGTGATGGGCGGCCAGGTTCAAATCATGTTCGCCAACCTGCCCGAAGTGCTCGCACAGGTGCAGAGCGGCAAGCTCAAGGCGCTCGCGGTCACCGGCAACAAGCGCCATGCCGCCCTGCCCGACGTACCGGCTTTCTCCGAAACACCATTCCCGGCGATGACCGCCCGGTCGTGGTTCGGTCTGTTCGCCCCGGCCGGCACGCCACCGGCGGCCGTCGAAAAACTGTCGCAGGCCATCGTCCAGAGCGTGGCCGATCCATCCGTCAAGGAACGGCTCAAGGGTCTCGGCGCCGACCCAGTGGGCGACGACCACGCCGCGTTCCAGAAATACGTAAATCAGGAGGTGTCGCGCTGGGCCGTGCTGGTCAAGCAGTCCGGCGCCACCGTCGATTGACACCACTCACCGCCATCGTTCAAGGATCACCATGCTGTACGACGTTCGCACCTACACCTGCCACCCTGGCACCATCAAGAAACACCTGGCGCTGTATGCCGAGCATGGCTATGCGACCCAGAGCCGTCACCTGGGCAAGCCGCTGGCCTATATGCAAACCGAAACCGGCGACGTCAACAGCTACACGCATATCTGGGTTTATGACAGCGCGGCCGATCGAGAAGCCAAGCGCCAGGCGCTGCAGAAAGACCCGGCGTGGGCCGAGTATCTGAAGAAGAGTGCCGAGGCCAGCTATCTGATCCGACAGGAGAACCGGCTGATGACACCGGTATCGTTCTTCGAGCCGTAAGCTGACCTGCCACCGTGGCGCGCGAAGCGCCCGGCAGCCGGAGACTTGGGAAAGACGGCTGCCAACGTTCCGCCTCAGGACGATTCGTTGGCCATCGCCAGATATTCATGGATTTGTGCGACAACGGCCGCGCCCTCGCCGATTGCCCCGCCGACACGCTTGACCGATCCAGATCGGACGTCGCCCACGGCGAATACGCCGGGTACGCAAGTCTCCAGTGCTGCTGGCGGCCGATCGTCAGGGCCCGTGTCACCAACCGCGGGCCCTGTGAGTACGAACCCGGAACGGTCGGTGGTCACGCCGCAGTCGCCCAGCCACGCCGTTTCCGGATCGGCCCCAACGAACAGAAACACGTTTTTCAGACTTTTCTGTTCCGTAGTACCAGTGTGGCGATCATGCCAGGTGACTCCGGCCAAGCTGTTGCACTCTCCCTTGTGCAATTGCACGATTTCCGTAAACGGACGTACCACGATATTGCGCGCGGCGGCGATGCGATCAATCAGATACCGCGACATGCTCGCCGCAAGCCCTGGCCCGCGAACCAGGACATGCACGCGCGACGCATGCTGAGAAAGAAATACCGCCGCCTGCCCCGCCGAATTCCCACCGCCCACGAGTGCTACCTCTGCCTGCGCGCATATCCGGGCTTCGATGGCAGAGGCCCAGTACCAGACGCCTCGCCCTTCATAGTCAGGCAGCGTAGGTACCGCCGGGCGGCGATATCTTGCGCCGCTGGCGATCACCACCGCGCGCGTGCGCAGCCACCGGCCATCGGTCAACTGGAGCCGCAACGCCCTGTCGGGCCCGACGCGCGCGCAGTCGAGCGTCTGCACCTCGGCCGGAATCAGGATCTCCGCGCCGAACTTTTCTGCCTGGACGTGCGCGCGCCCTGTCAGTGCCGCGCCCGAAATGCCGGTGGGAAAGCCAAGATAGTTCTCGATCCGTGCGCTCGCCCCCGCCTGGCCGCCATACGCGCGTCGATCCAATACCACGACGTGCAGGCCTTCCGACGCGGCGTACACCGCTGTCGCCAGCCCGGCGGGCCCCGCGCCCACGACCGCCACGTCGAAGATCTCGTGCCGCTCTTCCGTGTCCACCATTCCCATGCAACGGGCCAATGCCGCTTCGCTGGGATTCACCAGCACCGAGCCATCGGGACACACTGCCACCGGTTCATCGTGCGCCGCGCCGTACTCTTCGATCAGCGCGGCGGCGGCGGCGTCTTCACGAGCGTCCAGAACACGATAAGGCTCGCCGTTGCTGCGCAAGAATCCCTCGAGTCTTAGCAACTCTGCCGAACCGGCGTGACCAATCAGTACCGGACCGCTTGCCGCCCACTCGATCAGCGAGACGCGGCGCAGGATCAACGCGCGGATCAATCGCTCGCCCAGGTCGGCTTGGGCCACGATCAGTGCCCTGAGCTGCCGCGGCGGAATGAGCAATGCATCCACGCGGCCTACCGCTACGGCGTCGACGAGCGAGGGCTTACCAGACATCGCGCCCAATTCGGCAACGAAATCACCTCGTCCGAACTGGACGATAGGCCTGGTGTTACCCAAGCCATCTCGCTGAATGATGGCAACCGTACCGTTCAGAATGAGGAACATGCCTGGCGTACGAACACCAGTGCTTTCCAGGTGTACGCCAGACTCGTAGGTTTGCCGGGCGCCAAAGTGCATCATGCGCTCGATATCGGCTTCCGTGATCTGCGGGTACATCTGGTGGCGCCGTGAAGTCATTGTGCTGGGGGCGTCGCTTGTCATCGTGGGCTCCAGTGCGGGTTGCCCGTCGGCCGGGAATCTCCAACGTTACTTCCGCCAAAGTGCGCGCGGGCGTGAAAAGCTGCTAAGAATTGTTAGCCACCAGGACGCCCATCGCAAGAATTTGCCGCATACCGCAACGCCGCGCGCCCGCGCCTGCAAGAAGGCAGGCGCTCACCGAGCGCTTGCCGGTCTTTGCGCGCGGCCACAAGCCCGGTCAAGCCGTGGCATGCCGACGCTCCGGCGCCTCCGCCAGGTAGGCGTCAAAAACGTTCACGAGTCCCCGTATCGCCTGCTCCAGATCATCGCCCGCTGGGGTACCAGCATGGACGGGCAGCCTCGTTTGGCCCGAATTCAGCGCCTCCAGCAATCCCGCTGTCATCGCGTCGTAGCGATCGGCACGCTGCAGGTCATGCGCATCTGGCTCTCCGTTCCGCAAGATTTCGATGACCGCGGTAACACCACATACCATCCTTAGCGCCACGATGACCTCGCGGAGGCGTTCCAGTTGCACCGAGCGCCAATGCCCCTCCAGCAGCATGCGCTCTCTTGCCACTTCCAGACGCGTGCTCGCGAGCCCGGCCTCGCGTTGCAGCCGGTCCAGCTTGGCAGCGGCGTCGCATCCCATGCGAAGCGCCGCCGATGCGAACATCATATTGGCCGATATCGCAGCGGCTATGGCGGCTTTCAGGACGCCATGCTCTTTCTCTGGCCAAAGCAGAAAGCTCGCGGCGACGCCCACGCAGGCGCCCACGAATTCATTTGTCAGCCTGGCTAGCACCAATCCCTCGGCGGGATGGATGAAATCCGACAACATCATGAACATCGGCGTCAGGAAGACAACGAACAGACCATAGTTCACCAGCCGCAATGCGACGGTCACTACGGCAAGCGGCAGTATGGCGAGGGTCATCGCCACGGGCCCGTGCAGGGTCGTCAGCAGCACCGCCGCGATGGCCCCGCCAACGAGTGTCCCGCAGGCGCGTTCTACGATGCGCAACCAGGTATTGGCCGACATCGGCTGCGTCACGACGATGGCAGCGATAGCGCCCCAGTACGCAAACGTGACGCTGAAAGATGTACCAATCATGTAGGCCAACACCGCCGCGACGGCGACGCGAAGCGCATGACGCCAGACCAGTGCATCGATCCTGATCGCACCGGCAACCGAGCCAGGCACGGTGCGCCGTTCAGCGGCAGGCGTGTGGTCATGATCGGCGAGGCGACCGATTGCCATCGCCGCAAAGGCAACGGCACGTGCTGTCGGATCGTTTCGATCGGCCGTCCGCCGCAACAGGTCCGCGGACTGGGTCATCAAGATTTCGGGTTCCGGCAATTGATGCTGTACCTGCGCGCCTACACTTTGCAGCAGTCGCCGAAGGTCCTCCAGCATTTCCTGCACCTGTTCGTCCTGCGCCAGCGCGCCATTGCGCCGGCAATGGCCCAAGGCAATCAACGCGGAAAACACCCTGCCCGCCGCATCGATACCCCGCCCCAGAACGGGGTTGTTGCGAACGTCATGCGCCGCCAAAGCCCGGCCGCGCTCAATCGACATGCGCACACCGCGCCGATGGACCGTATCGAACTCTTCCCAGCTCTTGGCATCCATCCCCGGACGCGCATCCAGCGACAGCAGATATCCCGTCATGTCCTCAAGCCTGCCGAAGATGCTCGCCAGGGTCAGACACGATGACTGGGGAAACGGCATCGGCCAGAGAAAGACGCAAAAGAAGATGGTCCATACCGATCCAAGCAGAAAATAGCCGGCGTGCGCCAAAGCACCGGCCAGTGGTTCGGGCGATGCAATACCAATGACGACAGCGAGCGAGGCAATCAATCCCGCCTGCGCCGGCATGGGTCCCAGCGCTGGCTTGTAGGACCGCGTAAGCCCGCAGAGAAAGACCAGGACAAACAGGGTGACGATGCTGGCGGCGTAACCCCAATGCGCGCCATATACCGCCATCGGCAAGACGACGCCTCCCAGCGCTGTGAACATGGCCATCGTCTTCAGGCGCTCCGACTTTGCCCCCTGGGGATCGCAAAGACAGGTCCAGAACGCCGCCACGGCACCGAACGCGATTTCCGGACGATTGACAAGCGCTGCCGCACAGAGCATTGGCGCCATTGCAAGCGCTGCGTGTATCCCCTCGGTCATCGCAATGCGCTCAGGTGTTATTGCAAACACATGCCCTTCTGCTCGCAGGGTGCGACGGCTGACCAGCGATACCAGTTTTCCGATCATGGCAAGGCACCCTTCCTCCGCAAAGTCACTCGCGCGTTGGACGATTTCTTTAAGCGCTGCTGCTTCCCCATTCTAGGAGAACGCAGGTCGATCTTGCGAACAGGAGGATAGGAGTTCGGCGTGGCCGAGGTGAATCGTGCGTATTGAGCCGCGTCTCACACGGCCGCACTGCAGTGCATGAGATCAGGCGATTGGCGAGCATTTGGTTGTATATATGCGCTCTCCCAAAACAGCAACATCAGCCACAAAATCTTTGACTTCTGGCCGTCCGGGAAGACGTGCAGTATTGAATGCTGACTGCGTGTTCCAAGCCATCGCCTTGCAGTTTTCGCCCTTTGGCAGGTGCCACACCAGTCCCGTTCATTACTACAAGAGGCTGACGATGGCAGACCAAGAGAGCATCAACGTCACGCGCAGACTGATCGCGGTACTCGGAGGGGCCACGCCGCTAACGTTGGCTTCATTGTCCACCGCTCCGGGAATCGCGGCAGCGGCCGACGCCAAAGGCAATACAAAGGCCACGGGGCGCCAGGCGGAGTCAGCCGCTGCAAAGGAAGTCCAGCCTCCGGCTGGCTTGCCGATGCACGCCGGCTACGCGCAGGTCATTGCGCGTATGGCCTATGTGTGGGGCTGGCCAATGGTCAATATGCTCAATCGGAATGCCCGAATAACCCAGGCGCCGTATCCGGGGTTACTGAATGGCGTGCTGCCTGCCGCGCCGCGTGGCCAGGTGGCCATGCTCCACGACTATATCGATCCAGCCGAAACCTTCGTCACCTGCCCGAATCAGGACGTTGTGTATGGGCTGGGATTCTTCTCGCTCGACGAGGAACCCATTGTGGCCCAGGTGCCCAACTTCGGTGACCGGTTCTGGGTCTACGCGCTCTACGACGCACGCACAAATCAGTTCGGGCACGTTGGCAAGCCCTATAAGACCAGGCCCGGCTTTTATCTGCTCGCCGGGCCAAACTGGAAAGGCAGCAAGCCTGCGGGCATCACCGAGATCGTCCGCTGCCCGACAACACTGGCAAACGCCATCCCGCGCATCTTCATGAACGATACCGCCGAGGATCGCAAGGCGATCCAGCCGTTGCTGAACCAGGTGGTCTTCTACCCGCTGAAGCAGTTCGACGGCAAGATGAAGACCATCGAGTGGGCCAAGGCACCGGAAATCAAGGGTCCGAAATCTGATGGCGCAGAGGGCGGCGAAACCAAATGGGTCATCCCGGAAAAATTCTTCGACCAGTTCGGTGAAGTCCTGGAAACCGTGCCGCCGCTGCCGGGCGAAGAGGCGATGTACGCTCAGTTCCGCTCCATGATGGAAGTGGCCAAGCGCGATCCGGATATCAAGAAGGCGCTGGACGCTGTGGCAGTCGAGACCGAGCGCGACGCCATCAACCCTTTCTTCGAATGGCGCCGCAATGGGCTGCCCGCTGGCAACGGATGGAACCGTTCGACCAACAACGCGCAGACGGGCTTCGACTATTTCGACCGCACCGGCACCGCCAAGTCGAACATGTTCGACAACAGGCCAACCGAGACCCAGTACTTCTACACCGACTTCGACGCGTCGGGTGCCGCGCTCAGCGGCGGAAATACCTACGAAATCGTATTCCCCGCAGGCCAGGAGCCTCCCGTCAACGGTTTCTGGTCGCTGACGCTGTACAACGACAAGCACCTGTTCCACCCGAACGATCACAAGCGCTATTCGCTCGGCACGAAGAACAAAACGTTGAAGCGTAATCCCGATGGCTCGCTGACGCTCTACGCCGGAGCGAAATCCCCAGGCGCGGAACGCGAATCTAACTGGCTGCCCGCACCTGGTGGCGCCTTCTCGCTGTACATCCGCGCGTACTGGGGCAAGCAGCCGATCCTGGACGGCTCCTGGAAGCCGCCCGCGATTCGCAAGATCGCTTGACCTCACCGCGGAGGCATGGTCGAACACCGCCCATCAAATCCGGCACAGAATTCCTCAGAAAAAGTGCCGAAGCCCCAGCCGGAACACCACCTGATTCCGGCCAGACGCCACGCCGGCGGCGCTGACCACGTAGGCGGCATCCAGCACGCTGCCGGTCTTGTCGCCGCCCACGTGCTGGTACACCGTTTGCAGATAGACGTCCGTGCGCTTCGAGAGAAGATAATCCGCCATCAGGCCAACCGAGTGATAGACCGGGTGCTGCTTGCCAGATGTCGCGTCGAAGGTGGCGCGGGTGTAGGCGTACATCGCGCCAAACCAGTACTGCTGGGCTGGTCGGTACTTGATATTCACCTCGACGTTGTCGAACCGTAGCGCGCTGAGCGTCCCGGACGGAGGCGTGATATCCCCGACATAGGCGGAGCTGCGCGGGTCTGCCACATCGGTCCTGGCGTACGAAACGCCGAACTGGAACTTGCCGGTCTCGTAGGTGCCGCCCGCGCCCCAGATCCTGAGCTTGCTGCCTGGCAGGTTCTGGTCTCCGCCATTATTGATTGCGCCAAAGGACGTCGCCGACGGGTTGTCTGCCTGCAGGTATGCAGCCGCCAATGTCAGCCCACCGCTCGCGTACTGCGCGCCGCCGCTGAACACGCGGTTGTTCGAGAACTTCGTGTCGTTGCTGAAGCCGTACATGCCGCCGAACTTTACGCCGCCCAGCACGGGGCTGGAGTACTTGACCGTGTTGTTGACGCGGAACGTGTTGATCAGGTTATCGTTGTCGTAGGGATGGGCAAACATGTAGCCACCCCAAGTACCTCCCGCCGACGTCTGCGCCAGATAGTCGACCACGGAGTCATACTGGCGCCCCAGCGTCACTGCGCCCCAGCGTTCGTCGCTCAGTCCCAAGTACGCCTGCCTGCCGAATAGCGCGCCACCCTGGAAGGCACGGCCGTTGTCGACGTCGAAGCCGTTCTCAAGCTGGAAAATCGCCTTGGTCCCGCCGCCCAGGTCCTCGTTGCCCTTGAGGCCCCAGCGGCTGCCGTGCGGAAATCCGCTGGCCATTGCCACCTGACTATGGCCGCCAACGTTGTTGGTGTAGTTGATGCCCTCGTCGAGCACACCGTACAACGTCACCGAACTCTGCGCCGAGGCCGACGCGGAACCCGCGCACAGGGCTGCCATGCACAGCCACTGCGCGCGCTTGTCTCTCTCCGATTTCATCTGATTTTTCCTTGGGGTACATTGCCCCGGGGTGGATTTGCTAGGTCGTCTGACTTGACCCCGTTGCTGGTGCAGCCCGCTCGCCCTTGCCCCGGGTGGCCAGCCAGCAAAGGATGGACCCCGCGACAACCATCGCCGCGCCTTTCCAGAATGCAAAGGACAACGGCGCATGCAGCAATGCGGCGGCCAGCGCCGCCGACAGCACGGGTATGAAATACGACGCCCCGGCCAGCACCGTGACGTTGCCGTGCAGGATGCCGACGTTCCACGCGGCATACCCAAAGCCCATCGCGCAGGCCGCCAGCGCCAGGTAGATCAAGCCGCCGGCGCTGAAACCCATCATCTCGCCACCCGTGAACAGGAACTTCGCCCACAGCGTCAGCGCGGTCAGAATGAAGAACAGCGTGACGCCGTTCTTGCCCTGCGCAATGCGCGCGGTCACCGTGCAGTAGCCGGCCCAGATCACCGCGCCAGCAAACGCCAGGCCATAGCTCAGCGGGTTGTCGCGCACGTTGGCCGCCATACTGGAAATGTCCAGCCCCTGGTCGCCACCGAGTACCGACGTGATACCCAGAATCGCCACCAGAAAGCCGGGCACGATCAGCCAGTTGGCCCGCTGACGGTTGAACAGGATCGCGGCCAGCATCGTGAACGTCGGCCACAGGTAATTGACCATGCCCACTTCGATGGCCTGCCGGCCCGTGTTGGCGTAGCCAATCGACAGAGACAGGCACAGCTCATACGACACGAACAGCAGGCTGCCCCAAATGCGGTAGGACGGAGGTAGCGCCTTGAGCCGCACAGGACCCACCGAGATCCAGAGCAGCACGGAGGCCACCGAGTACATCAGGGCAGCCCCGCCCGTGGCGCCGAAGCTCTCGCTGACGCCGCGAATCAGGCCAACAATGGAACTCCAGAGGAGCACCGCGACCAAGCCGATCAGCGTTGCCTGTTTTCTTTGCATGACTGCCATGTGGGTCAAACCGTCGTGAGGAACGTAAAGCGCTGTCGATTAGCTGGCCGCAGCGGGCACATCAATCCAGATCGTCTTGATCTCGGTGTACTGGTCGTGCGCCCAGATCGACTTGTCGCGGCCGCCGAAGCCAGACTCCTTGTAGCCGCCGAATGGGGTGGTGATGTCCCCCTCGCCGAAGCAGTTCACGGTAACCACCCCTGCGCGGATCTCGCGCGACAGCCGGATCGCGTGGTTCAGGTTGCTGGTGTAGACCGATGCCGCCAGGCCGTACACGGAATCGTTCGCCAATGCGATGGCTTCATCGGTATCGGCAAAGGTCGTCACCGACAGGATCGGCCCGAAGATTTCCTCGCGGAACAGCCGGCTTTCGGCAGGTACGCCATCGACCACGGTGGGCTCGACAAACGATTCGCCTTTCGTACCGCCGCCAAATGCCACGCGCAGGTTCTCGGCGTCGGCCTGCTCGATATACGAGCGCACCTTCTGGAAATGCGCCTCACTGACTAGCGAGCCAATGCGGTGCTCGGGATCGAGCGGATCGCCCATCTTCCAGTCACGCATGTGCACGCCGATGCGAGCCAGCAGTTCGTCCTTGACATCGGCATGAACGATCAGCCGCGACGACGCTGAACAGTTCTCGCCCATGTTCCAGAACGCACCGTTCACCACATGCTGCGCCACGGCATCGATGTCCTCGACGTCCCTCATCACCACGGCAGGGTTCTTGCCGCCGCATTCCAGCACGATGCGTTTCAGGTTCGATTCCGCCGCGTACTTCAGGAACAGCCGGCCGGTAGCGGTGGAGCCCGTGAAGCTCACCATCGACACGTCCATATGCATGCCAAGTGGCTCGCCAACTTCCTTGCCGCCGCCAGGCAGCACGTTGAATACGCCGGCCGGCACGCCAGCCTGATGGGCCAGCTCCGCCACGCGCAGCGCGGTCAGCGTGGTTTCCTTGGCCGGCTTGACCACGATCGAGCATCCGGCCGCCAACGACGGGCCGATCTTCCACGCCAGCATCAGCAGCGGGAAGTTCCACGGCAACACCAGGCCGACTACACCGATCGGCTCGCGCACCACCAGCGACAGCGCGGCGGAGCCCACGGGTGCCGTGCTGTCGTAGATCTTGTCGATCAGTTCGGCATGCCAGCGGATCGTATGGATGGTCTCTGGAACGTCGGTGTTCTGGCACTCGCGGACCGGCTTGCCGCTATCCAGGCTCTCCATGACGGCCAGCTCGTGGGCATGCGCTTCCAGCAGGTCCGCGAACTTCAGCAGCACAGCCTTGCGTTGCCCCGGCGACTGGCGGTGCCAGCGACCGTCCTCAAAGGCGGCGCTGGCCTTGGCCACGGCGATATCCACGTCACGTGCATCGCAGGCGGCAATCTCGGTCAGCACCTGGCCCGTTGCCGGGTTGGTGGTCTGGAAGGTCTTGCCCGACACCGCGCGAACAAACTTTCCGTCGATGAAAGCCTGCGTCGGCAGCGTGATCTTGTCCGCAATGGCGGCGTACTCGACAGCAGTCAGCAGCTGGGTCATTACGCCTTCTCCTCGACGATGGTGGCCACTACGCGCTTGAGTTCGGCGATGATCGCCTGCAAGCGCCGCTTGTCCGCGTCGTCGAGATCCTGCAGCGGAGCACGGACGCCGCCAGCCTTCAATCCGGCAACGGTGCAGCCATGCTTGATCGACTGCACGAACTTGCCACCTTCGAGGAAGTCCATCAGCGGCATCATGGCCGACATGATGCGGCGGCCCTTGTCGAAGTTCTTCTCGATCACGCAGGCTTCGTACAGCGCGATATGTTCGCGCGGGATGAAGTTGGAGCCGGCGCACACCCAGCTACGAGCGCCCCAGGCAAAGAACTCCAGCGCCTGGTCGTCCCAGCCGCACGAGATGTCGATGTCGTGGAACTCGGTGGCCAGCATATGCAGTTGCGACGTCTGACCCGAGCTTTCCTTGATCGCGACGAAGTTCTTCGACGCCGACGTGACCGTGCGGAAGAACTCGCGCCCCATCGACACGCTCATGCGGCCCGGATAGTTGTAGAGCATGATCGGCAGGCCGGCCGCCTTGTCCACGGTCAGCGCGTGTATGGCATTCTCGGCTTCGGTCGGCAGCGCATAGGGCGGCGAGCCGACCAGGATAGCGTCCGCCTTGATGGCCTTGGCACCCTTGGCATACTCGACCGAATCCTCGGTGCGCACGGCACCGGTGCCGATGATCAGCGGCACGCGGGTGCCGATCACTTCCTTGGCGAGGGAAGCCAGAGCCAGGCGTTCTTCCGTGGTGTGCGCATAGTATTCGCCGGTGGACCCGCCGATGATGATGCCGTGCACACCGGCTTCGATCAGCGACTCCAGCACGTCGCCGAACGCGGCGTTGTCGATCTTGCCTTCCGGGGTCAGCGGCGTGATGGCCGGCGTATAGATGCCTTCGAACTTCATGATGCTCTCCGTTACTTCAGGAATTCAGAAAAGGGGATAAGGGACGGTTAGCGGCTCAGCGAGGCCGCCTCCTGGAGACTGAGCGAACGGGTCTCGGGGGCCAGCAGCAGCGAGACCAGCAGGCCCACCAGCGTGACGCCGGCTGCGGCGTACATCGTGTGGCCGATGCCGATGGTCTGCAGCGAGATCGGCACAAGCCAGGTGCCGATGGCCGCCCCCACTCGTGACAGCGAAGCACCGAGGCCCACCGCGGCCGAGCGGATTTCCGTCGGGAACAACTCGTTGGGGTACACAAGCTGCAGCACCTGCGCACCGCCGATGAACAGCGCATAGGCGCCGAACAGCACAAGCACCAGCATCTGGTTGCCGTCAGAACAGGCGCCCAGGCCCAGCAGGGCCAGGCCCGACCACAGGAAGCTGTGGATCAGCATGCTGCGGCGGCCGATGACATTGATCAGGCGAGTCGCAATGATGCAGCCGACCACGAACAGCAAGGTGATGGCCACCGAGCCAAGCGATGCCCATTCGCCCTTCAGGTTCAGCGCCTGCAGCACTGTGGGGGCGAAGGCGTAGACGGCGAAGACCGGAATGACCGAGCAGCTCCAGAACACCGAGACAAACAACATGCGCTTGCCGTAGCCCGAGTGCAGCAGCGCCAGCAGCGACACCTTCTTCTCGGCCGCCTGCTCGGGCAGGTTACGCAGCGAGAACGTGGGACCGTAGACCTTGCGGATGATGCGCTCGGCCTCCGACGCCCTGCCCTTGCTCAACAGCCAGCGCGGCGACTCCGGCGTTCCCATGCGGATGACCAGCAGCACCACGCCAATGATTGCCGGGCTGGCCAGCACCAGGCGCCAGGCATCGGCGCGTCCGGAGCCCAGCAGCGCGTTGCCGACGACATAGGCCAGTGCGGCACCGGCGAACCACAGGATGGTCAGCATCGCCAGCCGGGGGCCGCGATACTTCTTCGGCAGGAACTCGACCAGCAACGCGCCGGCCACCGGGTACTCAAATCCAACGCCGATGCCGATCAGGAAGCGCATGAAAAACAGTTCCGCCCCGGAAGTGGCCCAGTACTGGAGCAGCGAGCACAGCACGAAAATCGTCGGCCCCACGAAATACAGCTTCTTGCGGCCCAGCCGGCAGGTCAGCAGGCCGCCGAGAAATCCGCCGCAGAAAATGCCGATCAGCGCGGATGCCGCCACCATGCCCTGCCAGAAGCTGCTCAGCCCCAGCGCCGCGGCCAGCGGCACCATAGCCACGCCGATGATGCTCAGCACATAGCCGTCCAGCAGCCAGCCTCCGCCCGAACGGATGCATAGCAGTTGATGAAAGTTGTTAAGAGGAACGTCCTCGATTGACACATTGTTTGCCACCGTTTGTCTCCTGGTTGACCGTGTATTGCTCAGACCTGCTTTGGGCCTGGCATTCATAAGGTTCGGTGCGGCGCTGCCGCCCGCCTGCGTGTTCAGACCTCCCTGCCCGCCCGGCGCTGGCCGAGCCAGAGGTTGGCGTTGACGCCCATCGACAGGATCGGCTCAGGCAGATTGCGGTTCGGACCCGGCGACGACAGCAGGAAGTCGATCAGTTCGTTGCGTTCGCCGGCCAGGTGTTCGGCCAGCAGATGACCCGTGACCGTGCCACGCGTGATGCCCAGCCCGTTGCAGCACAGCGCGCCGTAGACGTTCGGGGCGAGTTGGCCGAAGTGGCCCATGTGGTTGCGCGACAGCGCCAGAGATCCGCCCCACGTGTATTCGAATTCCACGCCGGGCAGCATCGGGAAACGCCGCGCGAACGACTCCCTGTGCGTATGAACAAAACGCTCCAGATACTTGGGATTGCTGCGACCGTCCGGGTTGTAGCTGAAGCTGTTGCGGACCAGGATGCGGTTGTCGTGGGTGCGGCGCAGCGTGGTGCCGTACGGGTCGGCGGGGATCAGGCCCCAGAATTCCTTGCCGCCCAGTTGGACCTGCTCGGCCAGCGTCAGCGGGCGGGTCAGGCTGGCATAGGTGAAGACCGGCAGCATCGTGCCGCGCAGGAAGCCAAAGCGCTGGCCGAAGGCGTTGTTGGTCAGGATCAGCGTGTCGGCCGAGATGCTGCCATCGCGATGAGTGAGCACGATCTTGTCGCCGTACTCCACATCGGTGATCGCGGTGTGCTCGTACAGCTCCACGTTCGGCGGCAGGCTGTCCGCCAGCCCTTTCACCAGCGCCGCCGGCTGGATCAGCGCCGTACCCGGCGTGAACAGCGCGCGCCGGTAAAACGACGTGCCGATGTGATCCGGCAGGTCTGCCCCTTCGATCATGTCGTACGGCTGGCCCAGCTTGTCCAAGCCGCGGCGATAGGCGTCCAGCACCGCGATGCCCCGATCCTCGATCGCCGCCTGGTACTTGCCGGACGCCCGGAACTGGCAATCGATTCGGTACTGGTCGACCAGCGCCTTGAGTATCCGCTGACCGGTCAGGTTCAGGTTCATACAGTGCCGCGCCGTGGTGATGTCGCCGATGTAGTCGTCGGCGCCGATGTCGTGCGGCAAGTCGATCGCAAAGCCAGCATTCCGGCCGGACGAGCCGAAGCCGACTTCCTGGGCTTCCACCAGTACCACGGTGTCGCTCGGGAAGCGCTGTGCTAGTTGGCGGGCCGCTGCCAGGCCGGTGAAACCCGCGCCGATGATCACCCAGCGCGCGGTGGTCTTGCCGGAATGGGCAGGCATCGGCTTGCGCGCCCGGCTCAGGTGAAACCAGCCGCAGGTGGAATCGTCGGCCGGTGTCGAAGTTACTTTGGTCATGTCGCCCTCACTTCCGGAGCAGCTTTGCCATCGTTCCTGGCTGCCCCGGTTTTTGTGTCTATCATTTGTAGACACAGAATATTTATACGATAGACAAACGGCTATGAGGGTTTACGCTTGGGCAGGCACAATCGCTGAATATGTTGTTCAGTTCACTTTTTGGCGGGAATGAACGATCGAGCGACCGCAATGCCATAGAATGTCTACGATTGATAGACAGGGGTCTCAAATGGCAAGAACCAAGGCTGGTGCGGACGACGCGCCAACGTCTGACGTTTCGGTGGATCGCAAGGCGCTGCTGGCGGAAGCACTGCGACGCCGGATCGTCAGCATGGAAATGGCACCAGGTGCGGTCGTGGACGAACTGGCGCTAAGCGAGGAATTTGGCCTGTCACGCCCGCCCGTGCGCGAGCTGATGCGGCAGATGGCGGCCGAGGGCTATATCGAGCTGGAAGCCAACCGGGCGGCGCGCGTGTCGTCAATGAACCATCAGTCGCTGCGGAATTTCTTCCTGGCGGCGCCGATGATCTACATTGCGACCACGCAACTGGCCGCGACGAACGCGACGGCGCGCGAAATCGAGGAATTGAAGGACATCCAGAGGCGGTTCCGCGAAGCCATCGAAAACAACGACGTGGAAAATCGCGTCCTCAACAACGACCAGTTTCACCTGCAGATCGGCAAGATGGCGCACAACCCGTACCTGATGCCGAGCCTGCGCCGCATCCTCATCGACCATGCGCGGCTAGGGAAAATCTTCTACCGGCATCCCGCGCCCCCCGATATGGAACTGGATCTGGGCAAGGCAGCCGACCAGCACGACGAGATCATCGATGCCATTGCGCGCCACGATGCAGAGGCGGCGGGCGACATCGTGCGGGCCCATATGGACCTGTCGCGCCGCCGCATGACAGAGTACGTAGCACCCGTGGGCGTGGATGTCGCGCTCGTCCTGTGATTTCTGGAGCGTCGAGACGTCCCTCACGCGGGCTTTCTTTTGATCCCGCCTCGGCTATGTATTGTCTGCGCTCTCGATACCGCACCGCCTTATCACTGCGACGCCGATCAACTTAGTGCTTGGCGGCGACTAGCTGGCAGCTTCCCAATCGAAGTCTGTCGGCTGGTCCCCCCTGCGGCGACGCTCTTGTATTAAGCCGTCCTTATCGAGGATATGAAAGTTTTCGCAGGTTCGAACGCCGCATCGCTCTAGCCCGACAATCTCTCCGGTCGCATCCTGCTTCCCGACTCTAAGCGAGAGAAAAATGAGAGAGCGTTTCCGAACATGGCTGAGTGCCATCCTGGCAGTTTCGGCTGTCACTATGCTTCCGGTAAATCATGCGTCCGCTGCGCAAGGCGATGCCGAGGATCTGCGGGAAATTGCCCGAGAGGCCTACATCTATTTCTATCCACTGGTGGTGATGGATGTCACACGCAAGCAGCTCGTCAACCTGGACCCCAAGGTCAGCCCGTTCGGCGGCCCGGCCAACTCATTCAGGCACGTTCGTGCGTTCCCCACCGCCGACATGCGCAGCGTGGTTCGGCCAAACTTCGACACCTTGTATTCCTCGGCGTGGCTTGACCTGAGCAAGGGGCCAATCGTGCTGTCGACGGCCGATACCGGCGGCCGCTATTACATGCTGCCGATTATGGACATGTGGTCGGACGTCTTCGCAGTGCCCGGCAAGCGTACCAATGGCACTCAGGCCGCTGACTTCGCCATCGTGCCACCGGGCTGGCGCGGCACGCTGCCCAAGGGTGTCTGGCGAATCGATTCGCCCACCACGTTCGCGTGGATCATCGGCAGAACGCAGACCAACAGCCCGACCGACTACGCCGCCGTCCACAAGATACAGGACGGATTCCGCCTGACGCCGCTGGCGAGCTGGGGAAAGACGCCGCCGAAACTGGAGCAGCGCATTGATCCGTCCGTGGACACCCGGACCGAGCCGCTTCGACAGGTCGGCGGCATGCCCGCTACGCAGTACTTTCAGTACGCCGCGGAGTTGATGAAGGCGAACCCGCCGCACGAGACCGACTGGTCGATCGTCGCCCGCATGCGACGCATAGGTCTGGAGCCAGGCAAGGCGTTTGATACCACGAAAGTCAGTAACGATGTCCTCGCTCAAGCTATGGCGGAAGGCCAGCGAATGATGCGCGAAAAGCGAGATTCGATTGCCCGGGTTGCCAACGGCTGGTCGATGAATACAGACACGATGGGCGTCTACGGCAACTACTACTTGAAACGCGCCATCATCGCGCAAGTTGGTCTGGGTGCGAATCAGGTGGAAGACGCGATATATCCGCTGAATGTCAGCGATGCCAGCGGCAAGCCTGTCACCGCCGACAAGCGCTACGTGATGCATTTCAGCAAGGAGGAACTGCCGCCGGTGGACGCATTCTGGTCGCTCACCATGTACGACGCGGAAGGCTTCCAGGTTGCAAATGCCCTCAACCGATTCGCAATCGGTGACCGCGATGCGTTGAAGTACAACGCTGACGGTTCGCTGGATCTCTACATACAGAGCGATGACCCTGGGTCGGGTAAGACGTCGAATTGGCTGCCCGCTCCGAAATCCGGCAAACTCGGACTGACGCTACGCCTGTATGCACCCAAGCCTCAGGTCATTACGGGCCAGTGGAATCCACCGCCGGTGAAAGCCGTCGAATAGTGCGCTGGGCATGAGGGGCGAACAAGCGCCCCTCCCATCTTGCCGACGCCAGTATTCGTCTGCATCAGGACGAGTGGGATACGAGGCACGCCGTACCATTGCTCACCCCGCATGGGAGACGAACCAATGTGCGTGAACTATGCCCCAGTCCAGCGACAAGTTCTGCGTGACATATTTGGCGTTGAGCCACCGCCCGGCGAGTGGAAGGCAGAGGCGTGGCCGGACTATGCCGCGCCAATCATCCGCTCCACCCCAGATGGTGGCCGCGAGGCGGTTCTCGGCTCATTCAGCATGGTTCCAAAGCGGACGATTCCGCCTGGTGTGCGGTACTACCCCACAGCCAATGCGCGGATGGAGACCATCGGGAAGCTGAGTTCATTCGCCAAGTACTGGAAGGCTGGTCAGCTGTGCCTGATACCTGCGACGGGGTTCTTCGAGCCGAACTGGGAGACAGGCAAGGCGGTGCGTTGGCGCATCGGACTACCAGGGGGCGAGCCGTTTGCCATCGCCGGCCTGTGGCGCGAGTGGCCAGACGGCGCTACGTCGTTCACGATGCCAACGCTCAATGCCGACGCACACCCGCTGATGCGACGTTTTCACAAACCAGGTGACGAAAAGCGCGGCATCGTGGTTTTGCCGCGCGAGGATTGGGACGATTGGCTGGAATGTCGCAACTCGGAGTTGGCGCGCAGCATCCTGCGGCTATATCCGAGCGACGCGATGGTCGCGGAAGCGGCGCCAGTCCCGCCAGCCAAAACCGCTGCGCAGGCTGGCGACGGCTGATCTAGGCATTGATCCTGAGATAGGGAAAACACTCGCCAACCGTTACTGGGTCTGGCTTTACGGCGTTAAGTGCCGTTGAATGGTGTGGAGTGTAGAAGTTGCGGTTACTCAACAAAAAGATTAGTTGGTGCGCGGGAGGGGACTCGCTCCTCTTGCTAAATCAACGCCATAGGCAGGTTCGACGGCACCCGCTACGCCATCAACCACGCCGCGGAGCCGCCGGACCCCTACGACGACCCCGCCGGCTGGAAATTTCCCACTCCGTGACCGCCGACCTGGACGAACTCGCAGCCTGGGCCAGCGGCTTTCTACAGCAGCTCAAGCCCGGCCAACGCCGCAAGCTAATGCGCGCCGTGGCGACCGAGCTACGCCGTCGCCAGTCCGCCCGCATCGCTGAGCAACGCAACCCGGACGGCACGGCCTACGAGCCGCGCAAGCCACGCCTACGGGCGAAGGCCGGCCGCGTCAGGCGAATGATGTTTGCCAAGCTGCGGACGACGAGGTTCTTGAAGGTGCAGGCGGGGCCGGACAGCGCGGTAGTGGAGTTCGCCGGCGGCGTCCGGCGGATAGCGGCGGTTCACCAGTTTGGGCTGCGGGATCGGGTGAATCGGGGCGGGATGGAGGTGGAGTATGCGCGGCGGGAGTTGTTGGGATTTGGGGAGGGGGATGTAAGGCGGTTGGTGGATGTCTCGCTAAGCTGGACCGGCGACAAGTAAGTATGGCGCCGTACACTCAACATGCAGTCCTTCCTGCGGAGCAGCGACTCGAAGCCAGGTCCATGAGGATTGAGTGCGCAGGGGGGCTGTGTAGATGACACGCCGAAAGAAAATTGGAGCACCTTGACTGACTGCTTCATCGGCCATTAGAATGCTCTCACACTCGGACGCATGGGCGGTTTCAGCTTCGGCTGATTCAGTATCAATTTACTTGGTGCTTGGGGTTCGATTCCCCTCTGGGTAAAGCACATTGCTGGCAGTGTGCTTTACCCAGATTATTTGTTCATTTCGTCAACAGCTTTGGGTCTATCGCATCTATTTGCGCTTTCAAGTGTGAATCCACTTTCGCATATTTGATGTTAGCGCAAGCCAAAAGCTGCTCGACTGTCAATCCGCGCGCCCCTCGCAGATCTGCGCGCTCAAAATCACAACCCTCCATCACGGCATCGAAGAACTCGCAGTCTTCGAAGACGGTCGCTCTAAATCGCGCATTCTGCAATTTAGCTTTATTAAAGCTTGAGCTTTTGATTTTTGCACTCGTCATCTGCGCCCCACAAAAATCAAGATATTTGAAATTACAATCATTGATTGCAACTGTGTTGAATGATGATCTTTGAGCTTGCACACCTTTAAAATCGCATTTCGAAAAGCTCGACCCGTCGAAATTTGAGGCCGTTAAATCCGAACCCATCACTCGACAATCGGACAATTCTATTTTCTTTAGCTTAGTGTTAATAAGCGACACCTTAGATAAGTCCAAGGAGAACACCTTCATTTCCTGCAACCTTCTGATGTTGCCGGCATTTCTAAATGCAGCATCCTCAGAATAGAAAAATCTACAGTCATCAATATTCTCTTTGTAGCGCCGAATCTTATCCCTATTCTCATACCCATTAAATACCACCATCAAAATAATGGTGAATATAAAGAAATCTATCACGCTATTATAAAAGTTCGTGATGATGCCAGAATAAAATGAATCTTGCCCCCACAAAGAATATTCAAAATACAAAGGCAATTCTTGATAAAGAACTGTCGCGACCACCACCGCGACAATTAACAACAGAAAAATCTTCAAAAGCAGCGACAATCTTTCCATATAATAAATATTAGTTCTACCATCCGTATCAAATCCACACCTAGCTTGGTGCACCCCCAAAGATATTTAAGACTCTTCTGTCATACTATCTTCACCTCTTTATTTGGCCCTGATTCCACGAAGAATCACACCGTTTGCAAAAAACTAGAATACCCATATCGCGAAGTCGATGGTCAACTCACGACTAATATTCGCTCGCACACCCACCGACTCAACTTTTCCTTCACGGAAAATCTACGGCCATCGAGCGACTGAGAATGACCCCTCCTTAGCTGGGTTGCCCCAACGCGAAAGATGTACCCCCTCCCTGAGCGGCAAAGCTAACGATTGAATTCGCCTTGTTTCATTACCGCTGTCTGCCTCATTTCCAAACTAAGCACAAACAAAGCGCTTACTTGACTTCGTATAGAACGCCCTTGTTGTTCGCCTGACGCGCACAACAGCCACCAAATGACCTCCCCGCGCGCCTGAGGCACGCTGGCGGTCATGCCTTCCGCCGAACTCCTCCGCCTTCTTGAGAACCTACTGCGCCTCGGCACCGTCGCCGACGTGCAGCACGCCAAGCCGCCCCGTGTCCGCGTCAAGACCGGCGGCATCACCACCGACTGGCTCCCTTGGATCGAGCGCCGCGCCGGTCAGACGCGCACCTGGTGCCCGCCGAGCATCGGCGAGCAGGTATTGCTCCTCTGCCCCAGCGGTGAACTGCGCAATGGTGTGATCCTGTGCGGCATCCCGTCCGACGGCATCGACACACCGAGCCATAGCCCGACCGAAACGGTAACGCAGTACCCGGACGGCGCCACGACGATCTACAACCACGCCAACGGCACCCTATCGATCACAGGCATCCGGAAGGTCATCGTCGAAGCCGCGACCAGCGTGCTGGTCAAGTGTCCCGACACCACATTCGACGGCGACGTTACCGTGAGGGGGCTGTTCTCTTACCAGAACGGCATCGCCGGCCGGGGTGGCGATCACGGCAACACCATCTCAGGCGACTTCGTCCACCGGGGCGGCAAGCTGTCCTCCAACGACGTGGTGCTCGACACCCACCAACACGGCGGCGTGCGGCGTGGCGGCGATTCGACGGACGGCCCGAAATGACCTACCTCGGCCTGAACAGCCTCACCGGCCGCGCCATCACCGGCTTCGCGCACATCCTTCAATCGATCCGCGACATCCTGACCACGCCTATTGGCTCGCGCGTGATGCGCCGCCGCTATGGTTCTGAAGTACCCATGCTCATTGACCAGCCGCTGAACCCCATCACGCGGCTGCGCGTCATGTCGGCGTCCGTGGCCGCCGTCGTCCGGTGGGAACCCCGGGTGCGGGTCCATGCCGCCTCGTTTGGTATCGATGCCAAAGGCAGGATGACCGTCGAGATCGATGCCGACCGGGTCGATGGGGCGCGCGCCAGCGGACCCGACAGGTTCTCCATCCCACTGCAGGAACCCCGGCAATGACCACCCCGATCGATTTGTCCCGCCCCCCCCTCCGCTCGTGGTCGAACCTATCGACTTTGAGGCCATCGTCGACGAGCGGAAAGCGCGCTATGTGAGCTACTTCCCCACTCACCAGCAGAACGCCGTAGCGCGCACGCTGGAACTGGAATCCGAGCCCGTAGTAAAGCTGATCCAGGAGAACGCATACGGTGAGGTCGTGCTGCGCCAACGGGTATTCCCCCCGTAAAGTAAGCGTCGCGGGAAGTAGAATTTTCTATCAGCGGTACCTTAGGAAATTTGCATGAAGACCTCCCGATTCACGGACAGCCAGATCATCGCCATCTTGAAGCAGGCCGAAGCCGGCACACCGGTTCCGGAGCTATGCCGGGAGCACGGCATGAGCAACGCTAGCTTTTACAAATGGCGGGCCAAATATGGCGGCATGGATGCGGCGCTGATGACACGGATGAAGGAATTGGAAGCCGAGAACGCCCGCCTCAAGAAGATGTATGCCGAGGAACGCCTGAAGGCCGATGTCCTGAAGGAAGCCATCGAAAAAAAGTGGTAAGGCCATCTCACCGACGTGAGATGGCCATGCGTGCCGTGCGAGAACGCGCCCTGACGGTCAAGACGGCCTGCGCTGCCTTTGGCGTGAGCGAGACGTGCTATCGGTATCAGGCCAAGAGCTCGACGGAGAATGACGTCATCGCCGATTGGCTGGTCAAGCTGACCCACAACCAGCGCAACTGGGGGTTCGGTCTGTGCTTCCTGTACCTGCGCAACGTCAAAGGCTTTGGCTGGAATCACAAACGCGTCTATCGTATCTACCGGCAGTTGGAGTTGAACCTGCGCATCAAGCCCCGCAAGCGGCTGGTGCGTGAGCAGCCCGAACCGTTGGCGGTGCCATTGACGTTGAATGAAAGCTGGTCGATGGACTTCATGCACGACCAGTTGGCCGACGGCCGCAGCATTCGGCTGTTCAATGTCATCGACGACTTCAACCGGGAAGGCCTGTGCATCGACGTGGACTTCTCGCTGCCATCACCGCGAGTGATCCGCGCTCTGGATCAGGTCATCGAGTGGCGAGGGCCGCCGCAGGCGATTCGGTGTGACAACGGCCCGGAGTATGTCAGCGAAGCATTGAAGAACTGGGCCCGCAAGCGGGGAATCAGGTTGCAGTTCATCCAGCCAGGCAAGCCTCAACAGAACGCCTATATCGAGCGGTACAACCGGACTGTGCGGTATGACTGGCTGGCGCATTACCTGTTCGAGACCGTCGCCGAAGTCCAGGACTACGCGACAAAATGGCTATGGTCTTACAATCACGAACGCCCCAATATGGCGCTCGGTGGCATTACCCCGAAACAACGATCGGCCATCATGGCCTAGCCTCTACTTCCAGCGACCGCTAGAAATGGGGGGAATACC
>NZ_JBYOJV010000013.1:0-199517 GCF_057798835.1 Cupriavidus sp. 291-E7
GGTTCAACGAGGAATTCCGGGGAAGGCAGCCTTGATCTTCAGGAAGAAGTATTCCTCGTCGCGGTAGCCGTAGGCCCTACGCTTGATGACCTTGATGGTGTTGTTGATGCCCTCTACGACGCTCGTGTTCAGCGGGTGCCGGCATCGGGCGATGATGCCGTGCCAATAGGCTTTCAGGCGCTGGGCGAACAGTTCGAGAGCCGGAATCCGGCTCTGGCTTGCCTGTTCACACCAATGCTCCCACGCCTTTTGCGCCCATCCCGGGCGGCGGTAGAACCACAGCCGCTTGAGCTCGTCTCTCAGGATGTAGACCGTCAGCAACGGCTGATTGGCCTGCAGCACCTCGTTCAGATGCACGGCTTGAGGGTCGCTCAGGTTCTCCTTGTTGCGCAGCAGTAGCCAGCGCGTGGACTTGAGTACCCGTCTGGCCGGACGGTCGTGCCGCAGGCGGTTGGCCTGATCTACACGGACCCGGTCGATCACCTCGCGCCCGTACTTGGCCACGACGTGGAAGAGGTCGAAGACCACCTCAGCCTGCGGGCAATGCTCGCGGATCTCCAGTTCATAGGCGGTCGTCATGTCGATGGCAACGGCCTCGATGCGCTCTGCCGCGCCTGCCGGGAGTTGCGCAAAGAAGGCGCGCGCCGTCTCGCGCGAGCGGCCCTGACCGATCCAGAGCACTTGCCGCCCAATCGGATCGACCACCACCGTCGCATAGCGATGGCCCTTGTGCAGCGCGAATTCGTCCATGGCCAGGTAGCGGATGCTGGACCAGTCCGGCTCGACGACTGCCTCGCGCAGGCGCGCCTTGTCGATCGTCTTGACGGTATGCCAGCCCAGGTCATAGAAAGCCGCCACGGCCTGCACCGTGCAGTGACGCAGCAACTGCCCGCAGGCCTGCGCCAGCCTGGCTGTGACACGCTGGTAGCGCCCAAGCCATTCGAGCCGCTCGAGTCGCGGCCCCCCGCATTGATCGCACCAGACGCGCCTGCGGGGGACATGCAGCACCACCCGGTACTCGAACAGCGGAAGATCGCGCACGCGCCGCACCACCGTTTCATGGACCTGCCGGCACTTCGATCCGCATTCCTCGCAGTACATGACCTTGCTGACTGGCTTCAAGTACAGCGCCAGCGTACGGCTCTCCCCTTCAGGCCATACCACCCGATCCAGCCTGTAGCCATCCCAGCAGCCCAAGGCCTGCAGCGTCTTCCGATCCAGCATCCCGTTCCTCAACAGCCGTCTTAACGGCCATTAGGATACGGAATGTGGCAATTCAGTCCCCGGAATTCTCCGAAGAACCAAAAAAAAGGAGGGTTGGCCGGCCCGGATTGACAGCTACCCCGGCTCAGCGAGCCGGCTGTTCCGACTGTTCCGGTTGTTCCGGTTGTCCCTTCTCTTCGGGCCAGTCGCGGATGTACGCCTTGAGCATCTTGTTCTCGAAGCTCTGTTCTTCCACCACGGCCTTGGCCACGTCGTAGAACGAGATCACTCCCATCAGCGTACGGCTTTCCAGCACCGGCAGATAGCGCGTGTGGCGCTCCAGCATCATGCGGCGCACCTCGTTGACATCGGTCTCGGGGGTGCAGGTCAGCGGCGCGTCGTCCATGACCCGGCGGATGCCGTTCGGCCCCAGCGTGCCCTGGTTGGCGGCCAGGATCTCGATGACTTCG
Source organism: Cupriavidus sp. 291-E7 (assembly GCF_057798835.1). Classification (NCBI taxonomy): domain Bacteria; kingdom Pseudomonadati; phylum Pseudomonadota; class Betaproteobacteria; order Burkholderiales; family Burkholderiaceae; genus Cupriavidus; species Cupriavidus sp. 291-E7. The sequence goes on from NZ_JBYOJV010000013.1 coordinate 1,674, forward strand.
CGGAAGGTCAGCATGCCAACCAGATCGCCGTATTCCATGACTACGAGCGAGCCGATGTCGTGCGCGGCCATCGTTTCGATCGCCTGCTGCAGCGGAGTATCCGGCGTGACGGTATAGAGCGTGTTGCCCTTGATCTGCAGGATGTCGCTGACTTTCATGATGGTGTCTCCGGGGCTGCCTCGTAGTGCAGGGTCTGTGGCTCAGGTTCGATGGCCGATGCTAGCCCAAACCGCCGTCTCAAGTAAAGCGAGGGCGGCCTCCAGCCGGCCTGCCAGGCGGGCGCGCGGCGGGAAACTCCCGGTGTCCCCGGTGTGGCGCATGGTGCTAGGATGCCGGACGGAGACAACCACACACGGCCCGGCCGACCGGGCCCTTCCCGCCATGTCCACATCGTCTGGCAGCCGTTTCGACACGCTGGCCCTGCACGCCGGCGCCGCGCCGGACCCCACCACCGGGGCCCGCGCCACACCGATCCACCTGACCACCTCTTTCGTATTCCGGGACAGCGAGCACGCCGCGTCGCTGTTCAACATGGAACGCGCCGGCCACGTCTACTCGCGCATCAGCAATCCCACGGTGGCCGTGTTCGAGGAACGCGTGGCCGCACTGGAAAACGGCGCGGGGGCCATCGGCACGGCCTCAGGCCAGGCCGCGCTGCACCTGGCCGTGGCCACGCTGATGGGGGCCGGCTCCCATATCGTGGCATCCACGGCGCTCTATGGCGGCTCGCACAACCTGCTGCACTACACGCTGCGCCGGTTCGGCATCGAGACCACCTTCGTCAATCCGCGTGACATCGATGCGTGGCGCGCGGCCATCCGCCCCGAGACCAAACTCCTGTTCGGCGAGACGCTCGGCAACCCCGGACTGGACGTGCTCGATATCGAAACGGTCGCCCAGATCGGCCAGGAGCACCGCATTCCGCTGCTGGTGGATTCCACGTTCACCACGCCGTACCTGCTGCGCCCGTTCGACCTCGGCGCCGGCCTGCTCTACCACTCGGCCACCAAATTCCTGGGCGGCCACGGCACCACCATCGGTGGCGTGCTCGTGGAAGGCGGCACGTTCGACTTCGAGGCTTCCGGCCGCTTTCCCGAACTGTCGGAGCCGTACGAAGGCTTCCACAACATGGTGTTCACCGAGGAAAGCACCGTGGCGCCCTTCCTGCTGCGCGCGCGCCGCGAGGGCCTGCGCGACTTTGGCGCCTGCATGAATCCGATGGCTGCCTGGCAACTGCTGCAGGGCATCGAGACACTGCCGCTGCGCATGGCGCGCCACGTCGACAACACGCGCCGCGTGGTGCAATGCCTGGCCGCGCATCCGATGGTGGAGTCCGTGGCCTACCCCGAACTCGAATCGCACCCCGACTACGAGCTGGCAAAGCGCCTGCTGCCGCGCGGCTGCGGCGCCGTGTTCAGCTTCAACCTGAAGGCCGACCGCCAGGCCGGGCAGCGTTTTATCGAAAGCCTTTCCCTGTTCTCGCACCTGGCCAATGTGGGCGACGCACGCTCGCTGGTCATCCATCCGGCATCGACCACGCACTTCCGCATGGACGCGGCAGCGCTGAAGGCCGCCGGCATCAGCGAAGGCACGATCCGGCTGTCGGTCGGACTGGAAGACCCCGACGACCTGATCGAGGATCTGAAGCGTGGCCTCAAGGCGGCGGAAAAAGCGATGAGCGCGAAGGGAGGCAAGCCGTAATGGAGCTGACCGTTTCCGGCCGCAAGGCCTACGCCTACACAGGCGGCAAGGCATTCAACCCGGCCCTGCCCTGTGCCATCTTCGTTCATGGCGCGCAGAACGACCACAGCGTCTGGGCGCTGCAGACACGCTGGTTCGCCAATCATGGGTTTTCGGTGCTGGCCGTGGACCTGCCGGGCCACAACCGCAGCGAGGGCGCGCCGCTCCAGACCGTCGAAGAGATGGCTGACTGGGTCATGGGGCTTGCCACGGCGGCCGGGGTCACGGGGCCAGCCCTGGTGTTCGGCCACAGCATGGGGTCGCTGATCGCGCTCGAATGCGCGGCGCGGCATCCGGCGGCCGTGCGCGGCATCGGCCTGCTGGCCACGGCCTATCCGATGAAGGTATCCGAGGCGCTGCTCGATGCAGCGCTGAACCGCGAGCCGGAAGCCATCGCGATGGTCAACCAGTGGTCGATTTCCAGCCTGGCCAGCAAGCCATCGTCGCCCGGTCCCGGCGCATGGATGCACGGCGGCAGTCAACGCCTGATGGAACGCGTCAGTGCGCGCAACCCCGGTGCGCATGTGTTCCACAACGATTTCTCGGCCTGCAATGCCTACGCGCACGGCGATGAAGCGGCCGCGGCCATCGCCTGCCCGGCGCTGTTCGTGGTCGGCACCAAGGACATGATGACCTCGCCCAAGGCCGCGCAGGCGCTGGCAGCCAGGATGCCGAAGGCCAGGATCGTCACGGTGCCGGCCGGCCACGCGCTGATGGGCGAAAAGCCCGACGAAGTGCTCGACGCACTGGCCGCTTTTGCCAGATCCACGCTTTAGAAAGACAACGAATCAGGAGACTGCGATGGCCCAGGCCCACGCGAAGGAATTCGCCAGTTTTGCCGATTTCTATCCGTTCTATCTGAACGAGCACCGCAACCGCGCCTGCCGGCGGCTGCATTTCGCCGGGTCCACGCTGGCCCTGCTATGCCTGGTAGCCCTGCTGGTCACCGGCAACGCCTGGTGGTTGCTGGGCGCGGTGGTATCAGGCTATGCGTTTGCCTGGGTCGGGCATTTTGGCTTCGAGAAAAACCGCCCGGCCACGTTCCGGCACCCGTTCTATAGCCTGATGGGGGACTGGGTGATGTACGCGGACATCCTGCGCGGCAAGATCCCGTTCTGACGTCTTACTGACGTCCTGCTGCCGAATCAGGACGCGATGGTCGCGCGGCGGGCCTCAGCGCCCTCTCCCCTTTCCCACTTCATGGCGGAGGGGAGCGCAAAATCTCCGGCCTCGCCCGGTTGCTGCCTGAACACCGCCTCCAGCGGCTGATCGAGCTGCGGATTATCGAGGATGCCGCGCAACACCTCCACGCCCCGCATCTGCTGCGCCAGCGCCGTGCGCGGCAGGCGTGCCAGGTTCAGCACCAGCCGGTCATGCAACATGCGAAGCGTGACCTGCGACGGATCGCACAGCAATGCCCAGTGCGCCTGCCCGCTATCCTGCTGCAGCTTGCCCACCAGATGCATAGCCTTGAGCTTTGCCAGCAGGCCGGCCAGATAGTCGGCCTCCACCCGCAGCCTGCGTCCGATGTCCAGCTCGCCCATGCTGCGCGGCACTTCGTCGCGCGCGCGATAGAGCACGTAAAGCACACCGAGGGCGTCGAAAAACTCGCTGCCCGCGAACGTGCGGCGGCGCCAGTGCCCTTCGCGGATCACTGGCAGGTTGGCCGCGATCGTCGCCCCCAGCAGCGTCACCAGCCAGCTCACGTACATCCAGAGCAGGAACAGCGGCAACACCGCGAAGGTGCCATAGACCGCCGTGTACGTTGGGATATGGGTAATGAAATAACCGAACGCGCGCTTGGCCACTTCGAACGCCACGGCGGCCACGATGCCCGCGAAAATCGCGTCGCGCCAATCCACGTACGCATAGGGCACGGCCATGTACAGGAAGGCGAAGGCCAGCGCGGTCAACGCGACCGGAATCAGGCTGACCAGCAGCCCAAGCCCGAACGGCAGGTTGCCGACGTAGCCCATCGAAATCGAGATCAGATACGAACTCACCGAAAGACTGCCGCCGATCAGCACCGGCCCCAGCGTCAACACCGCCCAGAACACGAGCACCCGCTGCGCGAACGGGCGCCGCCGCTTGACGCGCCAGATCGCGTTGAGCGCGTCTTCCACGGTCAGCATCGTCAGCACCGATGTCACCATCAGACCGCCCAGGCCCAACGCGGTCAGTCCGCGGGCGCTCTTCGAAAACTGGCCGAGGTAGCGCGAAACGGAATCGCTGATGTTGCCGCCCGGGATCAGGTTCTGGAACAGGAAACCCTCGATCTGGCCGCGGAATTCGCGGAACACCGGAAATGCCGCCAGCAGCGCGAAGGCCACAGTCAGCACGGGCACCACGGACAGGAACGTCGTGAAGGTCAGGCTGGCGGCCACCTGGGGCAGGCGGTTTTCTCCAGCGCGACGCAGTGCGTAGCGGGCCAGTGCGCGCACCTTTTGCAGATTCCATTCCCTGCGCAGGCGGGCAATGCGGACAGCGGACATGCGGGGGCTTTCTCCTTCGAATTCGATGAATGCAGCCGAGAGGCTGGCGGCGCGGCACTTCGGGCGGCGCCCCAACTATAATACGCGGATCGTTTTGCGGCGCTCTTTTCGGGACCATCCGCCGACCGCGCCAGCCCATCCATGACCGACATCCTCGTCCTTTACTACAGCCGCCACGGCGCCACCCGCAGACTCGCCGAACTGATCGCCACCGGCATCGAAAGCGTCCCTGGCGCGCAGGCCCGCCTGCGTACCGTGCCGCCGGTGTCCACGGTATGCGAGGCCACCGCGTCCGACATCCCGCCCGAGGGCGCCCCCTACGCCGAGTTACGCGACCTTGAGGAATGTGCCGGGCTCGCCCTGGGCAGCCCCACCCGCTTCGGCAATATGGCCGCGCCGATGAAGTACTTCCTCGATGGCACCGTCGCCCAGTGGCTGTCCGGCGCGCTGACCGGCAAGCCCGCATGCGTGTTCACGTCGACGGGCAGCCTGCACGGCGGCCAGGAAACCACGCTGCTCTCGATGATGCTGCCGCTGCTGCACCACGGCATGCTGATCGTGGGACTGCCCTATTCCGAAGCCGGCCTGATGACGACCACCGCTGGCGGCACGCCGTACGGCCCAAGCCACCACGCGCACGTGGACAACCACGGTCCGGTCACCGACCAGGAAGCCGCGCTGGCCACGGCGATGGGCCGCCGCCTTGCGCTGACGGCACTGAAGCTCGCCGCATGATGAAGCCTGCCGACGACGTGACGCTGCATAGCCCGGCGCTCTGGCGCCTGAGCCTGGCCAGCCTGCTGGCACTGATCGCGCTATGCATCGCGTGGGAATGGTTCCTGGCGCCGCTGCGCCCTGGCGGATCGTGGCTGGTCTTGAAGTTCGTATTGCTGTTGCCGGTGTTGCGCGGCGTTTGGAAGCGCAATCGCTACACCATGCAATGGTCGTCGATGCTGATCCTGCTCTACTTCACCGAGGGCATCGTGCGCGCGACCAGCGACCGCGCGCCGTCGTCCTGGCTGGCGTGGGGAGAAGTTGCGCTGACGCTGCTGTTCTTCGTCGCCACGATCCTCTATCTGCGGCCCTACAAGCGCCGCGCCAAGGCGATCGCCAAATCGTCCCAACCTTCCTGACCGTCATGACCGCCGCGCATTCCGACTCGTTCCTCGATCTCTGCCGTGCCGCCATTGGTTCGCACAACGTGCTGACCGAACCGGCCGACAAGGCGCCCTATCTGACCGACTGGCGTCAGCGCTACACCGGTGACGCGCTGGCGGTACTGCGGCCCGGCTCGACCGAGGAAGTGGCCGCGGTCATGCATGCGTGTCACGCACACAAGCTTGCCGTGGTGCCGCAGGGCGGCAACACCGGCCTGTGCGGCGGCGCCACGCCCCACGCGGGCGACGCTGCCGCGCGCGGCGTGGTGGTGCTGTCGCTGCAGCGCATGAACCGCATCCGTCAGGTGGACCCGCTCAACAACACCATCACGGTCGAGGCGGGCGTGATCCTGCAGCAGTTGCAGGACGTCGCCAACGAACATGGCCGACTGTTCCCGCTGTCCCTTGCGGCCGAGGGCAGCTGCACGATCGGCGGCAACCTCTCGACCAACGCCGGTGGCACCGCCGTGCTGCGTTACGGCAATACGCGCGAACTGTGCCTGGGCCTGGAAGTGGTGAACGCCAGGGGCGAAGTCTGGGACGGCCTGCGCGGGCTGCGCAAGGACAACACCGGCTACGACCTGCGTGACCTCTTCATCGGGGCGGAAGGTACGCTCGGCATCATCACGGCAGCCGTCATGAAGCTGTTCCCGGCGCCGCGTGCGCGCGTGACGGCACTGGCCGCCGTGCAAAGTCCGCGCGCCGCGCTGGCGCTGCTGGCCATCGCGCAGTCCCACGCCAGCGCCATGCTCACCGGTTTCGAGCTGATGTCGGCGATGTGCATGACGCTGGTGACCAAGCACTTCCCGCAGCTGCGCTATCCGTTCACCGAGCACCATCCGCAACTGGTGCTGCTGGAGCTTTCCGATAGCGAAGGCGAGCAGCACGCGCGCGGCATCTTCGAGAAGATGATGGAGGCCGCGTTTGAAGCCGGCGTGGTCGTCGATGCCGTGGTCGCCGAATCGGTACAGCAATCGCGCGACTTCTGGAATCTGCGCGAACATATCCCGATGGCTCAGGTGGAAGAAGGCAAGAACATCAAGCACGACATCGCGGTACCGATTTCGCGCGTGGCTGATTTCATCGAAACCACCGACACGCTGCTGCAGGATGCCTTCCCCGGCGCGCGCATGGTCACGTTCGGCCATCTCGGCGACGGCAACCTGCATTACAACGTGTCGCCGCCTGTCGGCGTGGATAACGACCAGTTCCTGAAGCACCAGGACGCCATCAACCTGATCGTCCATAACAGCGTACAGGCGCACAACGGGTCCATCTCGGCCGAACACGGGCTGGGCCAGCTCAAGGTCGAGGAAAACCGCCGCTACAAGAGCGAAGTGGAACTGGCCATGATGCGCGCCATCAAGCACGCGCTGGACCCGCAGGGCCTGATGAACCCGGGCAAGGTGGTCTGACCGCGAACCGATGGTCCGTGACGGCCGGCGCGATCAATGCACCGTCGGCGCGTCGCCCCCGCCCTCGTTCCCGCCCGAATCTTCACGGAATAGCTGCCCGCACAGCGTCTCGCCCTCTTCCGTCAGGCGCGCCGTGCCGCGCCCGTCTTCTTCCATGACCGTGTCGACGAGATCGGCCTCGCCGAGCTGGGTCAGCACGCGCCGCAGCACGCTCATCTGCACGCTGGCGCGTTTGCTCAGCCGCGCCAGGGACAGGTCCTTCTCCGTGCCGGCCTGGCGGTGGTCCCACAACGTCCGCAGGATGGCGCCCACCACGGGGTCCAGACCATCGTCCTCGCCGCCGTCGCCGGGCGTTTCGTCAGCCACATCATCGGTCATGTCGTCTCCCGTTCTTGTAATGTCGCCACGAGCCTGCCCAGCGTGATCACCGCGGCTTCCATGTCTTCCGACCACGGGCCGCTGTAATTGAGCCGGATGCAGTTCGTATAGGTAGGCACCGGCGAAAAGATATGGCCGGGCGCCACCGTGATGCGCCGCTCCAGCGCCGCGTGATACAGCGCCATCGCGTCCACTTCCTCGGGCAATTCCACCCACAGCACGTAGCCGCCCGCCGGGCGCGAGACGCGCGTGCCGGCCGGAAAGAAGCGCCGCACCGCCGCCGCCATGATATTGGCCTGCTGCGCAAAGGTCTTGCGCACGCGGCGCAGGTGATAGTCGTAGCCATCGCGGCGCAGGAACTCGGCGATGGCTAGCTGCGGAATCGTCGACGTGGTCAGCGTGTTCAGAAACTTGAGCCGCTCCACCTGCTCCTTGTAGCGTCCGGGCAGCGCCCAGCCGATGCGGTAGGCATTGGTCAGCGTCTTGGAGAACGACGAGCAATGCAGCACGATGCCGGCCGTGTCGTACGACTTCAGTGACGTCGGATGGACATCGCCGTAGTACAGCTCACCGTAGACGTCGTTTTCGATGACCGGGATGTCGCGCTCGGTCAGCAGCGTCACCAGCGCCTGTTTGCGTTCGTCCGACATCTGAAAGCCCAGCGGATTCTGGAAGTTCGGCATGACCATGCAGGCCGCCACGGGCCGCTCGTCGAGCAGCCTGGCCAGCGCCTGCACGTCGATGCCCTCCACAGGGTCGGTCGCCACTTCCACGGCGCGCATGCCCAGCCGCTCGATGGCGTGCAGCATCGCGTAGTACGTCGGCGATTCCACGGCGATGGTGTCGCCGGGCTTTGCCACGGCCTGCAGGCACAGGTTGATGGCTTCGGTGGCGCCGATCGTGACGATGACTTCGTTGGGATCGACGGTGTAGCCGTTTTCCAGGTAGCGGCGCGTGATCTGCCGGATCAGCTCCGGCGACCCGGGCGGCAGGTCGTCGAGCACGCTCCAGCTGTCATAGCGCTTGCCGATGGTATTGGCGTACTGGATGATGCGCTGCCACGGGTACAGCTTCGGGTCCGGGTATGGCGAACCGAGCGGCACCGCATCGTCGGCGCGGATCGAGCGCAGCGTGGACAAGACCAGCGCGCTGACGTCGACGGCCGAGGGGCGCATCGCCGGACGGGTCGGCTGCAGGTCGATGGCCGGCTCGCCGGGCCGCGCGCGGACGAAATAGCCCGACTGCGGCCGGCTTTCCAGAATGCCGCGCGACTCCAGCAGCAGATAGGCCCGGATCACCGTGGTGATGCTAAGACGATGGTGCTGGGCGGCCTGGCGCACCGAGGGAATTTTCTCGCCGGGCAGCAGCACGCCCTGCTGCACCAGTGCCTCGATATCGGCCGCGAGCTTTTCGTACAGGGTTGCCAACGGGTCTGTCGCCTTTTTATGGGTTATCCGGGGGATGCGCCGGACAACCCAGGCGTCAGCCTGCGGCCACCAGCGGTTCCGATGCTAATACGGTTTCAGGCGAAGTGTATTCGACGAAGCCATCCTGGCGGCAAAAGCTCAGCAGCCGCACGCCGGCCTGCTCCGCAATGCGGATGGCCAGCGAGGTGGGCGCCGAAATCGTTGCCAGCATCGGAATCTGCATCCGGGCGGCCTTGCGCACGAGTTCGTAGCTGGCCCGGCTGGACAGGAACACGAACCCGTCGCCAAGCGATTCTCGCGCACGGGCCAGGTGGCCGATCAGCTTGTCGAGCGCATTGTGGCGCCCCACATCTTCGAACACCGCCTGCAGCCGCCCGTCCGGACCGCACCACGCCGCGGCATGAACCCCGCCGGTGGCAGCCATCAATTGCTGCCGGGCACGCAGCGCATCGGCGGCCTGGCGGACCATCGTCGCGGTGGGCGCGATGCCGCGTGCCGCCAGCGGTTCGGGTATCAGATCCAGCAATGCCAGGCTTTCGATGCCGCACACGCCGCAGCCGGTACGGCCGGCCAGCGTGCGGCGGCGATCCTTCATGGCCATGAAAGCGCGCTGGCTGATCTCCAGGCGCACCTCGATGCCGTCGCAGCCCGGCTCCACTTCGACATCGTAGATTTCCCTTACGGTGTCGACGATGCCCTCGGTCAGCGAGAATCCGACCGCAAAGGCTTCCAGGTCCAGCGGCGTGGCCATCATCACGGCATGCGAGATGCCGTTGTAGACCAGCGCCACCGGCACCTCCTCGGCAACGTTGTCGATTTCCAGCGCGACGGCATCGCCCTGATGGCGTCGAATCTCGCGTGTGATGTAGCCGCGATCTGCCATGTACTACCCCCTGCGGTGGACTTCGGCGTTACCCGGCGCGTTGCAGCAGCACCGGTATCGACTTCGACGTCGGCGTGCCGGACCGGTCGCCAATGCTCTCCAGCGGTACCAGCGGATTGGTTTCCGGATAGTAGGCACCCAGGCAACCGGCGGGAATGTCGTAGTCGACGAGCAGGAAGTCTTGCACATGGCGCGTCACGTCGTCTTCCCAGACGCTCGTGATATTTACGCGTTCGCCCTCTGCAAACCCCAGGCGCTCACGATCCGCCCGGTTGATGAACACCACGCGGCGCAGGCCGAACACACCACGGTAGCGGTCATCCAGGCCATAGATCGTGGTGTTGTACTGGTCATGCGAGCGCGTGGTCATCATGACCAGCAGGTCGTCGCCATACTTGTCGCGGGCGCGTTTGATCGGCGTATCGAGGTCGATAGCATGGACCAGGAATTGCGCCTTGCCCGACGCCGTACGCCATACGCGGTTACGCGAGGCCGGGGTCAGATGGAAGCCGCCCGGCCTGGCCACGCGCTCGTTGTAGCGCTCAAAGCCGGGGATGACTTTTTCGATGGCGTCGCGGATGCGCGCGTAGTCCTGGGCGAACCAGATCCAGTCCACCTTGTTCGAACCCAGCGCCGCATCGGCCATGCGCGCGACGATCATCGTTTCCGACATCAGGTGCGGCGACGCCGGCTTGTTCATGCCGTACGAGATATGGACCATGCAGACCGAGTCTTCGACGGTCACGCCTTGCGGCACGCCGTTCTGCTCGTCCACCTCGGTACGGCCCAGCGTCGGCAGCAGCAGCGCATCGCGGCCGATCACCAGATGGCTGCGGTTCAGCTTGGTGGCGATATTGACGGTCAGGTCGCACTGGCGCAGGGCTTGCCAGGTGCGCGGCGTGTCGGGCGTGGCAATCGAGAAATTGCCGCCCAGGCCCACGAACACCTTGACCTTGCCTTCCAGCATCGCATTGATGGCGGCCACCACGTCCTGGCCATGATGGCGCGGCGGCTCGAAGCCGAACGTCGCGCCCAGGCGGTCCAGGAATGCGTCGTCCGGCTGTTCCTCGATACCCATCGTGCGGTCGCCCTGCACGTTCGAGTGGCCGCGCACCGGCATCAGGCCCGCGCCGGGCCGGCCGATATTGCCGCGCATCATCATCACGTTGGACAGCAGCTGGATCGTGCGCACCGACTCCTTGTGCTGCGTCAGGCCCATGCCCCAGCACATGATGGTGCGTTCGCTCGTCGCATAGACGTCGGCCAGGGCATCGATATCCTCGCGCGTCACGCCCGATTCGGCCACGATGTCGGCCCAGCTTTCGGCGCGCAGGTCGGCGGCGAATGCCTCGAAATCGGCCGTATGTTCGTTGATGAAATCGACGTCGACCACACGCTTGCCGCCCGTGGCCACCGCTTCGTCATCGAGTTCGATCACGCGCTTGCCGATACCCTTCAGCAGCGCGAAGTCGCCGGCCAGCTTTGGCCGCACGAACATCGACGCGATCTGGGTGCCGCCGCCGCCCAGCATCTCGGTAACGTGTTGCGGGCTGACAAAGCGCTCCAGGCCGCGCTCCTTGAGCGGGTTGATCGAAATGATCTTCGCGCCGCGCTTCGAGGCATCGCGCAGTTCGTTGAGCATGCGCGGATGGTTGGTCGCCGGATTCTGGCCCCACACCATGATGGTGTCGGCCAGCTGGAAGTCGTCGAGCAGCACCGTGGCCTTGCCCACGCCCACCGTCACCGGCAGGCCACGGCTGGTGGCCTCGTGGCACATGTTCGAACAGTCGGGGAAGTTGTTCGTGCCGTACATGCGCACGAACAACTGGAACAGGAACGCGGCTTCGTTGCTGGCGCGGCCCGACGTGTAGAACGTGGCCGCATCGGGGTTGTCCAGGCGGCCCAGGTGATCGGCGATCATACGGAACGCCGCATCCCACTCCAGCGGCACGTACTTGTCCGTGGCGGCGTCATATCGGACCGGATGGGTCAGCCGTCCATGCTGCTCAAGCTCGTAGTCCGACTGCTGCATCAGTTCGGTGACCGTGTACTGCGCAAAAAACTCATTGGTCACGCGCTTGCTGGTGGCTTCGGCGGCCACGGCCTTGACACCGTTCTCGCAAAACTCGAACGTCGACGCATGCTGGCGATCCGGCCAGGCGCAGCCCGGACAGTCAAAGCCGTCGGGCTGGTTCTGCTTGAACAGCGTCTTGTATTTGCCGCCGCCAACCTTTTCCTTCACCAGGTTGATGGCAACTTGCTTGAGCGCCCCCCAGCCAGCGGCTGGATGCGTATAGGGCGCGATATGACCCTTTTCGGGCGTGGGAGTACTCATGGGGGCGACTTCCAGAACAATTGCCCGAGTGCCCGGCCCGGTTTTCCGTGTGATATCCGGACGCTCGCTGCGATGGAAGCAGACTAGGCCCGGAATGTGATCCGATGGACGTACAGAACAGGTACAGCCGGAAGAGTACAGTTTACACCATCGCAGCGCACAAATATGGATCTGTACTTATCGGATTTGCATGAATCAGGTGCATTGGCGCCGAATTCTCACGAATCCGGCTGTCCACCACACACTGCGGGCACTGCCGCGCCGTTGGCTATTCCGGCTGCTGCGGCGTCGCCTGGATGATGTCTTCGAGCTGCGCGCTCATCGGAATGCCAAGCCGCTCGCCGGTTGGCAGCCTGTTGAGGAACCACTGCTTGTAGAGCCGCTCCAGCTCTCCCGACGTAATCAGCCCACGCACAGCCTTGTCGACCACGGCGGCAAACTGCGGATCGCCACGGCGCAGCATGATGCCGTAGGGGTCGTACGACAGGAACTCGTTGGTCACGATGAACTGCTTGGCCGCGTTGTAGTGCGCCAGGAACCCGTAGAGCAGCACGTCGTCGCCCGCGTACGCATCGGCGCCGCCGTGACGCAGCACTTCGAAGGCATCGGCGTGATCGCGCGCACGGATCAGTTTCACGTTGAGATTGAACCGCGTGGAAAGATCGTCGATGGCACTGGCGTTGGTGGTGCCGGCCGTGGCCACCACGGTCTTGCCCTTGAGATCGCGGAACGTCCTGATCGGTGAATTACGCGGCACCATCAGCTTGGTACCCGCCACGAAGATGACCGGTGAAAACGCCACGGTGCGCATGCGCTCCGCATTGCGCGTGGTCGATCCGCATTCCAGGTCGGCCTTGCCCGACGTGATGGCATCGAAACGGTTTTCGGAGGTCACCGGCACCCACTGCACGGTCAGGTCGCGGCTGATTTCCGCCGCCGCGGCATCGACGATGGCCTGGCAGACATCGATCGAATACCCGATCGGGCGCTTGGCCTGATTCAGATACGAAAACGGCAGCGACGATTCCCGATAGCCGATGATCAGCACACCGGTATCCCTGGCCTTTTTCAGCGTGCCGCTCAGCACCACGGCATCCTGCGATTGCGCGCGCGCCGCCGGGGCATGGGCCAGCACCAGCGTCATGAGCGCCACAAATGCCACCAGCGCGATCCGCTCGATGGCGGCGATCCTCAAGGCAGCTCCGCGCATGGCATCAGGCCCCCGCAGCGGTGCGAGGCTCCTCGCCCGGTATGTCTTTCTCGGTCTCGGGAACCGGCCCGGTGGCCAGTTGCCCTTCCCACTTGGCCACCACGGCGGCGGCGATGGAATTGCCCACGGCATTGGTCGCCGAGCGGCCCATATCGAGGAACTGGTCCACGCCCATGATCAGCAACAGGCCCGCCTCGGGAATCCCGAACTGGTTCAGCGTGGCCGCGATCACCACCAGCGACGCGCGCGGCACGCCCGCCATCCCCTTCGACGTCAGCATCAGCAACAGCAGCATCGTGATCTGCGTGCCCATTGGCAGGTGGATGTCGTAGGCCTGGGCGATGAACAGCACCGCGAACGTGCAGTACATCATCGAGCCGTCCAGGTTGAACGAATACCCGAGCGGCAGCACGAAACTTGAGATCTTCCGGTTCACGCCGAAGCGGTCGAGCGAATCGAGCAGCTTCGGATAAGCGGCCTCGGAGCTGGCCGTGGAAAACGACAGCAGGAACGGCTCCCGGATCAACCGGATCAACTCGAACACGCGCCGGCCCAGGAACACGAAACCGGCCAGTGTCAGCAAGCCCCAGAGCACGAACAGCGCCAGGTAGAAGCTGCCCATGAATTTGGCGAATGTGATCAGGATGCCCAGCCCCTGCGTGGTCACCGTCGACGCAATCGCCGCGAACACCGCGATCGGCGCCAGCCACATCACGGCACCGGTGATCTTGAGCATGATCTGCGCCAGATCCTCGATCACGCCGGCCATGCGGGCACCGCGCTCGCCCAGTGTGGCGATGGCCGTGCCGAAGAAGATCGAGAACACCACGATCTGCAGAATCTCGTTGTTGGCCATCGACTCCGCCACCGATTTGGGTACCAGGTGCGATATGAAGTCCTTGAGCGTGAATGCGTTGGTCTTCAGGTTGGTGGCGGCGCCGACGTCTGGCAGCGGCAGGCCGATGTTCACGCCGGGATGCAGCAGCGTGGCCATGATCAACCCCAGCGTCAGCGATACCAGCGACGCGGTGATGAACCACGCCAGCGCCTTGACGCCCACGCGCCCCACCGTGCTGGCATCGCCCATGTGCGCGATACCGATCACCAGCGTGGAGAACACCAGTGGCGCAATGATCATCTTGATCAGCCGCAGGAACACGTCCGTGATGATCGAGATATACCCCGCGATGTCCTTGGCGACCTTCGGATCGGGAAACGCCGTGTTGCATCCGTAGCCGACCACGGCACCCAGAATCATCGCGATCAGGATCCAGGTCGTGATATTTGACTTCTTGCTCATGACGTCTCCTTGGGGGGCGGCCGTACGGAAGTCCTGCGCCGAGGTCTGCACCTGTAACGATAGGATGCGGGAATGCGCGGGGCAAACTCGGAAACGCTATCGGACATCGCAATTCCTTTGATTGCACCAACAATGGGCGATGTTTATAATCCGCCACAATCGCTCCCAAGCCTTGCGCTTTCCGGGGCGTCTACGACCGAGCGCGCGCCGCGCCACCCGATTGAGCCATCGGGCCGCGCCGACCGTGCCACAGGGCCTCACCGGCCTGCGGACTGCCCGACATCCCACACGTCCAGCGGCGGCCGACCTTGCATACCGATCCAACCCCACGCCGAGCTTCGGCGCGCCGCCGCATGAGCGGGCGCGATGCATGGCGTCTAGCAGTCGTTCGTCACATATGGCGCATTTCTTCCTTCGCCGCCCCGCGTTTGCGTGGGTGCTGGCTATCCTGACCACGGTCGCGGGCCTGGTCGCGCTGAACCGTATCCCGGTGGCGCAATATCCGGCCGTGGCCCCGCCGATGGTGATCCTGTACGCGGACTATCCGGGTGCCACCGCGCGCACCGTCGAAGACCGTGTCACCGCCGTGCTGGAGCAGCAGATGCACGGCATTCCGGGCCTGCTCTACATCGACTCGAATAGCGAAGCGGGCACGGCCACCGTGACCATCGGCTTCAAACAGGGCACCGATCCGCAACTGGCGCAGGTCAACGTGCGCAACCGCGTGGCACAGGCCGAGCCGCTGCTGCCCGAGGTGGTGCGCCGTGGCGGCGTCTACGTCGACCAGGCCAGTGCCAGCCCTTTCATGTACGTGTCGCTGATTTCGAAAACCGGCACGATGTCTGAAACGGCGCTGGCCGACTATGCGGCGGGCACGGTGCTACCGATGTTGCGGCGCCTGCCCGGCATCGGCAAGGTGGAACCGTACAGCGCCGAATACGCGCTGCGCGTCTGGTTCAATCCGGACCAGCTCCATGCCTATGGCCTGACCACGGCGGACGTGGAAGCCGCTATCCGCGCGCGCAACGGCAGTGTCACGCCGGGCCAGCTCGGCGGCGCGCCAGCCGCGCCGGGCCAGCCGCTTCAGGCCATCGTCCGGCCGCCCGCGCCGCTTGCCAATGCCGAAGCGTTCGAACGTATCGTGCTGCGTCCGGGCAAGGACGGTTCCGCCGTGCTGCTGCGCGACGTGGCACGCGTGGAAATGGCCGCCGCGGACTTCCGCTACAGCTCGTCCCTCAACGGGCGCGAGGCCGCGTCGATGGGCCTGAAACTGGCCGATGGCGCCAACGTGCTGGCCACCTCGCGCACGGTGCGCGCGGCGCTGGACGAAGCCGCCAAGGGCTTTCCGGCCGGCGTGGCTTACGAAATTTCCTACGACACCGCGCACTTCGTAAAGAACTCGATCACGCGCGTGCTGGTGACGCTGGGCGAGGCCACGGTGCTGGTGTTCCTGATCCTCTGGCTGTTCCTGGGCAACCTGCGCGCCACGCTGATTCCGTGCATCGTGGTGCCCGTGTCGCTGCTGGGCACGGTGGCCTGCCTGTATGCGTTCGGGCTGTCGCTGAACGTGATCACGCTGTTCGGCGTGGTGCTGGCCATCGGCATCCTGGTGGACGACGCCATCGTGGTGGTGGAAAACGTCGAGCGCATCATGCGCGAGGAACGGGTCGATGCGTTTACCGCCGCGTCGCGCTCGATGCGCGAGGTGTCGGGCGCGCTGCTGGCCGTGACGCTGGTGCTGTGTGCGGTGTTCGTGCCGATGACCTTCATGGACAGCGCCGTGGGTGTGATCTACCGCCACTTCGCGATGACGCTGGCGATCTCGATCGCGTTCTCGCTGTTCTTTGCGCTGACGCTGGCCCCGGCCATGTGTGCCACGCTGCTGCGGCATGGCGCCGCGCCCGCGCGCGGGCCGCTTGCCTGGTTCGAAGCTCGCTTTGCCGCATTCACCACGCGCTACGCCGGCTGGATTCACCGGCTGCAGCAACGCCGGCTGCGCTGGCTGGCCGTCTACCTTGCCATGACCGCCGCCTGCATGCTGATGCTCTGGCAATTGCCGGGCGGCTTCCTGCCCGAGGAAGACACCGGCGAACTGGTGATCGACGTGGAGCTGCCGCCGGGCAGCACCCAGGCACAGACGCGCGACACCATCGCCCAGATGGAACAGTGGATGACGTCGGAGAAATTCCCGATCAAGACCACGTTCTCGCTGCTGGGCTGGAACAACGGTGGCTCCGGAGAACAGCGCGCCAGCGTGTTCCTGTCACTCGACGACTGGAAGCAGCGCGGCCGCGCCAATGCGGCCGACGTGGTGCTGGCGCGCCTGAGCAAGGGCCTTGAAGCGTGGCCCGGCAAAGGTGAAGCCCAGCTCTACCCCTACAACGGCACCGCCCTGCCCGAGCTTGGCAGCACCAGCGGACTGGACATGCGCCTGGTCACACGCCGCGAAGGCGGCCGGCAGGACCTGTACGCCGCGCGCGACAAGCTGATCGAACTTGCCAAAGCCGATCCGCTCTTTGCCGAAGTGCGCGCCACGGCGGGCCAGCCCGCGCCCGCACTGGACCTGGTCATCGACTACCGCAAGGCCGAGAGCTTCGGCGTGGACCCCGAGGCGATCCACCATGCGCTGTCGGCCACCATCGGCTCGCGCTATATCGACGAACTGGCGCGCGAAGGCCGCGTCCGTCGCGTGATTCTGCAGGCCGACGCGCCGTATCGCATGCAGGCCAGCCACCTGGCCCGCGTTCACGTGCGCAATGCCAGCGGCCAGATGGTGTCCCTGGGCGCATTCGCCACGCTGGAATGGGGCAACAGCGAATCGACGCTGGAGCGCTACAACGGTCTGACCTCGGTGCGTGTCAATGCCGATACGGCACCCGGCATCAGCACTGGCGCGGCGATGACCCGGCTCGAAGCACTGGTGCGCGAGCTGGGGCCCGACTACGAAGTACGCTGGAACGGCCGCGCGTTCGAACAGCAGCAAAGCGGCACGCAGGCGCCGTGGCTGTTCGCGCTATCGATGCTGTTCATCTTCCTGTGCCTCGTGGCGCTCTATGAAAGCTGGACGCTGCCGCTGGCGGTGCTGGCCATCGTCCCCACCGGGCTGATGGGCGCGGCGGCCGCCGTCTGGCTGCGCGACCTGCCCAACGACGTGTACTTCAAGGTGGGCGTGGTCGTCATCATGGGCCTGGCGGCCAAGAACGCGATTCTGGTCGTCGAATATGCGGAGCAATTGCGGCGCGACGGCCTGGAGCGCGTGCAGGCGGCCACGCAGGCGGCACGGCAGCGGCTGCGGCCCGTGGTGATGACATCGCTGGCGTTCATCCTGGGCGTGGTGCCGCTGGCCATCAGCACCGGGCCAGGTGCCGGCGCGCAACGCGCGGTAGGTACCGGCGTGCTGGGCGGCATGCTGGGCGCCACGGTGCTGGGCACGCTCGTCATTCCGCTGCTGTATGCGTGGATTGCGCGATGGTCCGCCGCACGCCAGGCCGGTGACGCGCCGACGCCGGGCACGACTGACACCTGACACCTGACGCACCGCTGCGGACTGGCAACCGCAGCGCTACATGCGAATACAAAATCCCTGCTGCCGGCACACAAGCCGGATACGCGCCAATCGCACTATCGTCTCGTCAAAACAAATTTCGAGAGGGTGCAAGGATGGCAAACAATCAGGCAACGGCAGCCCGGACTGCCCTGGTATTCGGTGGATCGCGCGGCATCGGTGCCGCCATTGCGCGGCGCCTGGCGCAGGACGGCTTCCGCGTGGCACTGACCTATGCCTCACGGCCCGACAAGGCCGCCGAAGTCGTGGCGGCCATCGAGGCTGGCGGCGGCCAGGCACTGGCGATTGCGGCCGACAGCGCCGACCCGGCCGCGATCCGCGCGGCCGTGCAGCAGGCCGTGACCCACTTCGGCACGCTCGACGCTACCGTGGTGAACGCTGGCGTGCTGCGCCTGGGCACGATCGATACGTTCAGCGACAGCGATCTCGACGTGATGCTCAACGTCAATATCCGCGGTGTGTTTGTGGCCATCCAGGCGGCTGCCGCGCAGACGCGCGACGGCGGCCGCATCATCACCATCGGCAGCAACACCGCCATCCGCACCGGCTCGGTGGGGGGCGCGGTCTATGCCACGACCAAGGCGGCCGTGGCGGCATTGGTGAAGAACGTCGCGCTGGAACTGGCGCCGCGCCGTATCACGGTCAATAACATCCAGCCGGGTCCGACCGAAACCGACATGACGTCGGCCATGATCGAACATCTGATTGCCAGGATTCCGCTCGGCCGTGTGGGACAGCCCGAGGAAATCGCCGGCCTGGCCGCGTGGCTGGCGAGTCCCGCATCGGCCTACATGACAGGCACCAGCCTGACGATCGACGGCGGCTACGTGCTCTGATTACCGGCCATCGGCAAAGATGCCCATGCGATGCTGAATAAAGGCCAGCACTTCCAGCGCGGCAGCCGGCAACGGGCGCCCCGCCTTGACCAGCAGCCTGGCCTGCGTGCCACGGAACAGCGGATGGTCGATCGGAACCGTGGCCAGGCTGCCGGCGGCCACCTCGCGGTACGCGGCGAACTGGCCGATCAGCGTGACAAAGTTGTCGTACGCCACGAACTGCTTGAGCGCCGACAGCGAGTTGGTGACCAGCGTGGGCCGGATGCGGATGTTCTCGGCGAATTCCAGCATCTTGGCCGCATGGCCGATGCCATAGGATTCGGGCATCAGCGCCAGCGGGTAGTCCATCACGTCGTGAATCGTCGCCTCGCCGCCACGGCGCGCCAGCGGATGATCGTGGCGCGTCAGCAGCACGATGGGCTGCGCCGAGCTGGCCCGGTACTCGATGCGCGGATGCATCGGCGGGTTGTAGGCCAGCCCGATATGCGCACGGCTCTCGGCCACCTCGTTGAGCACGTCGTCCACGGGCAGGATCTCCATGCGGATGTCGACCATCGGGTATTGCGCGCAGAACGGCGCCACCACCTCGTTGATCAGCGCATCCACGTAACCCTCGCTCAGCACGATCTGCACCATGCCCTGCTGCAGCCCCTTGAGCGCATGGAGCTGGTCTTCGAGTTTTTCCTGGTGCGAGCGGTAGCCGCGCCAGAACTCCAGCAGATGAGCCGCCGCCTCGGTGGGCCGCACGCCACGGGCCTGCCGTTCGAACAGCGTGGTGCCGAGTTCGTCCTCCAGCAGCCGGATCTGGCGCGTGATCACCGATGGCGACGTATTGAGGCTTTCCGCCGCGCCCCGGATCGTGCCGTGCGCCAGCACTTCCCGGAAATAGCGCAGCCGCTGCTGATTGATTTCCCGCATATCCCTGCCTTTTTGTTACGCAAAAGACACTCAAAAGCCCAGCAAACGACTTGCGTTGCTCTGGGAAGAACGAAGTGTGGACTTTGTTGCTGTTGGTGCAAGTCTACGCGGCTGCCACTATCGAAGCCAATCCCATAACCATCACAACGCTCTGGAGACTGGCAAATGTTAGTGATGTCGAACCCCGCCGCCGTCGATGGCACCGCCGCGCTGTATCAGAAGATCAACCTGCGGCTGCTGCCCTTTCTGCTGGTCTGTTACCTGTTCGCC
Source organism: Cupriavidus sp. 291-E7 (assembly GCF_057798835.1). Classification (NCBI taxonomy): domain Bacteria; kingdom Pseudomonadati; phylum Pseudomonadota; class Betaproteobacteria; order Burkholderiales; family Burkholderiaceae; genus Cupriavidus; species Cupriavidus sp. 291-E7. The sequence goes on from NZ_JBYOJV010000013.1 coordinate 21,600, forward strand.
TACCTTGACCGCGTCAACGTCGGCTTTGCCAAGCTGCAGATGCAGGGCGACCTCGGCTTTTCCGACGCGGCCTACGGCGTTGGCGCCGGTATCTTCTTCATCGGCTATGTGCTGTTCGAAATCCCGAGCAACCTGATGCTGCCGCGCATCGGCGCGCGCAAGACCTTCAGCCGCATTCTGGTGCTGTGGGGCATCACCTCGGCCTGCATGCTGTTCGTGCGCGACGTGCCGACGTTCTACGCCATGCGCTTCCTGCTGGGCGTGTTCGAGGCTGGCTTTGCGCCGGGCATGATCTACTACCTGTCGTGCTGGTACGGCCCGCAGCGGATGGCACGCGCGATTGCCATCGTGTTCCTGGCCGGACCGATCGGCGGCATCATCGGCGGCCCCGCTTCGGCCTGGCTGATGACGACGCTGGCGGGCCACGGTGGCCTGGCCGGCTGGCAATGGATGTTCCTGGTCGAAGGGCTGCCCTGCCTGCTGCTGGGCGTGCTGGCCTGGAAGCTCGTGCCCGATCGTCCCGCCGATGCGGCGTGGCTGACGGCCGACGAAAAACGCCTGCTCGAACAGGAGCTGGCCGTGCCCGCCGCGCACAAGCACTCGTTCGGCGCCGTGGCACGCGACCCCAAGGTCTACGTGCTCGCGATCGCCTACTTCTGCGTGATCGCCGCCATCTACGCGCTGAGCTTCTGGCTGCCGACGCTCATCAAGGCCCAGGGCGTGAACGACATGGTGCAACTGGGCTGGTACACGGCCCTGCCCTACCTGGGCGGCGCCATTGGCATGGTCTATATGGGCCGCCGGTCGGACCGCAAGCGCGAGCGGCGCTACCACGCCGCCATTCCCGCGCTGGCCGGGGCGGCGCTGCTGGCCGGCTCGACACTCGCCGATGGCAATCTGACCGCAACGCTCGTGCTGCTGACGCTCGGCACCACCACGCTGTGGATGACCTACACGGTGTTCTGGGCCATGCCGTCCGAATACATCAAGGGACCCGCTGCCGCAGGCGGCATCGCCCTGATCAACACGATCGGGCTGTCCGGCGGCTTCTGGGGTCCGGCCATCATCGGCTGGGCCAAGACCGCAACCGGCAGCCTGCATCCGGGCGTGCTGGTCATGGCCGCCATGCCGCTTGCCGCCGCGCTGATCATCCTGGCGACGCGACTCCCGAGCCGCGCCGCACACCACTGAACCCCGATATCCCCACGCAAGACAAGGAGTCAATCATGCTGCTGTACCTGTCCACCTGGTCTGAAATCGAACAGTTCCTGAAGCGCAGCCGGACCATCGTGATTCCGATCGGTTCGAACGAGCAACACGGGCCCACGGGCCTGCTCGGCACCGACTGGATGTGCCCGGAAATCATCTGCCGCCATGCGGAACAGCAGGGCGACATCCTGGTGGCCCCCACCTTCAATATCGGCATGGCCCAGCATCACCTGGGGTTCGCCGGCACCATCTCGCTGCGGCCGTCGACGTTCATCGCGGCCATCGTCGACTGGACGCGCTCGATGGCGCGCCACGGCTTCGAGAAGATCCTGTTCCTGAACGGCCACGGTGGGAACATTGCCTCGATCGAAGCCGCGTTCTCCGAGATTTACGCGGAAGCGAGCTTTGCGGGACGCCGCTCGGGCTTTGCGATGAAACTCACCAACTGGTGGGACCTCGAAGGCGTGAACGACCTGGCGAAAGAAATGTTCCCGACCGGCCACGGCGCCCATGCCACGCCGTCCGAGATCGCCGTCACGCAGTACGCGTACGAGCATTCGATCAAGCACGCCGACTATTCGCCACGCATTGCACCGTCCGGCCCGATCCGGGAAGCGCTCGACTTCCGCGCCCGCTTCCCGGACGGCCGCATGGGTTCGGACCCGAACCAGGCCACTCCCGAAAAAGGCCGCGCGCTCGTGGAGCTGGCAGCCCGCAGCCTGGTCAAGGAACTCGCCGCGTTTGGCGACGAGAAAGCGGTGTGATGCCGCGGATCTTCTCCCCGCTCCGTACCTCGTATGGTGTGGAGCGGGGAGAATCCAACGCGCACGGCGAGTAGCGTACCGCTACCGGCGATGACCGCCGCCAGGCGCCATTGCGGCAAACACGCCGTCACGCAGCACCAGCGCATGGAACAGCGCGGCGGCCAGATGCAGCAGCACTACCGCGAACAGCGTCAGTCCCAGCCACGTATGCAGCCCGCGCAGCAGCGCGAACCACTGCACGTTGGCGGGCAGGATCGGCGGCAAGTGAAAACTGCCCGCCATCGTCACCGGATAACCGCCGGCCGACAACATGCCCCAGCCGACCAGCGGCATCGCCAGCATCAGCGCATAGAGCACGACGTGCGATGCCTTGGCGACAACGCGCTGCGCGGCCGGCATGCTGTCCGGCAGCGGCGGAGCGCCGCGCCGCAGTCGCACCGCGAGCCGGACGATCACCAGCAGCAGCAAGGCAATGCCGAGCGGCCGGTGCAGATCGACCAGCGTGTCATGCGCGCGCGAAACCGTGAACACCATCCCCACGCCGACGAACAGCATCGACAGGATCAGCACGGCCATCAGCCAGTGCAGCAGCTTCTGCAAGCCGCTGAATTGTGTGTGCGTAGCCTTCATGCCTGCTTCCTTTATTGGGGGGCTTTCTGTTCGTGCGCGTCGAGTGCCACCTCGCGCGTGCGGCGCTGGTAGGACAGCGCATAGGCAGCCGAGCGCGCGGCCAGCAGGGGATCGCCCGACGTGGCAATGCCCGATGGCAACACCGTCGGATCGAAATTTACATCGCGGCAAGCGCCGTCATCCTGCGAGCTGGCGCGTTCGATCACAAGCGTGCCCGCATCGACCTGCTTGCGGTCGTCGGGCCACGCCTGCGTGGCATCGTCGGTGGGGTCGCCAGGCGCGCCAAGCGTCAGCATCAGGCGCCAGCGCAGTGGGCCGGCGTCGAGCTTCTGCGTGAGATCGGCCGCCAGGAACGATGCCTTGCCACGCTCTGCGTCGCCGACCGGCGCATAGGGCAACTCGGGCTGCACCGCCCATCGAACCGCTTGCCGCTTGCCGCCGGCATCGACCAGGTAGAACGCATTGACGCTGTAGTACGCGCCGTTGGCGTAGCTCGACGATGGCGGATGACTCTTGATCCAGCCCTGGAAGGCGCCCAGTGCCGGATTGCCCTCGGCAAACGCCTTCAGTTTCGCGGGATCGGGCTTGTGCGTGGCGGGATCGGGCTGGCTGGCCTGCAGCAACTGGTAGAACTGCTCCGGCGTATGCACCGGAAACAGCGGCACGGAATTCATGCCCGTGCGCCATTGCTGGCCGTCCGCCTGCTTGAACATCAGCGCGAAACTGCGGATCGGCACGCTGCCGTCCGGCGCCTGCGGATTGCCGCCCGGCAATGCGAATCGCCCGGTCACCGGCGTGCGCCCCGCCGCGAACACACCGGCCTTCGACAAAGACGCCGCCGCGCCGTTGCTTTCGAAATAGCCCTCGACGCAGACGCCCTTGGCGTGATTGCGCCGGAAGCCTTCGTGCAGGCCGTCGTTACGCTGGAACTGGTTGATGATGGTCTGGGTGGAAAGCCGGTGCGGCGCGATCCACCCGCCCGTGTAGGCAAAGCCGCCGGCCAGCACGAGCACGACGGCTCCGATGGCGCCAAGGCGGCATGGCACGCAGATGCGCGTGCCCGGGTGTGATGTTGGGGTGTTGTCAGTCAATGGGAACTCCCGATGAGTGAGGACTCATCAGGTATACGCACTGCTACACCCAACTATTCCGTCATCGCCGAAAAAAAAACGGCGAATCGGTAATGGCTTACGGTTTTTCGCGGTGAATCGACAACGCGCTGAACGACTGTGTCACCGGCATCACTTCAACGTAGTTGATGTTGACGCGCGCCGGCAGCGTGGCCGCCCAGAACACGGTGTCGGCGATGTCGTCGGGCGTCAGCGCATCGGCGCCTTCGTAGACCTTCTCCACCCGCGACTGGTCGCCGCTGAAGCGCACCGCCGAAAATTCCGTGCCGCCCACCAGGCCCGGCGCCACATCGGTCACACGTACGCGCGTGCCGGTCAGGTCGGCACGCAGGTTCAGCGAGAACTGATGCACGAATGCCTTGGTGGCGCCGTAGACGTTGCCGCCCGGGTATGCATAGGCGCCGGCTACCGAGCCGATGTTCACGACATGGCCGCGATTGCGCGCCACCATGCCGGGCAGCACCGCGCGCGTCATGTAGGTCAGGCCCTTGATGTTGGTGTCGACCATCGTGTCCCACTGATCGACGTCGGCCCGGTGAGCCGGCTCCAGACCCAGCGCCAGGCCGGCATTGTTCACGAGCACGTCGATATCGGCGTAGTCGGCGGGCAGCGCTGCCACCGCGGCATTCACGGCGGCGCGGTCGCGCACGTCCAGCACCAGCGGCAGCACGTTGTCGCGGCCCAATTCATCCACCAACGCTTGCAGGCGGTCTTCACGGCGGCCGGTGGCGATAACGCGGTGGCCCGCGCCAACAAAGCGGCGGGCGATGGCAGCGCCAAATCCAGCGGTGGCACCGGTGACGAATACGATCATGATTTGCTCTCCAGCTTCAGACAGGTTCGGCCACGGATACTACACCGTCGGCCGCATTCCCGTGTCATGCCGCTGGGCAGCTCAGGCGATGCGCGGCAGGATCATCCGGCAGCGCGGAAAGTTCATACAGCCCCAGAACGGACCGGCCTTGCTCCGGCGCGCCACGAGCTTGACGCCGCAGGCCGCGCAACTGGGCGTGCGGTAGTCGCCCGCGAACGCCAGCGCGCGCAGTGCCGCCTGCTTGTCGGCCGGCAACGCGCGAATACGGGCAATAATTTCGTCGCCGTCGAGCAGCTGGATGCCCGCACGCTCCGCCGATTCCTGCACGGGCTTGCCAACGTAACCGGACAAGGACCAGAACACGCCGCGCCGTACCTGGTGTTCGAGCATGACACCGCCCAGCGCCCTGACCTGTTCGACCTTCACGGGACGACTCCACGCCTTGCACTGGACCACCGCCAGCGGCGTGGGCATGCCGCGTTTGTAGAGCGTGGCATCGATGCCGCCGTCAGCGCCATGCGGCACGGTCTTGACCTTGAAACCCATCGCCTCGTAGTACGCCACGCACAGTTGCTCGAAACGCTTCCATTCGAGCTGCTTCAACGCATCGAGCGACCATTCACTGGCTGGAGCTGGAGCTGGAGCCGAAGCCGAAGCCGAAGCTGGAGCTGGTGCCGAAGCCGAAGCCTGAGCCCGAGCCGGCCGGGACAGCGGCACGGCGGTGGGCTGCCTTGGCTTGCCCCCCGCGGAGGGTGGCACGGTTGCGATCGTCGCGGCAAACGGCGGAGGGGCGGCGGGCCGGCGGCGCAGGCCGGCAAGCTTGCTCAGTTGTTCTTCCCGCTGGCGTTGTTCCTTCCCGCGCCGGTACGACACCGTCGCCATGCCGGCAGTGATCGCCGCCACCATCGACGACATCGAGCGAACACCCCTGCCCAGCGCCAAAGCATCTCCAGGCAGTATCCCCAGCGCGACCAGAAAGCCGATCACACCCGGAATGATCACGTAGACCATGAAGTAGCAGGCGACGCCCAGCAGCACTGTCATCCACCACGGCGCCTCGGCCAACGTGGCGAAAACCGAGTGCCGGCCCATTCCTGCGCCCATCCCTGGGCCCATTCCTCGAACCATTGACCCACCTCTATTCTGTTTTTGATGGTGCCCAGTGACGCCCGACCGGTCCCGTCCGGTCTCGCGTGCACGCCCTGGGAAGTGCCAAATGTATCGAAGATGTCCTATGCCCGGGTTGTATCGAACCCACACCCGCCTTTAGCGGGGATGCGGCGGCGCATCATGCAAAACATGACTGGATATAGTGAATTCAAGTCATTTTGGGAATTTAAACGAGGGGCGTAGGCTTTGTTCACGGCCCCAGGTCCGGGGCTGCACACAACAACACATCATGACCTCGAAGACTCTGATTCCCGCCCTGCTCCTGCTCGCCCCCGCCCTTGCCTGGAGCGCCCCCGCCCCTGCCTCCGCGCCCGCCTCTGCCCCCACGTCGGCCGCCGCATTGTTCGGCGACGCCGCGCGTGCCGACACCGTCAGCCGCACCATCACCATCGACCCAGGCACGCGGTATGTCACCGTTGCGTCGGGCGAATCGGTGGCCATCCGCGCCGGTGATCAAACCGTGAACTGGACCTTTCTGCAGGCCCTGAACGGCGCCACGATGCCGCTCCGCGTGCTGATGCCCGGCGTGCAGCAGGCCCGCGATGTCTATATCCACGTCGCGCCCAGCGACGTGTATAGCGCGGGCTGATCCGCCCGCGTCAGAGTGGCTGCCAGCCGCCGCCGGCAGCCACCATCTGCTGCTTCAGTTCCAGCGATCCACTACCGCGCATGACGCGGGCCAGCACCGGGAACGCCCCCTGCACCATCGCGTCCTTCGCCCACGGCGCGGGCTCCAGCGTATAGGTGTAACGCACGGTCGTCGTCAGCCGCGCGGGCTTGTCATCGGTGTTGTGCGGCTTGTCCCAGCCGATGACCTTGGCCAGCCGCACGTGCCCGTAGCAAAGATCGGGCTGGCTGGCCTCCGCCATGCGGGCCGCCGTCCGCGGATTTGCGTTGACGAACTGACGCCCCTTCTCCGTCAGGTCGTAACGCAGCGCCTTCACCAATTCGTCGGAACCGTTCTGGTGATGCAGCGTCATTTCCGCCTGCACATGCGATACCAGCCCGGCATGTTCCAGCGCCGGCATCTGAATGCCATCCCGCAGTTGCGCGGAAACCGGCAGGTCGGGCACATCGACGGGCCACTTGTGGCGGCCGATGCAAAGATCGCCGTGGGATTGCAGGTGCTTGTCCAGCGCGGCGCGGAAATTGGCCTCGTTAGCCGCGTCGGGCGTGTTGCAGCCGGCCAGCAGCAGCGTTGCCGTGGCGGCCAGCATGATGGATGTCAGGATCGGTTTCATTGAGCTTGGGTGTTCGGGTTTCCGGCGGGCTTGCGCGCGGCGGCATCGGCGATGGCATTCGCCACCGTATGCGCATGCGGGCTGCTGGCGTCGGCGTTGGCCGGCGGCACGTAACCATCGGTCAGGGTGTTCAGGAACGCGATCAGGTCTTTCATCTCCTGGTCGGTCATCGGCGTCTGGCTGCCGGCACGGCGCTGATCCAGCGGCATCTGGTCATCGATATTGGCGCGGTACTTCGCCGGCAGGTCGTTGAACTTGTTCACCTTGCCCTTTGCATCGCGCGGATACCATTTCTCCGGCGCGGTGTCGCGCGTGTTGTAGAAGCGCACCACGTCTTCGAGCGATCTGAATACGCCGTTATGCATGAACACGTGGCGCGTGGCCACGTTACGCAGCACGGGCGTCTTGAACATGCCGCACGTCGCGCTCGCGCCCTTGTCCTTGCCCGGCCGATGGTCGGTACGCAGCGGGCCGCACAGACCCAGGTCGAAGTACTTGGGGTCCGCGTTGGCCGGGATATCCATATTGCGCGGCACGCCGATGGCCGAAAACGAATAGTCGCTGGTCATGTCCTGGCTGCCGTCGTTGCCGCCGCCAATCAAATGGCAAGCCATGCAGTTGCCTTTGTTCGGGTCCAGGAATACGCGCAGGCCACGGATCTCGGCATCGTTCAGCGCACCGCCCACCTTGTTGTTGCGATAACGGTCGAACTTGCTGCTGTACGGGTGAAAGCTGCGGTCCTCCACCTGAAACGCCTGCAGCGCGGCCCCCACCAGTGCAAACGCCTTGTCGGTATCGTCGAACACGGCCGCACCATAGGCACTGCGAAATGCCTCCGCGGAGGCGCCATTGCGGACGGCATCCACCACGGCGGCCTTGCTGGCGGCCGCCATCTCGTTCGGCGCAAGCAGCGGGATGGCAGCCTGCTCGGCGATGGTGTTGGCGCGTCCGTCCCAGGTCATGCCGCCACCCGGGCCGGGCGCGCTGATCATGTCCGGATTCTCGAAGGTATCCGAGTACGCGTTGGTGTACTCCTTGTACATCAGCGTCGGCACGGCGCGCGTGCCGGGCTGCTTGCCATCCGCGCCGCCGAGCTGCACCGACAGGTCATTGGCCGGCGCATAGGCATGCTGGGGGTCATGGCACGTGGCGCACGACATCTTGCCCGACCCGGACAGCGACGGATCGAAGAACAGTCTTGCACCGGCCTGCGCGGCGGGCGAAAGCGGCGATGCGGGAACCGCTGGCGCCGCTTTCGCCGTCGATACGCGCTGGACGTTGCCGTTCGATGGCGCGGCGGCCGTGGGGTGGGAGGCTTCTGTCGCTGGCTTGCAGGCGGCCAGCGCAATGGAAATCAAAGCCGCGATACAGCACGCGGCGAATCTGGAATGGCGCATGATCTGGATGGGCCGATGGCAGCCGGCCATCTGCTGGCGGAATGGAAACAGCGTGGGGTGGACCTGCGCCGGAACCCCACCGCATGCGAGGGGTTCCGGCTGTCCGCTTTGCTTTACGACTTGATTGCCCAGATGTTGGTCTGCGAGGCATCCGGCCCCGTGGCCGTGTTGTTGCCCGTGCCGACCGAACCGCTGCCGCTGCCGCCGGCAACACTGCCGCCGGACTGCAGGTCACCGGCCTTCACCACGTACTTGTGGTTCATCGGGCGAACCGAATCGAAGTGGGTATTGGCGCTGCCCGAGTACTCGGCCAGGTTTGCCAGGTTGTCGGCAATGTACTGCTCGGTGTACTTCGAGCGGTTCATGTACGACGTGTTCACCCCCGGATCGGCCAGGCCGAACATATCCTGCATCGTGCGCACGAACGAGAAGTGGCTGTAGGCGTCGGAATCGACAACCTGCTTCGGCGCGTTCGGCTGGTTGGTCAGCAGCGCGAAGATCGTCGGGCCATCGCCCTTGTTGCCGCCGTTGTAGCGCGGCACGGCCGTGGTGATGCCTTCGCCCAGCGGTGCGCCGCTGGTGGCGCCGCCACCGACGTTCCAGCCGCAGCACGACGAGCTGCCGAAGAAGCTGGAGCCTTCATCGAACAGCATGACGATGGCCGAACGGCGGTTGGTGTTCTTCCAGATTGGAGACGCCTGGATCGCGTCGACCATGTACTTGGCATAGGCATCGCCGCGCGCGATGTTCGTGGACAGGCAGGGGCCGACGCCGTGGATGTCATCGCACTGGTCCGGCACGATGTAGTTCAGCGCGCCGATATCGCCGCTCTTCAGGTCATCCTCGAACTGGTGCGTATTCCACTGAATGCCATTGGCCGTGGCGTACGTCGCAATCGACGCATCCCACTCGCCGCCGCCCATCGAGCGCGTCAGGTTCTTGAAGAAGTCCGGACGATTGCGCACTTCGTCAAAGTTGACCGCCGGGTGGTGCTTGGTCTTGTACAGGCCGGCCGGCATCGTCTCGGTGGCGCCCGACGTGGGGTTCACGCCCGAGATGGCGGCGTTGGCCACGCCGTCCTTGCGCGGGTCCTGGCCCGGGTTCATCGACTCGCTGTAGACGCGCGTGCTCATGCCCGCGTTGTACATCGCGGTGAACATGTTGCGGCGACTCTTGAGGTTGTGCACCTTGGTATCGGCGTTGCACGCGGCCAGCGGCACGAAGGCATCGGTCGGCTGGTTCGCCGTATCGCCGGCGGGCAGGCAGTTCCAGGCGTTGTCGTCGGCCACGCCCCAGTCGTCGGCGCTGGCCAGCGAGATGTAGTTCGGCTCGCTGGGGTTGCCGGTCGAGAAGTAGTTGGTAGCCTGGTTGCCTTCCGTGTGCAGGTACTTGTAGAAGTTCGGATAGGTCGGGCTGTCGATGGTCTGGTTGCTGTGGTTTTCGAAGATCACCACGAACAGATGGTCGTAGCGCGGGATACCTTCGGGGTTGAAGGCGGCTTCCTGCGCGGACTTCAGCGAAGTCACCGGATCGGCGGCGCTATCGCTGATAAAGCCGCGATCAAGGATCTTCGATGCCAGCGTGTAGCGGCCGGCCAGCGTGTTGTCCTCCACCAGCAGCGCGCGTGCGGCGGCGGTGTCGGCAAGGCTGCCGGGCTGGCCCACCACATCGTCAGCCTTGACGCTCACGTCGGCGGTGCCGCCGCTCAGGCTCAGGCGGCCCGCGATGGCGGCCTTGGCATCGGCAAAGCTCAGCGATTCGGATTCCGTCAGGCGCACGACTTCCGTGGACAGCGGGCTGATCACCACGTTCGCGCCACCGGTGGCCTGCGCGGCGGCGCTGCGCAGGATCATCTTGCTGGCCACCTTGGTCGGGCCGGCAACCGGATCGTTGAACGACGCATCGGTATCGACCACGGCCACCAGGCTTGCGTCCGGCGTCGCCAGCGTGAAGCGGCCATTGGCGTCCGTGCGCGTGGCGGCCTCGCCGTTGTCGCAGACGCCGTTGCTGTTGGTGTCGGCGCAGACGGTGGCATTGGCGTAGGTCACCGGCACGAAGGCCTGGTCGACATCGGCGCCCGTGGTGCTCTTGGCATAGTCGACGCCCGTGGCGGACGAGCTGGCAAAACCGGTGGGATTCTTGACGGCCGCGCCGCCCACGACGCCGCTGACGGTCTGCGTCGTGCCGTTGTTACCGTTGGTGCCGGTGTTGCCGGACGTGGTGGTGGCGTCATCGCCGCCGCATGCCGCAAGCAGCGCGGCTGCGGCAAGGGCTGTGAGCAAGGGGACGTAGGAGGTATTTTTAGGGTGCATGGTTATGGCTCGCCGGGACATGCGCGATCGTTATGAGTGGGTCTCGTTGGGTCTCGTACTGACGCCGCACCGAAGCCCGTTCCGGCGCATGGTTCCGGCGGGTGGGACCGCCTGCGCAAGACACCTTCGGGGCCGGCGAAAGCCCGTATGCCCTCTCCGACCAATGCAGCGGCCACGATGCTAGAAATTCAATGTGACGATTTCATAAACCCGCCGCGCGAATTCATTACGGGAGATTTCGGAGGTACCAATCCCGATACAAAGCAGAAACGCGGTTGCCATGCGGGATGCACGGCGTAATACTTGCGCCGCGCAACACCCCGCGCCCGTCGAATTCCGCCCATGCACGCATCTCCGACCTCCGGCTCATCCGGCTCCGCCGCTCCCCGGCAACTGGCCCGGCTCCACTTCTCCAACGAACTGCGCGACTGGATCGTGAATGCCCTGCGGCGCGGTGGCACACCCGATGACATCGCCGGCGCGCTGGTGTCACAGCGCTTTGATCCGACCGTGGCGCGAGACCTCGTGCACGCGTTTGCACGGGTATTGCGCGAAGGCCTGCCAATGCCCGAGGGCCAGATCACGATCGAAAAGGCTGGCCCGGCGGCGGGTGGTTCGCGGTTGCCGCGCGGATCGGTACTGGATGGCGGCGACCGCGCGGTGCACGTCATCACGCGCACCGAAAAGCCGGTGGTAGCCGTGCTGGAAGCGGTATTGAGTCACGCCGAATGCGATGCGCTGATGGCGGCGGCGCGCCCACGACTTGCCGCATCGACCATCGTCGATCCACGCACCGGCGAGCACGTGGTCAGTCGGGACCGCAGCAGCCAGGGCATGTTCTTCCGTCTTGCGGAAACGCCGCTACTGGCGACGATCGACGCGCGTGTATCGGCGCTGATGCGGATGCCGGTGGAAAACGGCGAAGGCCTGCAGGTACTGCACTACACACGCGGCGCGCAGAGCCGCCCGCATTTCGATTTCCTGATGCCGGACAACGCCGCCAACCGGGCATCGATCGCGCGCAGCGGCCAGCGCGTCAGCACGATGGTGATCTACCTGAACGACGTGGCCGAGGGCGGCGAGACGGTCTTCCCCGAAATCGGCCTGTCGGTCGTGCCGCGCAAGGGCAATGCGCTGTACTTCGAGTATTGCGACGACGGCGGCCAGCTTGACGGACGCACATTGCATGCCGCCGCCGAAGTGCTGCGCGGAGAGAAATGGGTGGCGACGAAGTGGATGCGGCAGCGGCGCTTCGTGTCCGCTGCCGAAGATGCGCGGAGCGCAATGATGTGACGGACGCCTAGCGCGCCGAGCGCGGCACCATCAGCGGTTGAACCAGCCGCGCAAAGATCAGCCCGAGCGCGGCCCACAGCACCGCCTGCATGCCGAACGCCGCCACACGATACTGCCAGAGCAGCGTGGCGGGAAAATGGTCGGGCACCTCGTTGATCTCGGGCAGCAGCGCATGCACGATCACGGTCAGCACAACAAAGATCGCACCGGTACCGACCCACATCGTCCACGCATCGCGGCTGGCGAAAACCCTGCGCGCCGCCACGACGGCCACTGCCATCGCCGCCAGCGACACACCGATCATCGTGAAGAACAGCGCGGTACGAAGCCCGATCGTCGATGGGTCGCCCACCGCCGGCGGATTGGGCGGATATTTGAGAAACGGCACCAGCACGATTGCCACATAGCCGAGCAGCGCCAGCAGCACGGAGGTCGTCCGCGCGCCCAACGCACCAATGCGGCCGTAGACAAAGGCAAAGACCAGCGAGAACAGCCCGCCCAGCGCGCTGCCAAATACGGCGACGCCGACGAACAGCCCAGCCCCGGCCTGTACATCGCGGCTGACCAGTTCAGGCATTTCGTGCGCATGGCTGCCGCCCATCGCATGGGCCGCCTGCTCTTCGAATGCAATGGCGCCTTCCACCTGCGGCTCACCGACCACGCGCGCAAAACCAAAGGCCAGCAAGCTGGCCAGAAAGCCCGTGAGCATGCCGCGGACCAGCAGACTTCTTACCATTGACGGATTTCCTCAGTGGCAGGGAAAACCAAGCAGGTGGCGGCCGTCGTGCACGAACTCATGCACGTACATGGTATTGAAGATGGCGGCGGCGCCTTCTTCCACACCAACGAAGTAGATGGCCAGAAGCAGCAGCATGCCGCCAAAAATAGCCCAGGGCAGCAGTTCGCGGACGGGGATCGAAACCGGCGCGATGGCGGCCGGCGAGGCAATGGCACTTGCGTGCATGAGATTTCTCCTTGAGGATGACGCGTCCTGTCATGGATCGTGGCTCGAAGAGAAGGTCTGACTTTCACAGTGGCGCGACCGTGCCGGAATCTCACCGGCTTCCCCTCCTCGGAATCCGTGCATTCTAGACGACTCCAAGGCCAACCGCATGACAACCCGCATCTCCCTGCTCTGCGTACCCGCGACCGCCGCCATCCGCGCCGGCCGGTTTCCGGCCGATGATCCGCTGGAAGCCGCCGACGCCGCGCAACTGGCCGCGCTCGATATCGCACGTCCGCTCGGCAAATGGGACCACGTGTTGACAAGTCCGATGGCCTGCGCACGCGCCACCGCACAGGCGCTGGGTTTTGACGCGGCCATCGACGATGCCTTGCGCGAGGTCGATTACGGCCGGTGGTCGGGGCTATCGCTGAAGGCGCTCGCCGCGACGGAGCCAGACGGGATTGCCGCCTGGCTCGCCGATCCCGGCATGGACGCGCACGGCGGCGAATCGCAGCAGGCCGTCATCGGGCGGGCCGGGCAATGGCTGGCGCGCCGCGCGCCAGGGCATGCACTGGCCGTGACCCATGCCAGCGTGATCCGGGCCATCGTCGTGCACGTCCTGGGCGCCCCGGCTCAGGCGGCGATGCAGCTGGACATTGCGCCGCTGACGCTGACGATGCTGTCAAGCCAGTCCGGCAAGTGGCGCGTGTCGGCCGTCGCGGTGCCGCTCTCGCGCTACTGAGGCGGCGCGGACGGCGGAGCCAGTGGCGCCGCTGGCGGCGGCGGACACTGGGTTGCACCGCCCTGCCCGGTATTCCGGAAAGTGACAACCAGCCGGCTGTCCTTGGCCATCATCAGCGTATTGCCGTAGGTGACCGTCGGCATGAATGCGATATCGGGCGCGACCGACACCGGCGGCTGCTTTGCCGCATCGACGGTCAACACCAGCTCGACGGTATAGGCGTCCACGCCCACGGCCTTGCCCTGCGGCGACTGCGCGAACCGCTGCTGGAATGCGCACATGTCACTGGTAATCGAGTCGAGCGCCGCCTGGATCGGCACGGTCTTGCCCGGTGGAATCGGCGCCGTATTGCAGGCGGTCAGCAATACGGCGGCAAGGCACAACGGGGTGACAAGGCGCATGGACTGGGTCATGGCGTCTCCTGTGCGGAAGATACAGTCGATCCGATGCTAGCTTCCGCTCCCTCCCCGCTCCATTGGCCAAAAGGGCAAGGTGACCGGCATTCCGAGGCTGGGGCTTGGCTGCGCTCCAAACGGGGCGGACCGGTCGGGCCATCGCGCCAGGGCATCCGGGAGCAAGACTCACGGCAGGTTTCACGCTTCTTTTGCATTTTTACAGATACATATGCAAAATGCAGGTCACCACAAATCGCTCCCGCCTGCGACATGACTCCATCGGAAGGCCAGTTCTGCGCTGGCGACATCACTTATCGCTATTTGGATCTACCCGGAATGCTTGGCGCGTCACTGGCGCGATTGCCGGTCGTGCTGCGCCTGCTGCTGGAAAACGCCGCACGCAACCTGGAAGGCGACGAGCGCGCGCAAGCCATCGCGGCCGTCGTGGCATGGCTCGATACCGGCACGAGCGAATCGGAAATTGCGTTCCAACCTGGCCGCGTGCTGATGCACGACACCACGAGCACCCCGGCGCTGGTCGATATCGCGGCCATGCGCGATGCCCTGGCCGAAGCGGGCGCGGACCCCGACGCGCTCAATCCGGTGCTTCCCGTCGACTCGTCGGTCGATCACTCGCTGGCCGTCGAGGCATTCGCACAGCCCGACGCAGCCTCGCAGAACCTTCGCATCGAAGCCCAGCGCAATGCCGAGCGCTACAGCTTTCTGCGCTGGGCATCGAAGGCGCTCAAAGGCGTGCGCATCCACCCGCCGGGCACCGGCATCATGCATACGATCAACCTGGAGCAACTGGCCACGGTCGTCACCACGCAGCAGCGCGACGGCGCGCCGTGGGCCGTGCCCGACACGTTGATCGGCACCGACAGCCATACGCCGATGATCAACGGCATTGGCGTGCTCGGCTGGGGTGTGGGCGGACTCGAAGCGCAGACCGTGATGTTCGGCATGCCGGTGATGCAGCGGATTCCCGATGTCGTCGGCGTGCATCTGACCGGTGCGCTGCGGCCGGGCGTGCTGGCCACGGACCTGGCGCTGACCGTCACGCAGCGGCTGCGCGCCATCGGCGTGTCGGGCGAATTCGTCGAGTTCTTCGGCCCTGGCGTGGCCACACTGACGGCGGGCGACCGTTGCGTCGTGGCCAACATGGCACCGGAGTACGGCGCGACCACCGGCTTCTTTCCCATCGACGAACAGACACTCGCCTACCTGCGCGCCACGGGGCGCAGCGCGGACCACGTTGCGCGCGCCGGTGCCTACGCGCGCCTTGCGGGCCTCTGGTTCGATCCCGACAATACGCCGCGCTACACGCGCACGATCGAGATCGATCTGCCCACCATCGGCATGCACGTGGCCGGCCCGCGCCGCCCACAGGATCTGCTGCCCTATAGCGATACGGCCGCCGCGCTCGCAAGCTTCCCGTTCGCGGTGCAAGCCCGGCGCGATGGCATGCCACGCTATCCGGTGGCGATTGCCGCCATCACCAGTTGCACGAACACGTCCGACCCTGCGCTGCTGATGGCCGCCGGCATCGTCGCCCGCAAGGCCCGCGCGCGGGGCCTGACCGTGGCGCCGTGGATCAAGACGTCACTGGCACCGGGATCTCCGGCGGCCGCGAGCTATCTACGGCGCAGCGGCCTGATCGATGACCTGTCGGCCGTGGGCTTCGATATCGTCGGCTTTGGTTGCACCACCTGCATCGGCAACTCCGGGCCGCTCACACCGGCGATACGCGATGCCGCCGCCGCAGGGGCCGTCTGGCCGGTGGCCATGCTGTCGGGCAACCGCAATTTCCCGGGCCGCATCCACCCCGACCTGAATCTCGGCTTCATCATGTCGCCGCCGCTGGTGGTGGCCTTCGCGTTGGCCGGCGACGCCGAGCGCGATCTGAGCCGCGAACCGGTGCAAGTCGCGCCCGACGGTACACCGGTCTTCCTCCAGGATCTCTGGCCTACGCCCGATGAACTGGCAGCCGTACTCGCCGCCGGCACCGACCCCACCGACTACCCCCGCGCTTTCGCCGTGGCTTCGCAAAATCCGGTTTGGGCCGCCCTTCCCTCCGCGGATTCGGCGCGCTACCCCTGGAACGACCGCTCGACGGCCTTGCGGCGCCCGCCGTTTGCCGCGCTCGATCAGGATTCGCAACTTGGCGAATACGACGCATGGCCGCTGCTGGTGCTTGGCGACGACATCACGACCGACCACATTTCACCGGCCAGCGCGATTCCGAAAGACAGTTTCGTTGCCGACTTCCTGGTCAGCCGTGGCGACGACCGCGACGACCTCAATGTGTTTGCCTCGCGGCGCGGCAACTGGGAAGTGATGCTGCGCGCCGCGTTCTACAACAAGACACTGGTCAACCTGCTGCAACCCGATGCGCCCACCGCGCATACGGTGCATGTGCCCAGCGGCGATGTCGCACCGATCTTCGAAGTGGCGCGGCGCTACCACGACGATGGCCAATCGGTAGTCCTGATCGCGGGCGAACGCTATGGCACCGGCTCCTCACGCGACTGGGCCGCCAAGGGGCAGCGCCTGCTGGGAATCCGTGCCGTGATTGCGGTAAGCTTCGAGCGCATCCACCGTTCCAACCTGATCGGCATGGGCATCCTGCCGCTGCGCATGCCAGCGGGTGTGAGTCCGCGAACACTGGCGATCCAGCCCGGCGACGCGATCCACATTGGTGCCGACGCGCAATCGCTGGCGCCGCGCTGCAAGGTGCCGGTGCGCATCAAGCGCAAGGACGGATCGGTGGACGCATTCGATGCCACCGCAGCCGTGGAAACCCGGCTCGAAGTCGAGCTGCTGCGACGCGGGGGCGTGATTCCATCCATCTTGCACAAGACGCTGGCACGGCACAGGGCAGGCATCGCGGATGCGTGACTGCCGTACTGCCAGCGGGCCCGACACCATGAGCCACGACCGGTCCATCGCGACGCAGATCGTCGAATTGATCCAGCACGAGCAATTGCCGGCGGGCGCGCATCTGCGCGCCCAGATGCTGGCCGACAAGCTCCGGGTATCGCGCACGCCCGTCAATGAAGCGCTGGCGCTGCTGCATGAGAAAGGCATCGTCACGCGCGAGAAAAACCGTGGATTCTTCCTGGCGCAGCCCGTGACCGCGTCCGCCACCGATCTCGCATCGCAACTCGGGCTGTCCGCGCCGGACGTGGTGAGCGCCGCCTACTTCCAGATTGCCGACGATCTGCTCAAGGGAACGCTGCCGGCCGAAGTCTCCGAACAGGCCATCCGCACCCGCTATCGGCTGACCGCCACGCAGCTCAACGCCGTGCTCACGCGCATTGCGCAGGAAGGCTGGGGCGAGCGCAAGCCCGGCTATGGCTGGCAATTTTCGGCGATGCTGACCACGCCCGAATCTCTGCTGCAGTCGTATCGCATGCGGCTGGCGCTGGAACCGGCCGCATTGCTGGAGCCGGGCTACCGGCTCGATCCGCGCACCCTCGCGCAACTGCGCGCGGCGGAAGTCCACTTGCTGGAAGGCGGCATCGAGACCGATACGGCGGATCAACTGCACGATCGTGGCGTGCGTTTTCACGAATCGCTGGTCGAGGCGTCCGGCAATCCGTTTTTTATCGACGCGATCCGCCGCGTCAACCGCGTGCGCCGCCTGCTGTCGTACCGGTCGATGCGCGACCGCGCGCGCTACGAAGAACACGCCAGGCAACACCTGCACGTGCTGGACCTGCTGGAGCGCGGCCGTAACCAGGACGCATCGGAAGCCATGCGCGAACACCTGGGCCACACGCTGACCGTGCTGGCCAGGATCACTGAAATTCTGGAACCGTAGTGAAACTGAGAGGAACGACATGACTGTTGACAAGGCGATACTCGACGCCTTCGCCCCGACCGGCGTGCTGCGTGCATCGATCAACCTCGGCAACCCGGTGCTGGCCCATCGCAAGGACGGTGGCGGCGCGGGCGGTGTTTCGGTGGAACTGGCTACCGCACTGGCCGAGCGGCTTGGTGTCGGACTTGAGCTTGTGGTGGTGGAAACGGCCGGCAAGTCCGTCGACGTGGTGTCGAACGAGGAAGCCGATATCGGCTTCTTTGCGATCGATCCCAAACGCGGCACCACGATTGCATTCACGGCACCGTATGTGCTGATCGAAGGCTACTACATGGTGCGCGATGCATCGGCGGTGCGCACCAATGCCGATGTCGACCGTGCCGGCACGCGAGTCGTGGTTGGCAAGGGCAGCGCCTACGACCTGTTCCTGACGCGCGAACTGCAGCAGGCGGAGATCGTGCGCGCACCCTCGTCCCAGACCGTGGTCAAGACCTTCCTCGAAGAGAATCTCGACGTTGCCGCTGGCGTGAAGCAGCAACTGGAAGCCGACACGGCCGGCATGAGCGGGCTGCGCCTGCTCGGCGAGCGCTTCATGGTGATCCGCCAGGCAATGGGCGTGAACAGGTCGCGGGGCGAGGCGGCCGCGGCCTACCTGGCGGCATTCGTCGAAGACATGAAGGCATCGGGCAAGGTGGCTGGGGCACTGCGCAAGCACAACATCCAGGGCGCCAACGTGGCGCCGGCGGAAGGCTGAACATCGGGGCTGGCGGCGGCGCCCTGCCCGTCGTCGCTCGCGCCCAGGTCAGCCCTGCAGATACCCGGCCGCGCCCAGCCCGGCCGCCCGGCCGCTGGCGAAGCAGGCCGTCAGCAAATAGCCGCCGGTCGGCGCTTCCCAGTCGAGCATCTCTCCCGCGCAGAACACGCCCGGCAACGCGCTCAGCATCAGACGGTCATCCATCGCCTCGAAGCGGATGCCGCCGGCGGTGCTGATGACCTCGTCGATCGGCCGCGCACGAACGAGCCGCAACGGCAGCGCCTTGATGGCCGTCGCCAGTGCCACGGGGTCGTGCATCGCCTCCTTCGTCAGCACCTCGCGCAGCAGGCGCGCCTTGACGCCGGTAATGCCCAGCCGGCTCTGCAGGTGGCTGGACACCGAGCGCGATCCGCGTGGCCGCCCGACTTCGGCAGCAACGTCCTCGGCCGTGCGCCCCGGCGCGAGGTCCAGCGTAATGGTTGCGAATCCTTGCGCGGCAATGAGATCCCGGATCGGCGCGGACAGCGCATAGACCAGGCTGCCCTCGATGCCCGTCTCGCTGATCACGAATTCGCCTTGCCGATGCAGCGTGGTGCCATCGACCGTGGTGACGCCGATGGCCGCCGGCTTCACAGGCTCGCCCGCGTGCTGGGCACGGAACAGCTCGCTCCATTCGATATCGAAACCGCAGTTGGCGGGCTGTAGCGGCGCCATGTCGACGCCGCGCGCGGCCAGCATCGGCACCCATGCCCCATCGGACCCGAGGCGCGCCCAGCTACCGCCGCCGAGCGCAAGCACGACGGCGCGCGCGGCCACTTCGATCTCGCCTTCCCTGGTGGAAAAGCGCAGCACATGCCAGCCTTCGATGGGCGTTCCGAAACCGGTCCAGCGGTGCCGCACATGAACGCGCACCCCCGACTCGCGCAAGCGGTGAAGCCACGCGCGCAGCAGCGGCGCGGCTTTCATGTCGGTGGGAAAGACCCGTCCCGAGCTGCCAACGAAGGTATCGATACCCAGCGCATGCACCCAGGCACGCAGCTCTCCCGCGTTGAAGGTGTCGAGTAACGGAGCGATCCGGTCCGCGCGCGCGCCATAGCGGCCCAAAAAGGCATCCGGCGGCTCCGAGTGGGTGATATTCATGCCACCCTTGCCCGCCATGAGGAACTTGCGCCCGACCGATGGCATGGCGTCGTAGACATTGACCGGTATGCCCTGCGCGGCAAGCATCTCCGCGGCCATCAGACCGGCCGGGCCACCGCCGACAACAATGGCGCCGGGAAGGCGGACGGGTTCGGCGGACGGGACAGCGGGCATGAGCGGAGCGATGAAGGAATTCGATCACGCATTATCCTCCAGGCCCCCGCCCGTTGCGCATTCGCGCGCAACTGTTCGCGCAAATAGAGAGTGCCGCGAGCATCGCCTGGTACCGGCGATGCTCGCGCGATCCACAAGCGCCCTACCCTACTCGTTCACCGCCAGCCCAGAATCGGGCACCTCCACGGTCGTCGCCTTCTTGCCGCTGCGCGAGCGCCATGCCGACCACGTGACCGCACTCACCAGCAGCGCGGAGATCACCACGAACGTGCAGCTGATAGGCCGCTCGATGAACACCGACATATCGCCACGCGACAGCAGCAACGCCCGGCGGAAGTTCTCCTCCACCATCGGCCCGAGCACGAAGCCCAGCAGGATCGGCGCCACCGAGAACTCCAGATACATCAGCAAGGCACCGATCAGGCCGAAAGCCAGCACTTCCCAGATCTGGAACAGGCTGCTTTGCGTACTGAACACGCCCACGGCGATAAAGAACATCGCCGACGGGAACAGGTAGCGATACGGCACCTGCAGCAGCTTTACCCATACGCCGATCATCGGCACGTTCAGGATCATCAGAATGACGTTGCCGATCCAGAAGCTGGCGATCAAGCCCCAGAAAATGTCCGGGTGATCGCTGATCAGTTGCGGGCCCGGAGCGATGCCCTGGATCATCAGCGCGCCCAGGATCAGCGCCATGACCGCATCACCGGGAATACCCAGGCTCATCGTCGGTATGAAGTCGACCTGCGTCTTCGAGTGCGACGATGCCTCCGGCGCTGCCACACCGGCGATCATGCCCGTGCCGAATTTCTCGGGCGTCTTCGAGATCTTGCGCTCCAGCGCATAGGCGACGAACGTGGTGATCGTCGGGCCGGTACCGGGCATTGCGCCGAACAGCGTACCGACGCCCGTGCCGCGCACCATCGGCCAGAATGCCTGCTTCAGCTCCGCCATGCTGGGGCGCATGTCCCGAATCCGCAGTTTGGCGTTGCTGGTCACCGCCGTCATACGGTTCACGTTCAGGATGAAGTCCGCCACGCCGAACAGTCCCATCGCGATGGCCACCAGTTCCAGTCCGTCGCTCAATTCGGGAATGCCCAGCGCAAAGCGGAACGTGCCCGTATTGACATCGGTGCCAACCACGCCGCACAGCAGACCGAACAGCGTCATGGCCACGCCCTTGAGCGGGGACCCGCGCGACATCGTCGAACCCGCCAGCAGGCCGAGCAGCATGATCGAGAAAATCTCCGCGGGGCCGAACTTGAACGCGATGGCGGTCAGCAACGGCGATGCGAAGATCATCACCAGAATGCCCACCGACGCGGCAAAGAACGAGCAGATCATCGTGATGCCAAGCGCCGTTCCGCCCTTGCCGGCGCGCGTCATCGGATAGCCGTCCAGGCACGTTACGGCGTGCGGTGGATGCGACGGAAGATTGAGCAGGATCGCGCCGATCGCGCCACCGTACTGCGATCCGTAGAAGATGCCGGCCAGCATCAGGATGGCCGGCACGGGATGCATCACGTAGGTCAGCGGCAACAGGATCGAGATGGCCGACAGCGCGCCCATGCCGGGCAACACGCCAATCAGGTTCCCGACCAGCACGCCGAAGAACGACCACATCAGGTTACTGCCCTGGAAGGCCACACCGAAGCCGAACCAGAGATCATGCAAGGAGTTCGATACCATGACGTTCAGCCTCCCCAGGTGAACAGCGGCAGCTGAATCTGCAGCAGCCAGGAAAACACCACGGCCGCGATCACGCACATCGCCACGGCAAGCGCTGCCGCCTGCTTGATGCTGTTGCTGCGATCACCCAGCGCGGAGATGAAGACGATGGCGAACGTCGCCGGAATCATGCCGCCGTAGACGCCGAACAGCAGGAATGCAAGCGTGCCCAGCACGATGCACACCGTGCCGCGCAAGTCGGGCGCCGCATGGCCATGCCCATGCCCCGACGGCTGCTCAGTCTTGGATGGGGCCGGTTGGTTGCGCGCGGAACTGGCAATCAGCACGCCAACGAACGCGAGCAATGCGCCAACGGCGACCGGGAAGAATCCGGGACCCATGCGGCTCAGCGTGCCGGTGTGGTACTGCAGTCCGGCGGTCACGGCCGCCAGCCCGGTCAGCACCATCAGCGCCCCGCCGTAGTAGCCCTTCTTGAAGCGATGGGGCTGGCTCATTGGTCAGCCCCCAGGCAATCAGGCAGCGGGCGCTGCGTCTCGCGTTCGAACATCGTTTGTCTCCTTCAATGCCCGCGCATGCGGGTGAAGGGAATCTACAAACGATGTCTTCCAAGGGCCTTTCATGCGGCTTGCGGCAACCTTACAATTTAGATCACGTTGTGATGTATCTTGCCCGCAAGGCAACGATGTTGGTGTAATCCCTGTATTGAGAGACAGGAAGCCTCCCGGATGGTTGTATTGGCGCTCAGGTAACCAGACACAGGGAAGTTGCCAGCGCGCCGAGGAGCGCTGGCGCGGACCATGCTAGCGCCATTCGCCCTGGCGGATTTCGCCGACAAGCGCCACCAGCTCGGTATCGAGCGCCCGGTCGGCCTCGATAAACGGGATACGCTCGTTCAGCCGATGTACCAGCGGCGTCATCGGCGCGGGAATGGTGCCGCCAAGCCGCTCGCGCAACGCAAGCGCCTGCCGCACCGCGATCAGCATCGCGGCGCCTACCTGCTCGCTCAGCTCGATCACCCGGATGCAGTCCCGGGCGGCGATGGTTCCCATGCTGACCTTGTCCTGGTTATGGCACTCCGTCGAGCGCGAGAACGATGCCGCCGGCATGGTGTTCTTCAGCGCCTCCGCGGTCCACGCCGACACGCCGATCTGCACTGCCTTGAGGCCGTGGTGCAGGCAGGCCGTGGGTCCGGTGGCCCCGGACAGATTGGCCGGCAGGCCGTGATTGAAGCGCGGATCGACCAGTGTGGCGAGCTGGCGATCCAGCAGATCGGCCACGCTGGCCACGGCCGCCTTGAGCCCGTCCATCGCAAACGCGATATGGCCGCCATAGAAATGCCCGCCATGCAGCACGCGCTCTTCGTCCGGCTCCACCAGAGGATTGTCGTTGGCGCTGTTAAGTTCGGTTTCGATCCAGCGGCGCGACCAGTCGAGCGCGTCCTCCAGCACACCGATCACGTGCGGAGCGCAACGCAGCGAATAGCGATCCTGCAACCGGCGCGAGTGGCGCGGCGCCCGTGCACCGCCAAGCCATTCGCGGATTGCCGCCGCGGCGCGCACCTGGCCAGGATGCGGTTTGGCTTCGGAGAGCGCGGCGTCGAAGTGGTAGGGGTTGCCGTCCGTGGCAACCACGCCGCAGGCGGTGATGGTGGCCGCCAGGCGGGCCAGGTCGGCCGCGCGCTGCCATGCCAGGCATGCCAGGCCGGTCATCACCGCCGTGCCATTCATGATGGCGAGCGCTTCCTTGGGACGCAGGCGCAACGGCGCGCGGCCAATCGCCGCCAGCGCCTCGCCGGCGGACATCTGGCGTCCGTCGAACGCTACCTCGCGCTCGCCGCACAGCACGGCGGCCACATACGACAGCGGCGTCAGATCGCCGCTGGCGCCCACCGAGCCTTCAGCGGGGATGCGCGGCAGTACGTCGTTCTGCAGCAGCGCCGTCAGTTGTTCGAGCAGCGCCGGGCTAACCGCCGAATAGCCACGGCAAAGCGAGGCCAGACGCGCTGCCAGCACGGCGCGGGTTTCATCGGGCTCCAGCATCCGGCCCAGGCCGCAGCCATGAAAAGTGTAGAGATGAGTGGGCAGTTCCGCGGCAAGGCTCACGGGAACGTCCACGCCACAGGAGTCGCCATAACCAGTGGTGACGCCATAGATCTTGCCTTCCTGCGCCAGCAGGGTGTCCAGGAAGGCTGCGCCGCGCTGAATGCGCTCGCGGAAATCGGGTGCCGAGGACAGGACCGGCGCAGCGTCACGCCGCGCCAGCGCCACCACGTCCTCGATGGTGAGCATGGCACCGCCGAACTCGACGGTGGCCGCGTCGGCCGGCAAAGCGGCAAGGCCGGGAGCTTGCTTGATATTCATGGGATAGGTCGGGGGCGAATTCAGGGTCTTGAGGCGTTCGTTGGGCAGCGCATGCCACATGGCGGCGGCACACGGCGACACCACCGATGGCTCACTCCTGCCACCGGCGGAAGATCAACGAGGTGTTGATGCCACCGAACGCGAAGTTATTACTCATCACATATTCGGCATCAAGTCTACGCCCCTCGCCCACGATGTAGTCGAGCGCGGCGCAACGCGGGTCCGGCTGCTCCAGATTGATCGTCGGCGCGAACCAGCCGTCACGCATCATCTCGATGCTCATCCATGCTTCCAGCGCGCCGCAGGCACCCAGCGTATGGCCAAGAAAGCTCTTGAGCGAACTGACGGGCACGCCGCCACCCAGAACCGCATGCGTGGCATGCGACTCGGCGATGTCGCCATGCTCGGTCGCCGTGCCATGCGCGTTGACGTAGCCGATCCGGCCGGCATCGAGTTGCGCGGTCTCCAGCGCCAGCCGCATGGCCTCGGCCATCGTCTCGGCCTTCGGGTGGGTGACGTGGGCGCCGTCGCTGTTGGTACCGTAGCCGACGATCTCGGCAAGGATGCGCGCGCCGCGCGCCCGCGCGTGCTCCAGCTCCTCCAGCACGAGCGTGCCCGCGCCCTCGCCCAGCACCAGCCCGTCGCGGCCGGCATCGAACGGGCGCGGCGTCGTTCCGGGCGTGTCATTGCTCGTGCTGGTGGCGAACAGCGTATCGAACACGGCGGCCTCTGTGGCGTCGAGTTCTTCCGCACCGCCCGCCAGCATCGCGGTCTGCAGGCCCGCGCGAATGGTCTCGTAGGCGTAGCCGATCCCCTGGCTACCCGACGTGCAGGCACTCGATGTGGTCAGTATCCGGCCCGTGATACCAAAAAACACACCGATGTTGACTGCCGTCGTGTGCGGCATCATGCGGATGTAGGTCGTTGCGCTGACGTCCTCGGTCGTATTGTTGATCATCATGCGGCCGAAGTCGGCCACCGCCGCGGGCGTGCCGGTCGACGAGCCATAGGAAATGCCGAGCTTGCCGCTGGTCACCAGCGGATGGCCATGCAGGCCCGCGTCGTGCAAGGCGGCCTCGCTTGCCAGCACCGACATCAGCGCGACCCTGCCCATCGCGCGCGTGGCCTTGCGCGTGTAATGCGCGGGCACGTCGAACGGCGGCACGGGCGCGGCCAGGTAGGTGTTGAGTCCCTTGTATTTGCGCCACTCGGGCATGCTCACGACGGCGCTCACGCCCGACTCAAGACGCGCGCGCACGGTCCGCCAATCATTGCCGATGGCGCTGATGGCGCCCACCCCGGTCACTACGACTCGCTTCATCCGATCATCCCTCCATTGACGGAAATCACCTGGCGCGTGATATACCCCGCGTCGGCCGACATCAGGAACGCCACCGCCGCAGCCACTTCGTCCGGCGTGCCCACACGCCGCGCCGGAATCAGCTTCAGTGCTTCCTCACGCACGTGTTCCTCGATCATTTCCGTGTCGATCAGCCCCGGCGCCACGCAATTGACCGTAATCGCGCGCTTGGCCAGTTCGATCGCCAGTGCCTTGGTCGCGCCGATGATGCCCGCCTTGGCCGCGCTGTAATTCGTCTGCCCCCGGTTGCCGACGAGTCCCGACACCGAGGACAGTGTCACGATCCGCCCCGGCTGGCGCCGCTGCACCATCGGCATGACCACCGGGTTCAGCACGTTGTAGAACGCATCGAGATTGGTGTGAACCACCTCGTCCCATTCCTCGCCGGTCATCGCCGGAAACGCTGCATCGCGCGCCAGGCCCGCATTGCAGACCACGCCGTAATACGCACCGTGCGCGTCGATGTCGGCCTGCAGTGCCGCCGCCGTGGCGTCGCGCTGGCTGACATCGAAGCACAGCACGCGCGCGCCACGCCCGATTGCACGCACCGCATCGGCCACCGATTCCGCCTCGCTACGGCGCGAGCGGCAATGCACCACGACGTCGTAGCCATCGCGCGCCAGCCGCAACGCAATGGCGCGGCCAATACCGCGCGATGCGCCCGTCACGAGCACACACTGATTCGTCATGCTTGCTGTCCTTGCAGGAAAGCCTGCGCATCGGCAGGCTGGAAAACCGAAACATTGGCCCGCGCCACCTCGCTGCCGTCCATTGCCAGCGTGCAGCCGAACATTCCCAGACCGTTGTCGCCGATCAGTTCGGGACACACCGTAATCGTCAGCTCGCTGCCCACCGGAAACGCCGCCACGTCGCATTCGTAACGCCGCGAGCCAAGCAGAAAGCCGATACCCGGCTTCTCCCCCGCGCGCCGTGCCCGCACGCCGGCCCATGCGGCGATCGTCTGCGCCATGTACTCGATGCCTACCCATCCGGGCATGCCAGCATCGTCCACAAACAACTGCGTGGCGCGCACCGTCGCCCGCGCGACGCACTTCTCGCCCGCATGCAGCAGTTCGTCGATCAACCGCATGGCGCCAGCGTGAGGAACCACCTCGGCCACCGGCGGCAGCACTTGCATATCGGTCATGTCTAGCCCTCTCCCAGGATCAGCGTGCTGTTACTGCCGCCGAACGCGAACGAATTGCTCATCGCATAGCGCGGCGCGCGGCCGAGCGACTCGCCCGCTTCCACCAGACGCAGCGGCGCCAGCGCGGGGTCGCGCGCGCCGTCCCACCAGTGCGCGGGCAGCCTGCCGCGTGCGTTGTCGGCCAGCGTCAGCCATAGCAGCGCCGCCTCTATCGCGCCCGCTGCGCCAAGCGCATGGCCGGTCATCGGCTTGGTCGAACTGACCGGCACATCGCCGCCCAGTACCGCGGCCACGGCGTGGGACTCCATTGCATCGTTCTGCACGGTCGCGGTGCCATGCAGGTTCAGATAGTCGATCGCCGACGCATCGATCCCCGCACGCGCAAGCGCCTGCTGCATCGCGGAGCGCGCGCCTGTGCCGGCCGGGTCGGGCGCGGAAATATGGTGCGCGTCCGATGTCTCGCCCCACCCCGCCAGGCGAACCTGCCCGGCGCGGCGCGTCATCAGGAACAAGGCCGCGCCCTCGCCAAGGTTGATGCCATTGCGGTTGGCCGAGAACGGATTGCAACGCGCGGCGCTGACGGATTCCAGCGCGGAAAACCCCGCAATCGTGAAGCTGCACAGCGTATCCACGCCCCCGGCGAGCACCACGTCTGCCATGCCGTGCTCCAGCAACCGGGCCGCCGACGCCATCGCCTTCGCACTGGACGAGCAGGCGGTCGACAGCGTATAGGCGGGTCCCGCCGTACCCAGCACCTCCGCCAGATACTGCGCGGGCGAGCCAAGCTCCTGCTGTCCATAATCGAAGCCCGCCGGCCACTGCCCAAGACGGGCGCGCTCGCGCATGGCCTGTTCGCTATCGCCGATCCCGGACGTGCTGGTGCCGAGCACAATGGCCACGCGGGTCGGATCGACACCGGCAAGCGCCTGGTCAACCTCGCCACGGATTTGCGCCAGCGTATGCAGCATCAGCGCGTTGTTGCGGCTACGCCGCGACAGTGCGGCGGAGGCCGGGACATCGCTACCCTGCAACGGCACTGTTACCGTGCCCAGTTGCAGCGGTCGTCCCGGCGTGTAGCGATCGGTGATCTCGCCACTACGGATGGCATCGCCGGGGCCGCTGCTCCACAGCGCCTCGCGTACGGCCTGCGTGCCACTGCCCAGTGCGCAGGCCACGCCCACGTGATTGAGGAAGACGGTCAATTGCGCTCTCCGGTCGGCAATGTGCGGATGGTCAGCCGATAGCCGTCGCGGTACTGGACGAACACCGTCGTTACGTCATCCGGATAGCTGACTTCGGCCACCAGCTCCTGGCCAGTACTCAGGCGCCGCGTTGCTGTTCTTGCCAGCGTCTCCATGCTCCAGCCATCGGGCAACGCCGCACGGATGGCCGTCAGCGGCCACAGCGCGAGTTGCAGGTCGCTCAGGATTCGCTCGGGTGCCACCTCGGCCGGCGCCCACGGCGCGCGGGTCACGCGCAGGTCGTTGCCGTCCCAGTCGAGCCGCGCCAGCACTTGTCCGCCGGCCAGCGCGGCCAGCCGCGTATGCGTGGCATCGGCCTGCAACACCGCCAGCAGCTCGCGCGTCTGCTCTCCGTGCTGCGTGCGGGCCTGCACGGTGATCTGCTGCTGCAGAGACAGTGTCCGGCCAAGCATGGCTGGCGCCAGCCGCAGCTGGGGCACAGGCTGACTGGCGGAGACCGTAGCTTGCCGCGTGGCACAGCCGCTTGCCGAGAACGCGACGGCCGCGGCGGCGGACGCTGCCATCAGGCGCCGGATCAGGCTTCGCAAAGCTGCTCCAGCACGCTGAGCCGCCGCCTGGACTCGACCACGAACGGGTTGTTCTGATCCCACGCATAGCCGGCAAGGATGGCCGAGATCATGCGGCGAATCTCGGCGCTGGCATTCGGGTGGAAGATCAGGGCCTGGAAGCGCCCTTCGTACCAGGCTTCCACGAACGTGCGGAAGCAATCCACGCCCGACTTCAGCGGTCGCGCGTAGTCCGCATCCCAGTCCACGGTCTGCCCGTCGAGCTGACGCGCCAGGCATGCCACCGCGAGACTCGCGGACTTGAAAGCAATCGTGACGCCCGAGGAAAACACCGGGTCCAGGAACTCGCCGGCATTGCCGAGCAACGCATAGCCCTTGCCCCACAGCGACTTGACGTTCGCCGAGTAGCCGACGATCTGGCGCGCCGGGGTATCCCACCTGGCATCGGCAAGCAGCCGCGCCAGGCCCGGTTCTTCGCCCACCAGCTTGCGCAGCCGGGTCATTTCGTCGCCCTCATAGCGCTCGAAGAACGACGCCTCCGCCACCACGCCCTGCGAGCAGCGGCCATCCGAGAACGGAATCGTCCAGTACCAGACGTCCACATGCTCGGGATGCACGCTGATCCGGATCTTGTTGCGGTCGAACGTGCCCAGCGGAATGCGGTCTTCCACGTGCGTGAAGATCGCGCTGCGCACCGGGAAATTCGACGGTGACTCCAGGTCCAGCAGGCGCGGCAGGATACGGGCGAAGCCCGAGGCATCGAGCACGAAGCGCGGGCGCACGGCGTACCGTTCGCCATCGGGATTGCGCACGGTGACCAGCGGCGTATCGCCTTCCACATCGACGGACTCCACCACATGGCAGAACCGCACCTCGGCGCCCTGCTTCTGCGCCTCGCGGATCAGCACGTGGTCGAAGTGGCCGCGCTGCACCTGATACGTGGTGCCCCAGCCTTCCGAGAACTTGTCGCGGAAATCGAAATCGGTATAGCGGTCGCCGCGCGCGAACGCCGCGCCGTTCTTGTACTGGAAGCCTGCTTCCACCACGGCCTGCAGCATGCCGGCCTCCTCGATGTAGGCCATGCTCTGCCGCAGCAAGCTCTCGCCGATGGAAAAGCGCGGGAACGTCTCCTTCTCGATGACCAGCACGTCGATGCCGCGCTTGCGCAGCAATCCCGCCGCCACGGAGCCTGAGGGACCGGCACCGATGATGAGCACATCCACTTGTTCGATATTCATGTCTTCAATCCTGTTGCGATATCTGGTTTTGCGCGTGGTCCGCCGTCGTGCGAGTTCGCGGTCAATTCCGGCTGGCTGGCGGCCGGAAACACGGCGACAGCGCCCACACCGCGCCGACGCCCGAAAGCATCGTCATGCCGAACGCATGCAGCGCCGGGGTCGACGACAGCGCCAGCAGCCCGAATGCCAGCAGCGTGCTGGCCGCGCCGAGCACGATCGCCGACCATGACAGCCCGTCGCCGGGATGCTCCAGCAAGAAGATTCCGTAGTCGACGCCAACGCCGAGCAGCAATGCGAGCGCCAGCACCGAGAACAGTTGCAGCGGCACCTGCAGCCAGCCGAGCAGCGCCACGCTGAAGGCCGCCGCCAGCAGCGTCGGCACGAGTGCGCGCCACCCTGCCCGGCCATATCGCCAGGCCAGCAGCAATGCCACGCCCGCCGCGCCGGCCGCCAGCAACCAGCTCATCAGCACACGGTAGTGGCGCAGCAGTGCCGAGATATCGGCCACGTGATCGATCCATTCCACGTCCCGCATCCCCGCCAGCGTCGATCGGATCGACTGCATCGTCGCGGCACTCTCCACGCCGCGCAGCAGCATCACGCTTGCGTAGCCGTCGCCCTGGCGATCCTGCCAAAGGTGGCGCAACGTGGCCGACACCGGCTGCGCGAGCCATGCGGAAAGCGTCAGCGTGCCGTCCTTCGACGTTTGCGATGCCGTGGGCACGCCGCCACCGAGCGCCCGCGCAACGCGCTCGCGCACGGCGCTTTCCTGCTGGTCGGCCAGCGCCGCGTCGGCGCGTTGCCGCGCAGCCGATGGCACCCAGTCGGAAATCGCAAGAAAGCCCGCCAGCCCGCCACTGGCGATGACGGGTGCGAGTGCCTTCTTCACATCCTCCTCGCGTGACAGCACCTGGTCCGGCGTGGCGCCGCGCACGAGCACGAACTGCGCGGGACTCGGCGTGCCAAGCAGCCTGCCCGTCGCGCGTTGCGCGTCGATCAGCGCCTGTGGCGAACTCTGCAATTGACGCACGTCGTCAACCACGCGCACGCGGGCAACGCCCGCCACGATGAAGACGGCCAGCGCGCCAAGCAGCAGCGCGGTGCGAACGTCCCAGCCCACACGCGGCCAGCGTGCAAGGCTCGCCGCCAGCCATGCGGACAACCGCGTTGGCCGCAACTCGCCTCGGTCCAGCAGCGGAAACCAGAACACCACGGTGAGGAATGCCGCCACAAGCCCAACGGCGGAGAACAACGCCATCTGCCGCAATCCCGGAAACGGCGCGATGCCAAGCGCGAGATACGCAACGACGCTCGTCGACAGCGCGAGCGCCATCCCCGGCAGCAGGAAGCGCATCACGCCCGGCGGCGTCTGCTTGCTGCCCTGGCGCGTGACGAAATAGTGGATGCCGAAGTCCTCGGCCACGCCGACCAGGCTCGCGCCAAACACCAGCGTGATCAAGTGAACG
This sequence comes from Cupriavidus sp. 291-E7, assembly GCF_057798835.1. NCBI lineage: Bacteria > Pseudomonadati > Pseudomonadota > Betaproteobacteria > Burkholderiales > Burkholderiaceae > Cupriavidus > Cupriavidus sp. 291-E7. Next base: position 52,565 of record NZ_JBYOJV010000013.1, read on the forward strand.
CGGTCGAAGACCAGTGCCGTGACCGAAAGCGCCGCAGCCGTGCCGACCAGCAACGACAGCCCTACCAGCACGATCGGCCGCAGCGACCGGAATGCCAGCCACACGAGCAACAGCACGGCCGCGAGCGAGCCCCAGCCGATCACGTTCATCTCAAAATTCGCTTGCACGGCGGCGGCCTCCACATGCAGCGGGATGCCTGCGGCAATCACTTTCACGCCTGCGTCGCCTTGCTGCGCCGCGTGACGCGCCGCGTCGAGCAGATCGCCGTAGTCGGTGCTGCCCGATGCCGAAAACGCCGGCTTGGTGGACCGGTAGCTCAGCAGCACCCATTCCAACCCGTCGCCGGATACCGTGGCCAGGCCATCGCGTTCGTGCACGCGCGTGACCGCCGCGCGCTCGCGCCACCAGTCCTGCCACAGCCCGAGCGGATCGGTCGCCCAGTCCGTCAGGTGCGGGCCAGTGGAAAGCTGGTAGAGCCTGGCCAGCGCCTCTTGCGCGAGCGCATCGGGATGGACCTCGCGCAGCTTTGCCCGCTGTTCGTCGGTGAGCAGGCGGTCGCGGAACGGCCGATAGAACGCCAATGCCGAATCGAGATCGAAGGCCGTGATGCGATCCACCGGCTGCAGCAGCGTGCCGCCCCGCTGGATGCCGGCACCAAAGCGCGCCGCCGCCGCCCGCGTGCGCTGCCATTCCGGGCTGCCGACCAGCACCACGACCTCCCGCGACACGCCATCGGTCAACCGGCGCAGCACGCGGTCGGCCGTCGCGGTGCGTTCGCTCGTGGGCAATAGCGCCATTACGTCGGTATCGAGCCGCGCGGCGCGCCAGAACTGAAACTGGTGGATCGCCAGCAAGACGACCAGCACCAGCCAGAAAAGCGCGAGCACGCGGTCGATCCGCGTCAGGCTGCCGCCCACCACCATGCCGCTGGCGTTACGCAAAGCGCTGCTCCTCGTCCGCGTTCAGTCCGTCGCCCGCTGCCGGGCCGATCATGCGGACGTCCGTGCTGTCGCCACCGGCGTCTTCGAGCCGTACCTCGCGCACGAAGCGGTCTCCGGCCAGCGAAATCCGGGCGAATGCGCGGCGCACCCCGGCATCGGTCGGCGTCAGCACGAGTTCCCACCGTGTATTGCCGATCAGCTTGCCGCTCACCGCAAAGCGCGCGGATAACGCGCGCAGATCGCCACGCAACACGGCGATCATCGACTCCCCCACCACGCGCATCGCGGGCTGCGTATCGGCCTCCAGCTGCTGCTGGAGTTGCCCGTCCGCGCCGCGCACCACGATCCGTTGAGGCGTGACGAGCAGGCTCGACGAAATCGGCTCACGGGTCGACCACAGTACGCCGCGCGCACGGGCCACCACAAAATCGCCGCGTGAGACGAGTGGATTGGTAAAGCCCGCAAGACGGCGCGACTGTTCGAAACGTCCACGAATGACGGGCGCATCCATGAGCCGGCCGGAAATTCCGCCAGCCACGTCCTGGGCCGGCGCGGCGCCCGATCCAATGGCACCGGCGAATCCCGATGCCGGTATCAGACAGGCGGCGGCCAGCGCGCGCAGCACGTCGCGGCGGCGCATGACTGATCCTTGGTCGTGTAACGCGGGGCTGAAGGAGATTTCGTGGCGCAGATCGGGAGTCATAGGCAATGCGGGCGCCTCAGCGGCCCGTGCGGATCTCGTCGTCCGCCCAGAAGTCGTAGAAGTTGAACCAGTCGTACGGCGAGGTCTGCAGCAGCGCCTCCAGCCACGCGGCATAGGACGTGACCAGCGCGGTCAGTGTCGCTTCACGTTGCGCGCGCGGCAGCCGCACCTCGGCCGCCAGTTCGGTGAAGCGCAGCAGGTACCCGCGTGCGGTGCGGACGCACCCCATCGCGTACAACGGGCAGCCGATCAGCGAGGTCAGTACATACGGCCCCACCGGAAAGCGCGCGGGCGCGCCCAGGAACGGCACGCGGATGGCACGGCCGCCGCGAACGGGAGCACGGTCGCCGGCAATGGCGACAAACTCGCCGGCGCGCACCCTGTCCGCCAGTTCGATTGCGGTGGCCGGAGAGATATCGTCAACCTGGTAGAGCTGCACGACCGATCCGGGATCGAGCCGCGCGAGCACGCGGTTGAAACGCTGCGCGTGCGCCGTGTGCACCAGCACCGTCAGCCGCATGCCGCGCCGCTTGGTGGCAAGCACGCGGCACAGCTCCAGGCAGCCCATGTGGGCCGTCACGATGATGCCGCCCTTGCCTTGCTCGATCTGGCGCAGCAGGACTTCCTCGCCTTCGCGCGCAATGTTGTCGAAGCGCGTGCCGCCGATGGCCAGCAGCTTGTCCAGCAGCGTATCGGCGAACGAAAACAGGTGCCGCAGCGTATGACGCGCGCCTGGCTCTGCGCCGCCCGGCCCGGTCACGGCGCCGGTGGCCGCCTGCATGCGTCGCAGGTAATCGCGCGACGCGCGGCGCGCGAACGGATGGGTGAGCCAGTAATACGTGACGACCGGATACAGCACCATGCGGAACAGCGCCCGCCCGAACAAACGGTAGAGGCCGAACAGAAACCAGATACCCCAAACACAGGTGGCTTCGCCGATCGTGCTCCAGTGGCGCGATGGCGCGCGGGGAGCACCCTGCCGGACGTTCTCCGGGGATTGCGATACGGTCATTTGAATCTCAACTTGCGTGCCATCAGACGCGGCAGGCGCCGCAGCATGCCGAAGAACAGCCGCGTGTGCATGCCCGATATCAGCACGTTGTCACGCCACGCGCGGAAGTGCGAGACGCCGTCGGCCGGGTAGGTCACCGGCGTGGGCAGATTGACAACCCGCACGCCACGCCACACCAGGCGCACCATCACCTCGGGGTCGAACTCCATGCGCCGTCCGAGACGGGCTTCGTGCATCAGCGCCATCACGGCGGGGAGCGGATAGACGCGCAGGCCGCACATCGAGTCGCGCACGGCGAACGACAGCGAGTTGATCCAGACCCAGACATGCGTCAGATGGCGCGCCCAAAGACGCAGGCGCGGCACGCTGTCGTCATAGATCGGATAGCCGCAGACCACGGTCTCGGGCTGCGCCTCCGCCAGCGTCAGGAACTGCGGGATGCACCGGGCGTCGTGCTGGCCATCCGCATCGATCTGCAGCGCATGCGTGTAGCCCAGGCGAGACGCCTCCACAAATCCGGCCATGATGGCGCCGCCCTTGCCCCGGTTCTCGGGAAGCCGCACCAGGCTGATCCGTCCTGCGTTCGCGGCGGCGATGTCGCGCAGCACCGTGGCACACTCGGGCGTGCTGCCATCGTCCACCAGCAGGCACGGCACGGGATGGGCAAGGATGGCATCGACCATCGCACCGATCGCATGCTCGTGGTTGTAGACGGGAACGAGGACGACGGGCTTAAACATTGCTGCTGCTTTCGCTTTCGCTCGCGCCGGCCTCGCGGAACACAATGCGCCCGCTCGCAACCTGGCCTTCGTCCGAACTCAGACGAAACCCGAGCGAGAGCTTCAGCGGCTGCCAGTCCAGCACCATCCGCACCGTGGTGCCAGGACGGATCACGGCCTGGAACTTCAGCGTGTCGAGCCGGTGGAAGCGCTCGCGCGCGGGCACCGGCAGACGTTCGTGCGCAAGCGCCATGATCCAGTCGACCTGCGCCACGCCGGGCACGATCGGCGTGTCCGGAAAGTGGCCGTCGAACACCGCCAGGTCCTTGCTCACGTGGAGGTCCGCGCTGGCCGATTGCCCATCGCTGTCGAGCCACGCGGCCCTTGGCACGGTGCGGCGGAACAGGTCGCGCAACATCGCCTCGGTTGTCTTGCCCTGCGCATTGCATGGCAGCGCATCGGGAAAGCTCCAGCGGCGCGGCAGCGCCACCGGGTCCGTCGTGTCGGCCAGGGTGCCACGCAGCGCGGCGATCAGCGGCGCGCGGCCACCGTCCGCAAGCATGGCGCGGCCTTCATCCGCAAGAACCACGGCAGCGGCCATGCGCGTGCCGACGTCAAGCTCCACCAGCACCACGCGCGCCTCGCGCACCAGCGGCGACGCCGCCAGCGTCTGCTCGATCTGCGTCAACGACACGCGCTTTTCCTCGATCTTGACGATGCGGTCGGCCCGGCCGCCAAGCACGAAACTGTCCGCGCCCGCGGACTGCGCGCGGTCCGCGCACAGGTACCAGTCGTCGGTCGCCAGATGCGCCGAGCGCACGGCGAGGCAGCCATCCTGCAGGCGCCATGCCACGCCCGGCAACGCGGTCCAGCGATCGGCCTGCACCGCGCGCTGACGCCATGCGATGCCGCCGGTTTCCGAACTGCCGAACACTTCGATGGGCGACTGGCCCAGATGGCGCTGCGCATCAATGGCGGCCTCGGGCGGCAGCGGGCCAGCCGACGAAAACACCGCACACAGCGCGGCACGCAGATCGCTCCAGTCGAGGGCTTCCGACATGCGGCGCAGATGCGCCGGGCTGCTGACGAGCATCGCGGGTGTTGTACCGGCTTCGCGCACGAGTTCTTCGTGGTAGACGGCGCGCCTGACCGGCATCGGCCGGCCCGCCGCGAGCGGCCACAGCACGCAGAACAACAGGCCGTAGATGTGCTGGTGCGAGACCGTGGTGAGCACGCGGGCATCGGCAGGGATACGCTCGCCAAAAGCCGCTTGCAGCGCATGCACCTCGGCATCGAGTTGCGACAGCCGCTTGGCGATGGGCGTGGGCGCCCCGGTCGAGCCCGACGTGAAAATCGTCACCTGGGTGGCACGCGGGTCGAGCGCGGGCCATGACATACAGGGCGCGCCGGATGCCCCCTCTTCGGCATTGGCGATCGCGGCGTATCCGGAATCTCCCGGTGTACCCGCGCCAACGGACGCGGGCCACAGCGCCTGCGGCATATCGCCGGCCATGCCGTCTGTATGACCGGCCAGTGCCGCCAGGGTCTCCGGGCGGGTATCTCCCGGCAGGACGACATCCTTGCCCGCGTGCCAGGCGCCAAACAGCGCGGCCGCGAACTCGGCCGTCGAATCGACATACAGTGCCCAGCGGCGACCCGTGGCGCCCGCGAACGTCCGTCGCCATGCGGCGGCGCGCGCGACGAATGCGCGGGTGTCGAGCGTCACGCCATCGTCCTTCGCCACGCAGCGGGGCGCGCGATCATCGGCACGCGCCGACAGCGCGTCCATCACGTCGCACAGGCCGGTCCATTCAGCCATGACGGCTCCTGGCCGTTGCCACGCGCGGCAACCGGCACCGCGGGCCAGCACCGACGAACGCGGGATTCCACTGCGGCGGCAGTCCGGAAAGCAGGTGTTGCAAGCGCATGCCGCGTCAGACCGTGGCGGGCGAGTCGATCAGTTGCGACAGTGCCTTCACCACGTCTTCCACGGTACGGACGGCGCGGAAGTGCTCTGGCTTCACCGGCTTGTTCAGCATCGGCTTGAGCTTCACGATCAGATCGACGGCATCGATGCTATCGATGTCGAGATCGTCGTACAGACGCGCTTCGGGAACGATGCGCGCCGGATCGATCTCGAACGTCTCTTCCAATACCTGTGCGACGCGTGCGTAGATTTCGTCGTGAGTCATGTCATTTCCTTGTTGCCGGCCGCGCCACCTGGGCGCGCTGGCTGTCGTGTTCAATCGGGAATTCCTTCGGCGACTACCCGCGCTGCGCAGCCACGTACGACGCCAGCGCCGAGACACTGGCAAAACGCGCCCGCATCTCGTCCTGACCCGCATTCATCGTGATGCCGTAGCGCTTCTGCAGGGCCAGGCCGATTTCGAGCGCGTCGATCGAATCGAGACCAAGCCCCTCGACGAAGAGCGGCGCCGCGGCATCGATCTCGTCGGCGGTCACATCGTCCAATGCAAGCGACGACACGATCAGTTGCTTGATTTCCTGTTCAAGTGCCTTCACGGCGTAACTCCCTGGAGAAAAATTCGGATAACGAGCAGGTCAGCTGGCGAACCGCCTGCGATTCGTTGGCGCCCGCGTCGACGCAGTCAGCAACGGCCAGATCCTCATGGACCTCGATCACGTAGCGAGGGCGTCGCACGGGGACCCTGTACCACTTCTCGCCCTTGGTCAGCGTGGGGGGATCGCAGCGAATGACGACCGGCGTCAGCGCCCGCCCTCCGCGCACGGCAATATTCGCGGCACCGCGCTGCAGCCGCAGCGGGCCATGCAACGGCGTGCGGGTACCTTCCGGGAAGATCACGAGGTTGTTGCCCGCGCGCAGCGAGGCAATACAGTCGTCGACCATGCCGGCGCCACTGCCATTGCACACGTAGCCCGTGGCCCGCACCGGACCGCGCGTGAACGGGTTGCGAAGCAGGTCTGCCTTGACCACGCAGTCGGCCCGCCGGACCTGCGCGATCAGCAATACGACGTCGATCAGCGACGGATGATTGGCCACGATCAGCAGACCGCTGCGGCGCAGCCGGTCGGCATGGCGGACTTCGCAGCGCATCACGCCCACGCTGGTCATCAGCCAGACGAACACACGAAAGGCATACCGGACCAGTTCCTTGCAGACGCGCTGGCGCACGCTGGCCGACCTGACGAAGCACGTCATCGCCGGGAACACCAGCACGCGCATCAGCAGCCCGCCCAGGCCGAAACAGGAAAAACAGAATCCCGTGGCGCAGACGCGCCAGGTCCGTTCAAGCCGGTCAACCATGACGCCGCCAAACCCAGTTCACGCGCCGCCCGCGATTGGTCAGGCTCGGCGACCCGCCCAGCATGAACCTCAGCACCTCCAGCCCATGCGGGAGCAGCGACGAAGCGCCATCCGGCGCCGCCTGCGCGGACGCGGCTTCGCACGACAGGCTGAACCGGGCACCCGCTCCCGCCGGCCGGCAAAGGCGCCAGGCCCACGCATGAAAGCACTCCGGCCCGGCGGCAAATTCCTGGTACGCATCCGGAACAGGTGCCTCGTAATGCACAAGCACGACCTCGTCGTGACCATCGGCAAGCAGCGCGGCCGCTTCCACGAGACCCGCCTCGACGGTGTCCTGCTCGGCGGCAAGCGCCTGCAGCGTGGCCGTATGGCCGCGATCGATCGAATAGAGCGCGCCGATCGCGTTGTGTACGGCCAGTGCGAACAGCATCGGAGACAGCGGCTCGCCCGCGGTTAGCTGGTCGAGCAGTTGCCAGGCGCGCCGCACCTCGCCATGACGGGACGCGAACACTATCGGCACGGCCCGGGAGGAAGGCTCGCACGCATAAACGGCGTTCAGCGCGACGGGGCCAAGATCGCCCGCACGCCGGCGCAATATCGATGACATGGAGGTAAGCGGCGGGACTTCGCGGCCCATTGGAAGCCACGGCTGGGACGCCCAATCGTGCCAGGATTGCCGGGCAATCAGCCCAGGAGCACAAGCCGCCCAGTCACGAATCTCAAACTCGATCAACATCCCACGCCCACCAGACCAGATCAGGAACCCTTGGAAATCACTCTCGGAAAGCAAACGGGTTCACCCAATCCGGCAAACCCTCCGCCCCGCCCCCCGCGCCCTGCCGCGTCATTCGGATAGCGGATCTCAGATCGAATATCGACGCCAGGCCATCAACCTTGAGAGATGGCCACACAGCCGTTCCCCGCCACGACAAGGCGAGGAAAACGGTCCGTAAGCGTGCTTCCGATGTGATTGCTACCGGTGACTGCCGGGGATGCGGAGGCCGCACATTAGCAGCAGATTTCCCTGTTGCACATAGGTTTCCCTTCAGTTTTGGCAATTTTCAGGGTCGACCGTGGTGCCCATACGACCAAGGTGGCCGGCGGGGATTGTCGGAGTCGTCTGGAAGACGGGCGTGCGGCCCTGTGAATGCGCGGAATCACGCCACTTTGGGTGATTCCGGCAGCATTTGAGGCCCGGCAGGGATCGAAAACCGTCCCTTGCCGGGCGGGATGCCATCGGCGATGGCATCGAAGTCTCCGGCACCGGGCCGGATCGCGCTCAGGATCGGATGAAAGCCAGCAGGTCCGCGTTGATCGTTTCGGCGTGCGTGGTGGGCATGCCGTGCGGGAATCCCTTGTAGGTCTTCAGCGTGCCATTGCGCAGCAGCTTCGCCGAGAGCGGGCCGGAGTCGGCATAGGGCACGATCTGGTCGTCGTCACCGTGCATCACCAGCGTCGGCACGCTGATCTTCTTCAGGTCTTCAGTGAAATCGGTCTGCGAGAACGCGACGATGCCGTCGTAGTGGGCCTTGGTCCCGCCCTGCATGCCCTGCCGCCACCAGTTGGCGATGACCCCCTCCTGTGACTTCGCGCCCGGCCGGTTGAAACCATAGAACGGCCCTTCGGGAATATCGCGGTAGAACTGCGCCCGGTTAATGGCAACCTGCGCCTGGAAACCGTCGAATACCTCCTTCGGCAATCCTCCGGGGTTGGCTTCCGTCTTGACCATCAGCGGCGGCACCGCGGCAATCAGCACCGCCTTTGCCACGCGGGCTTCACCATGACGCGCCAGATACCGCACGACCTCGCCGCCGCCGGTGGAATGGCCCACGTGGATGGCCTGCTTCAGGTCCAGATGGGCGGTAAGCGCGGCCAGGTCATCGGCGTAGTGATCCATGTCGTGACCGTCGGCCGTCTGCGTCGACCGGCCGTGGCCGCGCCGGTCATGAGCGATGACGCGAAAGCCTTGATTCAGGAAGAACATCATCTGCGCGTCCCAATCATCCGCGCTCAGTGGCCACCCATGAGAAAAGACGATTGGCTGGCCACTGCCCCAATCCTTGTAGAAGATCTCGACGCCATCCTTTGTCCTGACCGTTTGCATGCTAATCCCTCTCAGTTTGGTTGCCCCGGCGTGCGGGAGCGTGAGTGATAGTGGCAGCCCCCCGAGACGGCATCGTCCCATCGCAGGCAGGTGGGCAGAAGTGAATGCTTTTTTCGCGTGAAATTAGCGTTGTCGTAGCCGCCCGCACCGTTGCGGTGCAGGCGCCGCGATCGCCAATGACGCAACAAAGCGGCGCGTGCCGGACGCCCCCGCGCTTGCGCCAGCTAGACCAGTGGCCGCAAATCCTGCAGCAGCGTGGGCACCAGTTCGGACACTGTGGGATGGATATGCATCGCGCGGCTGATGGTCGCATAGGGAGCCTTGGCATACATGACGTCCAGCAGCGAATGAATCACCTCGTCGCCGGTCAGGCCAAGGATCGTCGCACCCAGGATCATGCCGGTGTCGGCATCGACGAGGACTTTCATGAAGCCCAGGCTCTCGCCTCTTTCCACGGCCCGCCCGACACGGCTCATCGGGCGTGTGCCGATCAGCACCCTGCGCCCCGACTGCCGCGCCTCGGTGTCCGTCATGCCAATCCGGCCGAGCGGCGGGTCGATGAACATCGCATAAACGGCGATGCGGTCCGCAACGGTACGCGGATCGTTGTCGAGGAGATTGGCCGCGACGATCTCGTAGTCGTTGTATGACGTATGCGTGAAGGCGCCGCGGCCGTTGCAATCGCCAAGCGCCCAGATGCCGGGAACGTTGGTGCGTAACTGTTCGTCGACCTTGATATACCCGCGCGCGTCGGTCTCGATCCCCGCCTTGTCCAGCCCGAGATCGCCGGTGTTGGGCACGCGGCCGACCGCCAGCAGCAGATGCGAGCCGTGCGCTTCCGGCGCCCCGGTCATGCAATCGATCCCGACGGCGATACCGTCGCCGTCCGGGCGCGCGCTCAGGCAGTTGGCATTGAGCCGGACTTCGATCCCCTCGCCTTCCAGTATCTCCAGCACGGCTTGCGACACGTCCTCGTCTTCGCGCTGAACCAGGCGCGGGCCTTTTTCGACGATCGTCACCTTCGACCCGAAGCGCCGGTACATCTGACCGAATTCAAGGCCGATGTAGCTGCCGCCGATGACGATCAGGTGCTCCGGCAGAAAATCCACGTCCATCATGCCCGCATTGGTAAGGAACGGCACTTGGTCCAGTCCCGGCATGGGAGGAACCAGCGCCCGCCCGCCGACGTTCACGAAAATCCGCTCGGCTTGCAGCAATGCGCCGTTCACCTGCACGCTGCGCGCGCTTTCGAAGCGGGCATGACCGTGAAAGACCGTGACGTTCTTCAGGCCACGCATCCACTTTTCCACATTGCTGCTGGAGCGCCCTGAGATTTCATCCTTACGCGCCTTCACCCGCTTCATGTCGACGGCGACCGGCCCATCGATCGTCACACCGTACTCGGCCGCCCGCCGCGCCTGTTGCGCAACATACGCGCTGGCAATAAGGGTCTTGGTGGGAATGCAGCCGGTGTTCACGCAGGTGCCGCCAAAGCGGGCGCGCTCGATGACGGCCAGCTTCATGCCAGTGCCAGCCAGCCGCGCGGCGAGCGCCGGGCCTGCCTGCCCGGCACCAATGACGATCGCGTCGAATTCTTGAGCCATCACGATTCCCCCTGCGGTGCGCCGTGTTCATCATCGTGCGGACGGGCATATGCGGCGGCAAAGCGGCCACGCAGCGCCTGCAACCGCACTTATCCATAGATACCTTAGACCAAAGGCCATTGCCGAAAAACGTCTCAGGCCTCCAAATTGATAGTTGAATTCCACGCCCTGTGTGCGAAGTTATCGGAGACATGCAATGCGGCAACCCAAGATCGTCATCGTCGGCGCCGGTCTGGTTGGTGGGTCGGCGGCCCTATTCGCCGCTGCGGCGATTCCGAGCGCGGAGATCGTACTGGTCGACATCGAGCGGGTGCGGGCCGAGGGTCAGACGCTCGACCTCGCCCATGCCGCGGCATTCTGGGGTCACAGCCATTTCCGCGCTGGCGATCTCGACGACGCGGGCGATGCGGACATCATCGTGATCACCGCCGGCGCAGGCGTGAAACCGGGTCAGACCCGTCTGGACCTGGCCAAAACGAATGTGGACGTCGCGCTTGCGATTGTGGACCGCACCGCACCGCTGGCCCCGGATGCCATCTACCTGATCGCATCCAATCCATGCGACGTCATCGCCGCCGCTGTGGTTGACCGGCTGCGCTGCGCGCCGGAGCGCGTCATCAGCACCGGTACCGCTCTCGACACCGGCCGGTTGCGAGCGCTGCTGTCCGAGCGGCTGGGCGTGGTGGCGCCCGCGATTCATGCCTACGTCATCGGCGAGCACGGTGAGTCGGCGGTCATCGACTGGTCTGGCGCAACGGTCTCAGGCATGCCGCTCGAAACGTTTCTTGCCAGGAGCGGCAAGGAACTCGGCCCGGCCAGCCGCGACCTTGTGCTGCGGTCCGTTCACGAATCGGCCAAGCTCATCAAGGAAGGCAAAGGCGCCACGCACTACGGCATCGCCAGTTCGATCGGGCGAATCTGTCAGGCGATCGCGCACAACTCCGACCAGATACTCACGGTCGCCATCGTGCACCCCGAAGTCGAAGGAATACCGGATGTGTGCCTATCCCTGCCATCGGTGGTCAACGGCAGCGGCGCGCGTCTGCTGGCATATCCGGAACTCAAGCCCGACGAACGCGCGGCCCTGCAACGCAGTGCGCGCATCGTCAAAGAAGCGACTGAGAGCGTGCTGAAGGGGCGGTAGGGTTTTGTGTGTATCAGACCGGCCGGAAGCTCACCGACAGACCCGGCAACACTCGCGGCGTAACTTGAGCGAAGCGTGGCATCCTTGTACCTGTGGTCCCTGGCATCATCCTGCGACGTCAGCCAGCGCCGGAGGGCATTTAGCTGAGCATTTGGCATGTATTTGCCGTGTTTGGGCGACCATCTTCGGAACCATGAATGCACCCTCGCCAATTCGGCGGTCGCCCTTTTCTGCGCGTGCATTGTCAACAGTTGCTAGTTTTCGAAAACCTCGAGACATTTAGGTACATTGGGCGATGCAAGTGGTTCCCGTACGGCGAACACTCAACGCTCGCTGTATTTCGTGGTGACACCCGAGTGGAATTAAGCGACGCGGCAGGTGGGATTGCGCGTCACCCGAGCCGCGTTTTCGCTTTCACGGACTTCGATCCGGCAGGGCTGTATATCGCCTCCCAATTCAGCGCAATATCTCGAATACAGAGCATTCTCATCCACCATCAGTCGTTCTTGGAGGTTTATTGATTTCCTCTTTTTCGATTTAACATGCATTCGGAAAGGTGCCACCAACTCCAGGAAGATCCGTCTTAAAATCATTGCTGAGCGGATCATAGGCGCAGATGCAATTCGTCAAGCAGTCTAGAAACGTATGCTGGCATCCACCATCATCCTGCCCAATTATGGTGATGGATTGCCTAATCGGCTGGCCTCGCCGCACGAATTTTTTTGCGGTTGTCTCACAAACTTTGCGAATTAGATTTTCTACAATACTGAGATAGAATTTTTCTAATTGCGCTAGCTTCTTTCAAATACGTCTGGGAGTTTTCGACGAACACAATTGGCAGTCTTGTACCCAAGCAATTCAGGTTGGCCCGGTACTCGTCGGTCCTCAAGGCTCGGTAGCAGTTTGCCAGAAAACACCTACCTCCCCAAAATACATAAGAACAGCTATTTGCACCGGGAAAAATGAAAACGGTACTCGCTACGTAAAGATAATAATTACCAAAGATTCCACAACCCTCTTCGATCTTGCAGTTTGGATGTCCAGAAAGGAAAATTCAGGCGGTTTGGGATGTGATGATGCAATCAATTTACCCGGCGACACCTCTTCAGGAGCGCTACTATTAATCAAATCGAAGACAGAAAACTCCTTCCAACGGCATCTCTACGGAGAAGGAGTCTACCCTCAAGCGTCGTTAATAGTGCTGTCGTTAAAAGGCGGCTCAGCTAAGCGAAAATAATGGATTGAGCCGGGCCCTAGCCAAATAGCCCAGGCGGCGAATCGAGTACTTTGCAGGGTCGGCGACCCGGTACTCGCAGTGGCAGCAAGAATGGACTCGACCTGCCCTGTCGAAAATGGCTGCCGCAGACCCACAGCACGAACATAGTAGACAAGCCATCCCCTCGGCAGGGTTGCTTTCGATGAGGCCGCGATTGCGGCCCGCTGTCAGAAGCAGACGGATGAAGCTGACCTTCGTGATAACGGTGGCAGCTGTGTTACTCCACTCCAGCCGGATGTCCCACATGGCAGCTCACCCGAGCAATCGTTAGGATGTCGGGGTTGCCCACTTCGCCCACCGCGTTCACCGCCTTGTCAGTGGGATTGCTCTCGCGTCGCCAGATGGGAAGGAGGCAAGGCAGTGCAATCTTCTTCGTCTTAGATTCAAGCCCCTCGCCTCCACCCTGCGCGCTCAAAGATGCCGTCGGGTCCGGCGTTACAGCAGCCTGCGTGGGAGCGACAGGTTGGCCCCTGCGTTAGGCAGAACTCGTCATCAAGCTGGACTGCAACACGCAGCGCGAGACGGGCTGCTATGGGACGTTCTTCGGTACGGAGGCTGTAGATGATCTCTCGTCTGCCGTACACGGCAACGAGATCAACGGGGACTTTCTTGCGGAAGTAATAGACGCCTTTTCGGCGGGTGATGTGCGTCGCTGACGCTCCCTCGGCGTAAGTGACACGCGGAAGGTGCAGCGGTGTCAGGGGCCAAAAGAGGGCCAAAAAAAACAAAACCCCGGAAGACCGCGATCTTCCGGGGTTCGCCGCCAATACAGATGTAGTGGCGGAGACGGAGGGATTCGAACCCTCGATCCAGGTTTTGGCCCAGATGCTCCCTTAGCAGGGGAGTGCCTTCGACCTCTCGGCCACGTCTCCCAAACTTTTGTTGTGCAAGGGAGGCTGCACAACAGAGCGCGTATTCTAGCGAGGCAGTCTCAACTGGTCAATGAATTTTCGATGACCCGTGACAAAAATCACAGCAATCCCGCCACGCCAGAAATTTCAGCAGCCGATCACGCCTGATCCAGCTCGAATACCTTGTGCAGAGCGCGTACGGCCAGCTCCATGTACTTCTCGTCGATCAGCACCGAGATCTTGATTTCCGAGGTGGAGATCATCTGGATGTTGATGCCCTCTTCCGACAGCGTACGGAACATCTTGCTGGCGATGCCCACGTGCGAGCGCATGCCAACGCCCACCACCGACACCTTCGACACCTTCGGGTCGCCCGACACGCTGGCGGCGCCGATATGGGCCTTCACGCTGTCGTTCAGGATCGTCAGCGCGCGCTGGTAGTCGGCGCGCGGCACGGTGAACGTGAAGTCGGTCTTGCCGTCCACCGACTGGTTCTGGATGATCATGTCGACGTCGATATTGGCGTCGGCGATCGGACCCAGGATCTGGTAGGCGATGCCCGGCTTGTCAGGCACGCCCAGCACAGTGATCTTGGCCTCGTCGCGGGCAAAGGCGATGCCGGAGATGACGGCTGCTTCCATTTCAGACTCTTCCTCAAAAGTAATCAGCGTGCCCGAATGCATTTCCTGTTCGAGCGGCATCAGGGGGTCGGTCAGCGACGACAGCACGCGGGTCTTCACGCGGTACTTGCCGGCGAACTCCACCGAGCGGATCTGCAGCACCTTGGAGCCGAGGCTGGCCATTTCCAGCATTTCCTCGAAGGTGATCTGGTCCAGGCGGCGCGCGTCTTCCACCACGCGCGGGTCGGTCGTGTACACGCCGTCCACGTCGGTGTAGATCAGGCATTCATCCGCCTCGATGGCGGCGGCGATGGCCACGGCCGAGGTGTCCGAGCCGCCGCGGCCCAGCGTCGTGATGTTGCCGTCGTCGTCGATGCCCTGGAAGCCGGTGATCACCACCACCTTGCCTGCTTCCAGGTCGCCGAGGATGCGCTCGTCATCGATCGATTCGATGCGGGCCTTGGTGTAGGCCGAATCGGTCTTCACCGGAACCTGCCAGCCCGTGTAGCTGACCGCGTCGATGCCTTCGCCATGCAGCGCGATGGCCAGCAGCGCCACACTGGCCTGCTCGCCCGTGGAGGCCAGCATGTCCAGTTCACGCGGGTCCGGCTGCGCGGAAATTTCCTTGGCAAGGCTCAGCAGGCGATTGGTCTCGCCCGACATGGCCGAAGGCACCACGACAACGCGGTGACCGGCGCGGTGCCACTTGGCCACGCGCTTGGCGACATTCTTGATGCGTTCCGTGGAACCCATCGAAGTGCCGCCGTATTTGTGAACGATGAGAGCCATCTTCTTGTCGACGCCAGCGATTGTGCAAAGCCGATGAAATTACACGAAGAGTCGCTGCCCGTAAAGGCCGAAAGGGGATAAAACCCGTAAAAACGACGCCAAAATCGCGTCATTTCTTGTGAAAAATATTCACAAGCGAAATTGATTCTGTCCCCATTTTCGCCGGTAATTGGCCGTTCAGCTGGCCAGATCTGGCCGTGTCACCCACTCCACACGCCACCGCGGGGCGTGGGGAAATTCGGTGGGCCAGCGGCGATGGATGCCCAGGCCAGCGGCCAGCACGAGCGTCTCGCCGCTCCAGAGCAATGGCAGATGCGCGCGTCGCCAAGCGGGAATATCCGCTTCCTGGTAAGCCTGCTTCAACGCGCGCGCCGGGCCGCCCGGGCGCAGGACGATACGCTCCCCCCCTGCCCTGGCCGCCAGCCGCAGCGGCGCGGACAGTACGGCTTCGGGCACGCCAAAGGTATCGTCGCGCTCGAAGCGCAGTTCGCCACGCCACGCGGGCACCACGATGCGCGCCTCGCCGCGCCATTCGAACGCGAAGGGTGCAGGCGCCCCGGCCGCCACGGCGCGGCATGCGAGAACGCGATCGCGGAAGCGCCGCAGCACCAGACCGTCGTGCGCGATGGCCGGTTCGCCGCCGCGATCTTCAATCAGTTGCGCACGCATTGCGGCCAGGCGCGCAGTCGATGGCGGCTGGGTGCCGAGATCACGCAGCCAATGTCGCAGCACGCCATCGGCGTGGTCGGGCGGCAAGGCGCGTAGGAGCGTGAGATCGAGTTCGGAAAGCGTATCGGCGTCGCGCCCAGTGCAGACCATGCTGGCCAACGATTGCTCGGCCAGCGCGTCGAGCATCCCCGCCGCCTGCGCAAAATGGGAGGCGGCCTGCGTCACGTTCTCGTAAAGCGCGGGAAACGCCTGCAGCAGCGCCGGCAAGTGGGCGCGCAACGCATTGCGTGCGAAGCGCGTGTCGGCATTCGAGGGGTCGTCGATCCAGCGCAGCGCATGGGCCGCGCAATAGGCGTCGATCTCGGCGCGCGCCACATCGAGCCAGGGGCGTAGCAGCTGCACATCACCCTGCGCGTCGAGCGGCCGGCGCGCGGGCATGCCGGACATGCCGGCCACGCCCGTACCGCGAAACAGCCGCAGCAGCACGGTCTCCACCTGATCGTCGCGATGATGGGCGAACAGCAGCAGACGCGCACCCTGGTCGCGGCACATCCGGCCCAGCGCGTCATAGCGCGCGCGCCGCGCCGCGGCTTCGATGCCTTCGCCCGCGGTGGGCTGCACCGTCACGCGGGTGCTCACCAGCGGCACCTGCAGATCGGTGCAAAGGGCAGCACAGAAACGATCCCAGTCATCGGCCTGCGTCTGCAAGCCATGATGAACGTGCAGCGCCACCAGGCGCGCCAGCGGCCAACCGGCAGCCAGCGCGCCGCGTGCGGCATGCAGCAACGCGACGGAGTCGCGGCCACCGGACAGCGCCACGGCGATGGTGAACGGATGCTTGTCGGTGACGGGATCGGCCGGGCCAGAAACAACAAAGGCCGCACTGGCCTGTAAAGCCTGTGCGACCTTGTCGGTCAGACGCGCGGTCAGGTGCGTCGAGTCTTCGGCGCTCACATCATTCCTGGGCGCCGGTTTCCTTGAACTTGCCATAAGCCATCAGGCGCTCGTGGCGGCGCGCCTGCAGTTCCTTGACGCTCATGCCCTGGAACTGGCGCAGCGATTCCGCCAGCGTGCGCTTGAGCATCGTCGCCATACCCTTCGGGTCACGATGTGCGCCGCCCAGCGGCTCGTTGATGATCTTGTCGATCAGGCCCAGTGCCTTCAGGCGGTGAGCGGTCAGGCCCAGTGCCTCGGCGGCTTCCGGTGCCTTCTCGGCCGTCTTCCAGAGGATCGACGCGCAGCCTTCCGGCGAAATCACCGCGTAGGTGGCGAACTGCAGCATTTGCACGACGTCGCCCACGGCAATCGCCAGTGCACCGCCCGAACCGCCTTCGCCGATGATCGTGGCGATCAGGGGCACCTTCAGTCCGGCCATCACATAGAGGTTGTGACCGATCGCTTCCGACTGGCCACGCTCCTCGGCGTCGATGCCCGGGAACGCACCCGGCGTATCCACGAACGTGAAGATCGGCAGACCGAACTTGTCGGCCAGTTCCATCAGGCGCTTGGCCTTGCGGTAGCCCTCGGGCTTGGACATACCGAAGTTGCGCAGCGCGCGCTCCTTCGTGTCACGGCCCTTCTGGTGGCCGATGACCATGCATGCCTGGCCGTTGAAGCGGGCCAGACCGCCAACGATCGACAGATCGTCGGCAAACGCACGGTCGCCGTGCAGTTCATGGAAGTCGGTGAAGATCTCGCGCACGTAGTCCAGCGTGTATGGACGCTGCGGGTGCCGCGCGATCTGCGCAACCTGCCACGGGGTCAGGTTGGCATAGATATCCTTGGTCAGCTGCTGGCTCTTGCCGGCCAGCCGCGAAATCTCTTCGGAAATATCGACAGCCGAGTCGTCCTGCACAAAACGCAGTTCTTCGATCTTTGCCTCGAGCTCGGCAATCGGCTGCTCGAAATCCAGGAAGGTGGTTTTCATAAAAACGCGGACCTGTCTGTGAAGGGGCGCATTCTACCGGAAAAAATCCAGAATACCGCTGCCCAATATGTTGATTCTTATGCATTTTTGGCAAGAATCAACGCCGTCACTGCTTCAAACTGCCCGATTCGGTAACTAATACGTCACTGGCAACGGGTCGAGACTGCGCCACATGTACCAGGTGGCCACGGTGCGCCACGGTTCCCAGTTGGCCGCCACTTCGCGCGCCTCGCTGCGGGTGACCGGCTCGCCACTGAAATAGTTGGTCGAGATTGCGTTGATCAGACCCACGTCATCGAGCGGCAGCACGTTGGGCCGCATCAGATTGAACATCAGGAACATCTCCGCCGTCCAGCGGCCAATGCCACGAATCTGCGTAAGCTCGGCGATCACGGCCTCGTCGTCCATGCCAGCCCACTCGTTGACATGAACCGTGCCGGCCTTGAAATGATCGGCGAGATCGGTGATGTACTCGGCCTTGCGCTTGGACAGGCCGCATCCCGCCAGTTGCTCGGTGCCGGCCTTCAGGAACTGGGCCGGCGTCACGCGCGGGCACAGCGCCACCAGGCGTTCCCAGACCGACTGCGCGGCCTTGACCGAGATCTGCTGGCCGACGATCGAGCGCGCCAGCGTGATGAACGGGTCGCCACGCGAGACAAGGTGCGCGGGTCCGTAAGTCGGAATCATCTTGCGCAGGATGCGGTCGCGCTTCATCAGGTCGGCGCAGGCTTCATCCCAGTACGCTGGGCGCACGGCATCGATAACCGTTTCCACCGGCAGCGGAACAGCCTGCGCCTCCGGCAGATCCGGCTTGCGGCTCTTACCGGCAGCCTTGGCCGTCGCGGACGCCTTCGCCACATCCTTTGCCGACACCTTCGGCGCCTGCTTTGCCGCCGTCTTGCCGGCAGGCTTCGGCGCGACGGCAGCGGACTTCGGCTTGCGCGCGGCAGCGTTCAAGCACGCCTCCACTCGGTGGCACCGCCCGGCTTGTCTTCCAGCACCACGCCGGCCGCCAGCAGCTCCGCGCGAATCCGGTCCGCCTCGGCAAAATTGCGTTCAGCCTTGGCGGTACGGCGCGCGGCAATCTGCGCATCGATTTGCTCGGCGCTCAGGCCATCCACGGCCGCACCACCCTGCAGGAAGGTATGCGGGTCGCGTTCCAGCAGGCCCAGCGTGCCGGCCAGCGCCTTGAGCTGGTGGGCGGCCTGAAGCGAACCGGAGCGGTTCACTTCGCTGGCGAGGTCGAACAGCACCGACATGGCGATCGGCGTGTTGAAGTCGTCGCCCATTGCCTCGGCAAAGCGCTTTGCATGCGGTTCTTCCCAGTCCACGGCGCAGCCACCGGGCTGCGTTTCCTTGAGCGCCGTGTACAGGCGCGTCAGGGCGTGGCGGGCATCGTCCAGATGGGCGTCGCTGTAGTTCAGCGGGCTGCGGTAGTGCGCGCGCAGGATGAAGAAGCGCACGACCTCGGGGTCGTACTCCTTGAGCACTTCGCGGATCGTGAAGAAATTGCCCAGCGATTTGGACATCTTCTCGTCGTTGATACGCACGAAGCCGTTGTGCATCCACACGTTCACGAACGGATTGCCGCTGGCGCCTTCCGATTGGGCGATCTCGTTTTCATGGTGCGGGAACTGCAGGTCGGCCCCGCCACCGTGGATATCGAAATGCTCGCCCAGCAGCGTGCAGCTCATGGCGGAGCATTCGATATGCCAGCCTGGCCGGCCGCTGCCCCACTTCGAGTCCCATTTGCTCTCGGGCGGCTCGGTTTCCTTGGCCGACTTCCAGAGCACAAAATCCAGCGGGTCCTGCTTGGCGTCGTTGGCACTGACGCGTTCGCCGGCGCGCAGGTCTTCCAGCGACTTGCCGGACAGCTTGCCGTAGCCGGGAAACTTGCGCACCGAGTAGTTCACGTCCCCGTCGGCCGCCTGATAGGCCAAGCCCCTGGCTTCGAGCTTCTCGATGATATTGAGCATCTGCGGCACGAATTCCGTGGCGCGCGGCTCGTAGTCGGGACGGATCACGCCCAGCGCGGCTGCATCTTCATGCATGTACTGGATGAAGCGCGTGGTCAGCTGACCGATGGTTTCGCCGTTTTCGGCGGCGCGACGAATGATCTTGTCGTCGATATCGGTGATGTTCTGCACATACGTCACATCGTAGCCGGCGGTACGCAGCCAGCGGTGCACCATATCGAACACCACCATCACGCGCGCGTGGCCCACGTGGCAGTAGTCGTACACGGTCATGCCGCACACGTACATGCGGACCTTGCCGGGTTCGATAGGCACAAAGGGCTGCTTTTCACGCGCGAGCGTGTTGTAGATGTTCAGTTGCTGCATGGAGCGATGTGATTGGTGGCAGAGCGGCGTGCGCGCCATGACGCACGGGCCCCATATCTTACCGGAAGCTCATCCGTCCGGCCTGCGGAGGGGTCATGGCGTTGCGACCTGTCCTGCACGCCGTGCCGCTTTGCTAGAATGCCGCGGAGTATAACGGACCGCCCTTACATGAGCCTGCTTCTGCCTTCCCCGATCCCCGCAACGGCCCGCCGTGGCACCGCCCTTTCCGCCGTCACCGGCGCGCTGGCGATCGCAGTGGCGCTGGCGTCCCTGCCGGCCGCTGCCCAGAACGGCCCGCTGTCGCTTTCCGCGCCACCGGCTCCGTCGAATGTGGCATCGGCGGACCCAGGCATGGTGCCGGCACAGAAGGCCGTCAACGACAAGCGCTACGAAGACGCCATCAAGGGCTTCGACAAAGTGCTTGCCGGTAACCCGCGCAACGCCCAGGCGCGCTTCCAGCGGGCGTGGGCTATGGCCAAGGCCGGTCACGAGGACGAAGCCATCCAGGCTTTCTCCGAAATGGCGCAGGACTTTCCCGAGCTGCCGGAACCGCACAACAACCTCGCCCTGCTCTACGCAAAGCGTGGCGACCTGAAGCGCGCCGAGGCCGAGCTGCTGCTGGCCATCGACGCCAAGCCCGACTACGCCATCGCGTACAGCAACCTGGGCGACGTCTACCGGCGCCTGGCCGAGAGCGCCTACACCGATGCGGTGCGCCGCAACCCCGGAGATACACGCGCCGCGGCCGGCCTGCGCCAGCTTGGCGTGTCGCCCGCGCCCGCCAGCGCGCCGGCTGCCGCGCCCGCCGTCCGAAAGGCGCCCGCCAGCGCCCCGGCGGCACGCTGAACCCGCATGGCAGGCAACGCCGTCATGGGCGTTGCCGCCGCCTGCTCTGCCTCAATCGCATCAAATCATCTGCACTGAAAGATGGAGTTCCAGACATGACCCTTTCCCGCCGCATCGCCCTGGCCGGCCTGATGGCCGCCGCCACCGCGCTGACGCCGTTGGCCGCCCTGGCACAGGGCGCCAGCCCGGCCGCCTCCGCGCCGAAGACCGAGCGTGTGCAGTTCGTCACCAACGCCGGCAAGTTCACCATCGAGGTGTACCCCGACGCCGCCCCGAAGACCGTCGCCAACTTCATGGAATACGTGAAGAGCGGTTTCTATGGCGGCACGATCTTCCACCGTGTGATCAACGGCTTCATGGTGCAGGGCGGCGGCTTCGACCGTGACATGAAGGAAAAGGCCACGCGCGCACCGATTCCGCTGGAGTCCCAGAACGGCCTGAAGAACAAGGCGGGCACGGTCGCAATGGCCCGCACTTCGAATCCGAACTCCGCCACCGCGCAGTTCTTCGTCAATGTGGTGGATAATCCGAACCTCGACTACCCGCAGCCCGATGGCAACGGATATGCCGTATTCGGCAAGGTGGTGGAAGGCATGGACACGATCGACAAGATCAAGGCCGCGCCGACCACAGCCTACGGTGCCATGCGCAACGTACCGGCCGCGCCGATCGTGATCGAGTCCGCCACCGTCGTCACCAAGTAACTCTGCGCCCGCAGTCCTGCGGGCCTAACCGTCACCGTACAGAGGTCACCCATGAGCAAGGTACAACTCCAAACGACGCAAGGCGTCATCACCATCGAACTGGACGCCGAGAAAGCCCCGAAGACGGTGGAGAACTTCCTGTCGTACGTGCGCAAGGGCCACTATGACAACACGGTCTTCCACCGCGTGATCAAGAACTTCATGATCCAGGGCGGCGGCTTCGAGCCGGGCATGAAGCAGAAGGACACCGACGCGCCGATCGACAACGAAGCCGGCAACGGCCTGAAGAACGACCGCTACACCGTTGCGATGGCCCGCACCAACGCACCGCACTCGGCCACGGCTCAGTTCTTCATCAACGTGGTGGACAACGACTTCCTGAACTTCAGCTCGCCCACGCCGCAAGGCTTCGGCTACGCCGTGTTCGGCAAGGTCGTGGAAGGTACCGACGTCGTGGACGCCATCAAGGGCGTGCGTACCGGCAGCTCGGGCTTCCACCAGGACGTGCCGGTGGACGACGTGGTGATCCAGAAGGCCACCATCGTCGAGTAATTCTTCGACGACCTACCCTTCGATGGCGGCATGCCGCTCGTGAACTCACTTTTCCGACACGCATGACCGCATCCCTGCCCACGCCGGCGGCCGCACCCATCGAGGTGCAGGCGCCGGCGTGGTTCATTTCCGATCTGCACCTGACCCCCGGCATGCCGCGTACGCTGGCCGCGTTCGACCGCGTGCTGGACCAGGCCAAACAGCAGGCGCGCACGCTCTTCATCCTGGGCGACTTCTTTGAGTTCTGGGTGGGCGACGAGGAAACGGAAACACCGTTTGCGGCTGGCGTGGCGGCGGCATTGCGCCGCGTTGCCGATGCCGGCGTGCCGGTCTACCTGATGCACGGCAATCGCGACTTCCTGATTGGCCGACGCTTTGCCAGGGCAGCCGGGGCGACGCTGCTGGCCGACCCCTCGGTGATCGTTTGTGCCGGGCAACGCGTGGTGCTGAGCCACGGCGACATGCTTTGCACGGACGACCCGCGCTATAACCGCTTTCGGCACTGGACGCGCAAGGGCTGGGTGCAGCGGCTGTTTCTGGCCTTGCCACTGGCCACGCGACAGAAGATTGCTCGCCGGCTACGGGCCGACAGCGAAGCCGGCCGCGCACGGCAGGCTGACGGTGCCGCACCGCCCGACTATGGCGATGCCACGCCCGCCGCCGTCGACGCGCTGCTGGCGGCGAGCCACGCCAGCACACTGGTGCATGGCCACACCCATCGCCCTGCCCGTCACGCGCATGCGCGAGGCGATCGCTGGGTGCTGACCGACTGGGATCTGGATGGCCGACATCCGCGCGCAGCCGTGCTGCAGCTCGATGCCGGCGGCTTCAGTCTGCTGCCGCAGGTGGAGTGACCGTGACCGCTTCACGACGCACCACGCCGCGCCGGGCGGCGTGCCTGTCCACCGCCGCAACGCCTATTTCATCAGCTTGCGCAGTTCGCTCGCATCGAAGCGGTCGTTCGGGGTGTTCTCGAGATGTTCGCCGAGGCGGTCGAGCGCGGCCAGCACGGCCTCGATGCGGTCATGTTGCTTGGCCGCGTTGTCGATCAGGCTCTTGAGCGCGAGCGACACCGGATCGTCGGCATTCGGCGTGATGCCATAAGCCGAGAACTCCTGCTTCGCGCCCTGCTGGGCGGCCGGGGCATCGGGCATGATGATGCGGGCCGGTATGCCCACCGCGGTGGCGCCCGGCGGCACCGGCTTGAGCACCACGGCGTTCGATCCCACGCGCGCGCCATCGCCCACCTCGAATCCGCCAAGCACCTTGGCACCGGCGCTGACCACCACGCCCGCGCCGAGTGTCGGGTGGCGTTTCTGACCCTTGTAGAGCGATGTGCCGCCCAGTGTCACACCCTGGTAGATCGTGCAGTCGTCGCCGATCTCGGCCGTTTCGCCGATGACCACGCCCATGCCGTGATCGATGAACACGCGGCGCCCCATCCTGACGGCGGGGTGAATCTCGATACCGGTCAACCAGCGTGACCAGTGCGAGATCCAGCGGCCAAGCCAATGGAAACCGCCGCGCCAGCACGTGTGGGCCACGCGATGGAATATCACGGCGTGGAGTCCGGGATAGCAGGTCAGAACTTCCAGGCGGCTGCGCGCAGCGGGGTCGCGCCGCATGATGGCATCGATATCTTCCTTCAGGCGAGTGAACATCTTCGTCGTGTCGTGTTGCCGCGCCGATGCGCGCGCCCGCACGATATGCGGACGGTCGCCGGCGCGGTCATAAGCCGGTCTTGTGCTTCTTGCTTGTGTTGGGGGACGGCCTGGGCGCGTGCGAGCAGGGAGTGTAAGAGATTTATGCGCCTGCCGCCGGGCCCTGAGGCCATCAGGGCTTTTGGGGTCGCGGCGGCTTCAACATCGCGGCGGCTGGCTCACGCAGGCGCGCGCGTCCCGCTGGCCGGGGGCCTGGCTCCGGGAATCGTTCCGCCTGTTGAGTGCCGAGATGGAAATCACGGGTCAGCTGTCCTTGTTGCCTTCTGTCTGCCTGCCGGCCAGCAGCATGCGCTTGGCGATGCCACGCAGGATATTCACTTCCTCGCGTTCGAGTCCGGCTCTGGCAAACATCCGCCGCAGTCGCGGCATCAGCTTGCGTGGATTGTCCGGATCGAGAAATCCGATGGCCACCAGCCCCGACTGGAAGTGGCCGAACATCGATTCGACCTGTTCCGCCGTGGCGGGCTCACCAGAATAGCCGATATTCGGCGCGCCGTCCGGCACCGCGCCCGCCGCCTCCTGCTCCTCCAGCAGCGCCAGGCGCATCTCGTAGGCAATGAGCTGCACCGCCTGCGCCAGGTTCAGGGACGCATACGCCGGGTTGGCGGGAATGTGCGTCACGGCCGAGCAGCGCAGCACCGCATCGTTGGGCAGGCCATAGCGCTCGTTGCCGAACACGAAGGCGATGACCGCCGCGTCGTCGGCCGCCAGCACGGCACGTCCCCGGCTGGCCGCGGCGCGCGGCAGCAGGCGCGGCGGGCCGAATTCACGCTGGCGCGCGGTCATCGCCACCGTAAAGGCCGTGCCAGTCAATGCGCTTTCGATATCGTCGACGATGCGGGCACCCGCCAGCACGTCGTCGGCACCGCTGGCCATCGCCACGGCGTCCGGGTGCGTCAGCACGTCCGGCTCGCGCGGCGTCACCAGCACCAGGCTGCCGGGCACATCGCCAAAACCCATCGTCTTCATCGCGCGGGCGACGGAACCTACGTTACCTGGGTGGCTGGTTTCCACCAGCACCACGCGCACGCGGGAAAAAATGCCGGGCAAGCCACCGGGGCCAGCATCCGCGGGGGTCTGCCCCGCCTCGAAATTCAGTGCTTCAGTCATTTGGGATGCCCCGCTACGACGTTTGCCGCGCGCGACTCGTGCAGCGGGCCGGGTTCCTATACAATGCAGCCTTCCAATTGCGGCGCGGCGCCCAGAAAAGGCGACGCACCCTCGTTCTTCTACAATCCGTTGTGCTGTTCGGCCGATGCCGGACTATCCGCGCGCCTTCCGGCCATGACCACCAGGTCTGGCAGAAGCTGCCCCGCAGGACAGTTCGCCGGCCCCTGGAGAGATTCATGCATCCGATGCTAAATATCGCCGTCAAGGCGGCCCGCAAGGCGGGTTCCATCATCAACCGCGCGTCGATCGACGTCGACCTGGTACGCGTTTCGCGCAAACAGCACAACGATTTCGTGACCGAAGTCGATCGCGCTGCCGAAGCAGCCATCATCGAGGTCATCCGCACCGCCTACCCCGAGCACGCCATTCTAGCGGAAGAGTCCGGCCAGTCCTGGGCCGAGGGCGACGACCAGCACGAATTCACCTGGGTGATCGATCCGCTGGACGGCACCACCAACTTCATCCACGGCTTTCCGCAGTACGCAGTGTCGATCGGCCTGCTGCACAAGGGCGTGCCTTCCCAGGCCGTGGTCTACGATCCCACGCGCGACGAACTGTTCACCGCCAGCAAGGGCGCCGGCGCCTTCCTGAACAACCGCCGCATCCGCGTCACGCGCCGCGACAAGCTGGCAGACTGCCTGATCGGCACGGGCTTCCCGTTCCGCGATCTGGAAGGCGTGGACGAATACCTGGAGATGTTCGCGCTGATGACGCGCAGCTGCGCGGGCCTGCGCCGCCCGGGCGCTGCCGCGCTGGACCTGGCCTATGTGGCCTGCGGCCGCCTGGACGGTTTCTTCGAGCGCGGCCTGAAGCCGTGGGACATGGCCGCCGGCATGCTGCTGATCACCGAAGCGGGTGGTCTGGTGGGCAACTACAACGGCGAATCGCGCCAGATGGAACAGGGCGAGGTGCTGGCCGGTAATCCGAAGGTCTTCGCACAGATGGTTCGACTGCTGGCGCCGTTCTCGCTGGACAACATCAAGCCGGCACTCAAGGCACTGAAGGCAATCGAGGAATAACTCGCGCGGCAGCCTAGCTGCTGGTATCGAGTACGCACGAAAGGGGCAGGTACATGGCGGTGATGCCGCCGGTTCCGCCCCGCACCGTGCAGTCCCAACTGCCGTCCGCCAGGCGGCCCACGGTCAGGCGCGTGCCCTTGACCATCGTATGCACGTCGCCGTCGAGCGTGACGACGATGCTGCCTGACCCGTCCGCGTTGAACACGAAGGTATTGGCGGTAGTGGTAAGCGACGACTTCACGTATCCCAACGAATCGGCGGGATTCGGAAATACGCGCACGCCGGCGTTCAGGCGTTCCTCCACGGGAATCTTGTAGGCCGATGCTTCCCAGAAAGCCCGGCCGATCTGCGCCTTCGCAACAAAAACCTGATAGGTGGGAATGGCGATCGCGGCAAGAATGCCCACGATCGCCACCACGATCATCAGCTCGATCAGCGTGAATCCGCGGTGTGGCGCGGGCCTCCAGGCCACGCCCCACACCGGAATCACGCTGACGGCCCTCCCCGGCCATCTTCCCGCCCTTGCTTTTTTCATTTGCGACCTGTCCTGTTACCGGCCTCTTCGTGCCGCTACGCACGGTTATATCCAAGGATCATGCCAGGCCCGATCGCCCCCATATCTGACACTTTTTGTCGGAAACATCTGGTTACAGACGGCTGTGGCTGACAAATATGCAGCGGCGCTCCGGGGCAACTGACAAATCTCGTCGATTTCGCGCCTGCCCGCTCAAAATGCGGCGTTGCTTGCCGATTACAGCGCAACGTCCAAAGTTATTCTTGCGTTACATGCCGCCGCACGCGGCCTGGCTCCCCGCTCCCGCGTCCCTGCAATTTTTGAGATTCCACCCCAAGACATCCCAGTCGCCCCCAGCTAGATTTGCTGACTGCACATAACTGCTGGAGATCGCATGGAAGCACCCGGACCTCAAATATGCTGGCGCCTCCCCGCGCGGGGCCCTTCACACCACGGCTCCTGTCCGTTCCAGCGCTCAAAGTGCGGCGCACCGGACGGGAAGCCAGCAGTGCATCGCGGAATCGGATGAAAATCCGGTCCGGCAGCGGACCACTGGATGGGCAGGCAGTAAAATGCCGCTTTGCGCCGCGGCCCGCTTGAGGCCAGTCACGTCGGCAAGTCACCGACCACTCGCCACGCCCGCGGCAATCGATACACCGGCGGCCCCTTTCACCGGGCCGCCCGAGAGGAATGCATGTCCGCAGAAGCCTTTTCCAACCAAGCCGAATCCACGCGACCGGACGCACCCGTAGCCGCAGGTGAGATCCAGGAGGCCCGCGACGATACCGTGTCCGCCGAAGCCCTGGCCGCCGCCGAAGGCACGCGCCCGCGCAGCGGCAAAGCCGACAAGTCGGACAAGGCCGAGAAATCCGAAAAGCACACGCCCATGATGCTGCAGTATTTGCGGCTAAAGGCGGACCATCCGGACACCCTGCTGTTCTACCGGATGGGCGACTTCTACGAACTGTTCCACGATGACGCGGAAAAGGCAGCCCGCCTGCTCGACATCACGCTGACGTCGCGCGGCCAGTCCGGCGGCGTGCCGATCCGCATGGCCGGTATCCCGTTCCATTCGGTGGACCAGTATCTGGCGCGCCTGGTCAAGCTCGGCGAATCCGTGGCGATCTGCGAACAGATCGGCGATCCGGCCACGAGCAAGGGGCCGGTCGAACGCAAGGTCGTGCGCATCGTCACGCCGGGCACGTTGACCGATGCGGCGCTGCTGCCCGACAAGGTCGACAGCTACCTGATG
This sequence comes from Cupriavidus sp. 291-E7, assembly GCF_057798835.1. Classification (NCBI taxonomy): domain Bacteria; kingdom Pseudomonadati; phylum Pseudomonadota; class Betaproteobacteria; order Burkholderiales; family Burkholderiaceae; genus Cupriavidus; species Cupriavidus sp. 291-E7. The sequence continues at coordinate 80,330 of NZ_JBYOJV010000013.1, forward strand.
GCCGTGCACCAGCAGACCACACGCCGCGGCATCAGCAAGACCGGCATGGCGTGGCTGAACCTGGCTAGCGGAGAACTGCGTCTGATGGAATGCGACGCGGCGCAGCTTTCGCGCGAACTGGAACGCATCCGGCCAGCGGAACTGCTCTATGCGGACGGCATGGACCTGCCGGCGCCGACCTGCGCCCGCACGCGCCTGCCCGAGTGGCACTTCGATCAGGAGGCCGGCACACGCCGCCTGCGCGAACAGATCGGCGTCGCCAGCCTGGAGCCGTTTGGCTGCGCCGGGCTTGGTGCGGCCCTCGGCGCGGCGGGCGCGCTGCTCAACTATGCCGCTACGACGCAGGGGCAGTCACTGCGCCACGTGCAGGGCGTGACCGTCGAGCGCGAGTCCGAATTCGTCGGCCTGGATACGGCCACGCGACGAAATCTCGAACTGACCGAAACCCTCCGCGGCGGCGAATCACCGACGCTGTTCTCGCTGCTCGATACCTGTTCGACCACGATGGGTAGCCGCGCACTGCGCCACTGGCTCCACCATCCGCTGCGCGACCCGGCCTTGCCGCGCGCACGCCAGCAGGCCATTGGCGTGCTCATCGCGCAGGACCCGGACACGGTGCGCGCGGCGCTGCGCAAGCTGTGCGACGTCGAACGCGTTACCGCACGCCTGGCGCTGTTGTCGGCGCGACCGCGCGACCTGTCTTCGTTGCGCGACACGCTGAAGACTCTTCCGTCGGTACAGGCAAGCGTCAGCGCCGCGCATGAGTCGCCGCTGCTCGCGCAGACGATGGACGAACTCGAAGTCCCCGTGGAGTGCCTGTCGCTGCTGATCCGCGCCGTGGCGGAAGAGCCGTCGACGGTGATCCGCGACGGCGGCGTGATCGCACCGGGCTACGACGCCGACCTCGACGAACTGCGCGATATTTCCGAAAACTGCGGCCAGTTCCTGATCGAACTGGAAACGCGGGAGCGCGCACGCACCGGCATCAGCAACCTGCGCGTCGAGTACAACCGCGTGCACGGCTTCTATATCGAAGTGACCAACGGGCAGGCCGACAAGGTGCCCGACGACTATCGGCGCCGTCAGACACTCAAGAACGCCGAGCGCTACATCACGCCCGAGCTGAAAGCGTTCGAGGACAAAGCCCTGTCCGCCCAGGATCGCGCACTGGCGCGCGAGAAGCAGCTCTACGAGGCATTGCTCCAGGCGCTGCTGCCCCATATCGGCAACCTGCAGCGCGTGGCGGCGGCCCTCGCCCGGCTGGACGTGCTGGCCACACTGGCCGAGCGCGCACGAACGCTCGACTGGAGCCAGCCGGAGCGCGTTTCCGAGAATGTCATCGACATCACGCAGGGACGCCATCCGGTCGTGGAAGGACAGTTGGCCGCGGAATCGGTGGCATTCATCGCCAACGACTGCCAATTGAATGAAGCGCGCAAGCTGCTGCTGATCACCGGCCCGAACATGGGCGGTAAGTCGACGTTCATGCGCCAGACGGCACTGATTGTGTTGCTGGCCTGCGTGGGCGCATGGGTGCCGGCGCAAGGTGCGGTGATCGGACCGATCGATCGCATCTTCACGCGGATTGGCGCAGCCGACGACCTGGCTGGCGGACGTTCCACGTTCATGGTGGAAATGACCGAGGCCGCCGCCATCCTGCACAACGCCACGCCGTCGAGCCTGGTGCTGATGGACGAAATCGGCCGTGGCACGTCAACGTTCGACGGCCTGGCGCTGGCATGGGCGATTGCGCGCCACCTGCTCTCGCACAATCGCAGCCACGCGCTGTTCGCCACGCACTACTTCGAGCTGACGCAACTGCCGCAGGAATTCTCGCAGGCCGCGAACGTCCACCTGTCCGCTGTGGAACACGGCGACGGCATCGTGTTCCTGCATGCGGTGCAGGATGGCCCGGCAAGCCAGAGCTACGGCCTGCAGGTGGCACAACTGGCAGGCGTGCCGCAGCCCGTGATTCGGGCCGCGCGCAAGCACCTGGCCTGGCTGGAGCAACAGTCGGCGGATGCCACGCCTACCCCGCAGCTGGACCTGTTCGCAGCCCCGGCCACCCCGCAGGACGACGATGCGTTGGACGTGATCGATGGCATGTCTGCCGATCTTTCCGCCGAACAGGCTGCCGCGCTTGAGGCGCTGGCCGATATCGATCCGGACAGCATGTCGCCGCGTGATGCGCTGGAAGCGCTGTACCGGCTCAAGGCACTGGCGGAACCGACGCGCAAGGCATGATGGCACCGCACCGCTCGGGACGCGCGGCCATCATGCTGGCCGCCCTGGTGTACGCCGCCGGCTTCCTGGCGTCGCACACCGCCCATGCGGCGCGCGCCAGCAAGGTATCGCCACCGGCGGCGCCAACGGTGCAACTGACGCGCATCGCACTGGTCGCCGATGTGCCACAGTGGCCGACGGCGGAGGCCGACACGACGGCGCTGTTCGACCAGATGAGCGCGCGTCAGGCGTCGCTGATCATTCACGCGGGCGGCATCAAGGGTGACACGGAGTCGTGCGGAGACGCCGTGCTGGGCGCGCGCCTGCGCGTGCTCGACGACTCGCCCGCACCGCTGCTCTACGTACCTGGCGAGACGGACTGGGCGGAATGCCACAAGCCGGTCAATGGACAGTTCGATGCCGTGGAACGGCTCAACCGGTTGCGCGAGCTGTTCTTTCCAGTCGATGCCACGCTGGGCCGGCGCACGATTCCGCTGGTACGTCAGTCAGACCAGGCCATGTTCCGGAGCTTTCGGGAAAACGTTCGCCTGGTGGCCGGCAATGTGATGATCGTCGGCCTGAACCTGCCCGGCGACAACAATCACTATCGCAGCGAGGGGGGGCGTAACGGCGAGTTCGAGGACCGCCGCGAAGCCAACCGGCAGTGGCTGGGCCGCGCGTTCTCGGTAGCCGAACAGCGCGACCTGCCGGGGATTCTTATCGTGGTGCACGCCGATCCGCAGTTTGGCAATGGCTGGGAAAAGCGCGGCAAGCCGTCACTGCTCGATGGCTTTCTGCGACGCGGCACCCGCGATGGCTATCTTGAATTCAAGCGACAACTGCGGGACCTGAGCGCGAAGTATCCGGGCCAGGTGTTGCTCGTGCATGCCAGCGACAGCGGCTTCAGCGTCGACAGGCCGCTGCGCGACGCGGGCGGCAAGGTGGTGGGCAACTTTACGCGCGTGGCACTGCCGATCGGCAATCCTTCGCACTGGGTCGAACTGACCATCACGCCCGGCACGCGCTCGGTCTTCCAGGTGGAAATGCAGGACGGACCGAAAACCAACTGACCGCTGGAACATGCCGGCCGACGGAACTTGATGCACATCACGTGCGGGGCGTTGCGCCCAAAATAAAAAAGCCGGCGGATGCCGGCTTTTTCATGTTCGCGATGACCTGTCGCGTATCGCTCGATTGGCTAGAGGATATCGGCTTAGTGCAGCGTGCGCGGGCTGTCGCCTTGGCTGCCTTCGTCCTCGTCTTCGTCGACGACTTCGATGCCCGATGCGCCATGCGCGTGACCGTGTTCCACTTCTTCGGTCGTGGCTTCGCGGACTTCGGAAACCTGGAGCCAGAAGCGCAGTGCCATGCCGGCCAGCGGGTGATTGCCGTCGAGCACCACCTTGTCTTCGGCGACGTCGGTCACCGTGTAGATGATGGAATCCTCGTCGTCGCCGTCCTCGGGCACGCCCTCGAACTGCATGCCGACTTCCAGCGGCTCCGGAAAGCGGTCGCGCGGCTCAACCTTCACCAGTTCGGCATCGTAGTCGCCGAACGCTTCGTCGGGTTCCAGCTGCAGCTGGGTCTCGAAGCCGGCATCGTGACCTTCCAGCGCTTCCTCGATCTTGGGGAACGTGCCATCATACCCGCCGTGCAAATAGACCATCGGCTCATCGGATTCCTCGATGAGATTGCCCTGCGCGTCCGACAGCTTGTACACAACGGACACCACCGTGTTCTTAGCGATTTTCAATTCTTGACTCCATGAGCGATTCCGCATTATACGCGCAGGCCCTGCCCGCGGGCCCCATTGATCCCGATGCACCGCTCACGCTGCTCGGGGGGATGACGCCCGCGGCATTCATGCGTGACGTCTGGCACCGCAAACCGATGCTGATTCGACAGGCAGTGCCCGGAATCGTGCCCCCTGTGTCGCGCGAAGCGCTTTTCGAACTGGCCGACCGCGACGACGTAGAGTCGCGCCTGGTGTCGTACTTTCGCAACCGCTGGAAGCTCGAGCACGGTCCTTTTGCCGAAGACAATCTGCCGTCACGCAAGACTGGCAAGTGGACGCTGCTGGTGCAAGGCGTGAACCTGCACGACCAGGCAGCCGCCGAGCTGATGAGCCAGTTCCGCTTCGTGCCGGACGCACGCCTGGACGATGTCATGATCAGCTATGCCACCGACGGCGGTGGCGTGGGGCCGCACTTCGATTCGTACGACGTGTTCCTGCTGCAAGTATCGGGCCGACGCCACTGGCGAATTTCGTCGCAGACCAAGCTCGACCTGATTCCCGACATGCCGCTCAAGATCCTGTCCGATTTCAGCGCCGAACAGGAGTGGGTGCTCGAGCCGGGCGACATGCTCTACCTGCCGCCGCAGTACGCGCACGATGGCGTTGCCGAAGGCGAATGCATGACCGTCTCCATCGGGTTCCGTGCGCCGGCGTATCGCGAGCTTGCGGGCCATTTCCTGGCGTGGCTGTCCGAAACCGTGGAAGGCAACGAGGACCTGGACGGTCGCTATGCCGATGCAGGCGAGGCCGCCACGGCAACGCCCGCGCAACTGCCGGCCGGCCTGGCGAAGAACGTGGCCGACCGTCTGCAGGCTCTCAAATGGAACGCGGGCATGGTGTCCGAATTCCTGGGATCGTACCTGTCGGAACCCAAGCAATCGGTGCAGTTTGACGAAGTCGCGGAAATCAGCCTGAAGCAATACACGAAGCTGGCCAAGACGCATGGCGTGGTACTTGCTCCCGCCTCCATCGCGCTCTACGACCGCACGCACTTCTTCCTGAACGGTGAAGCCTACGAGCCACCGCCACCGCTGGCGAAATGGCTGCGACGGCTCGCGGATCACCGCCAACTGGCGGCCGAAGATGTGGCCGCGTGCGCGGCGCTTCCCGATCTCATGGACACATTCCATGACTGGACGATGGAAGGTTGGCTGCAGATTGCGCCCGCACGCGTGTAATTTTACGTAACAGAATGAACCGGCATATTTCGCCTATACACAAGGCGGGAAAACGCGGATATAATCGCCCGCTGGCTAGTACTGTGGACCACTGCACTGTCGGCACCCGGGAGAGCCTCATATTTGCAGTACAAGAGCGATAATTACCGGTAATTATTCATCGCCTGTTTTCGTTTTATTAAAAGTTAAAGGACGAACAATGAAGAAGTCTCTCCTGATCGCATCCCTGCTGGCTGCTGTTGCTCTGGCCGCTTGCGGCAAGAAAGAAGAAGCTGCTGCCCCCGCAGCTGACACCGCTGCTTCGGCTCCGGCCGCTGCTGCTCCTGCTGCTGAAGCTTCGGCTCCCGCAGCTGCTGCTCCGGCTGCTGACGCTTCGGCCCCGGCTGCCGACGCTTCGGCTCCGGCTGCTGACGCTTCGGCTCCGGCTGCCAAGCAGTAATCGGATTCTTCCGATACAAAAAGCCGACCTTCGGGTCGGCTTTTTGTTTGGGCGATTATCTGGCGCTCCCCTCATTAGGGGCAACGACATGCCGCGCCGATTATGCCCGCACTCCCTGCCATCCCAGCCCCTCTTCCTGATCAGCTATCAGGATCGCATCCGGCAGAACGCCTAGCACTGTAGCAAGCGCCGCTGCCGCGAGTTCACGGGTGTTGTTCTGCTTGCTCAGATGAGCCGCGACGACGCACGACAAGTCCGAGTGGGTCACCTGCGACAGAATGCTGGCCGCGATATCGTTGGCCAGATGGCCGAAATCGCCGCCGATACGCCGCTTCAACGACCACGGATAAGGGGAATTGTTCAGCATCTCCCGATCGTGGTTGCATTCCAGCACCAGTGCATGCACGCCGGCCAACCGCGCCGTGACGTAAGGCGTTTCCATGCCCGCATCGGTCAGCACGCCCAGCCTGGCATCGCCATCGGTCAACACAAACTGCAACGGCTCCCGCGCATCATGCGGCACCGTGTAGGGATGAATCTGCAGGCCCCCGACCGAAAACACATGATCGGCGCAACATACGCGCACATCGGCCTGGTCTGCCCCGCGCATATGCGACGTTGCCAGCCACGTACCGTGACTCGTATGGACGGGCAGCTTGTGGCGCGCGGCAAACGCGTATGCCGATCCCACATGGTCGCCATGCTCATGCGTGACAAGTAGCGCGTCCAGTTGATCGGGCGACACGCCCAGCCGCTCCAGCCGCCGCGCCGTTTCCTTGATGCCAAATCCGCAATCAAGCAACACGCGCGTGACGGATACGCCGTCGCCAGCCTCTATCAGCAGCGAGTTACCCTCGCTGCCGCTCCCCAAAAAAGCAAAGCGCATCATCGATGCGCTCGCCTGGGAAGATGCCCGGCGGCGGGCGCCGCCGGCATCGATGTACGACAGAAAACGAACATCAGTGCAGCTGTTCGTCGAGCAGCGACAGGATGCGCTTGCTGACGTCGGTGTTCTCCGGCTGGCCGGCATCGTTCTGCACGGTGACCGTGGTGCCCGAGCCGCTACCCTTCAGCGACACGCGATACTTCTTGGCGGTCTTGCCGTCGTTGGCCTTGGTGAAGAGCTTCGAGAAGAAGCCACGGTCATCCACGGCTTGCTTCGGATCCACATAACGCACGTAGTACAGACCTTGCGCGCGGTCGCGGTCTTCCACGGTGAAGTTCACGCGGTCCAGCGACAGGCCAACCGAACGCCATGCGCGATCGAACGGCTCCGGCAGCTGCAGGGCCGGCGCGCCATTGACCTGGCCCAGGAAGGATTTGGTTTCGGCATCGGTAGTGGCGCCAGTCGCTGCCGTGGCACCGATACCTGTCGCGCTAGCCGAGGCCGAAGGCGCTGCTGCTGCGGCAGCCGCCGCGGCATTGCCCACCGGCGTCGGGTTCTTGGCCATCTGGTTGGCCTGGTCCTTCTGCACACCCAGGCGCTGTGCCAGGCGGGAGAGGAACTCGGCTTCCAGTTCCGGATCGGCCGGACGCGGCGTCCAGACCGTCGTCGACTTGTCCACGCCCGTCAGCTGCTCTTGCGCGCCACGGTGGCTGATGAACACTTCGAGCTGGCCGTTCTGGGCGCGCTCCACGCGCGTACGGAACTTGTCGCGCTCGGAGGTCGAGTACAGACCGTCGAACACCTTGCCAATCGTGTTGCGGATGATGTCCTGCGGAATCTTGGCGCGATTCTCAGCCCAGTCCGTTTCCATGATGCCGGTCTGCGGCGAATCCTGCGTCAGCAGGAAACCGTTTTCCTGCCAGAAGCCGCGCAGCGACTCCCACAGCTGGTCGGCACGCATGCCATTGCTGATCACGAGCCAGCGCTGGTTGCCATCACGCTCCATGCGGATGCCCTGCGAGGACGGCAGCACGTTGGTAGCCGGCTCGGCTTCGCGGGTCTTGGTCGCCTGCTGGTAGTTCGACAGCGTGGACGTGCCGGCGGCATCGGGCACGGTGTAGCGACGGTCGCCTTCGAGCTTGGTCAGGTCCGGCGGAATGTCCAGCGACGCGGTCTTCTTGCCCTGGGACTTGTAGTCGATCTTGTCGGGCTGCATGGCCTCGTTGATGCTGCTGCAGCCGGCAATCAGCGTCAGCGCCAGCATGGGCGCAACCACTGCGACACGGCGAACCTGCGTCGCGCCGCGACGGTTAAGCTTCTGTTTCATTGACACGTAATCCTGGTTTCAAGAATTGGCGAATAGCCAAACGTTCAGCCGGCGAATCTCAGCCCAGCAGGCCGGCCGCTGCCAGCGCGCGGCGCACGGTTTCATGCTGGCCTTCCGCCAGCGGGGTCAGCGGCAGGCGGATACCGCCTCCCATCTTGCCCATTTGCTGAAGCGCCCACTTCACCGGAATCGGGTTGGCCTCGACAAACATCGCACGGTTGAGGTCGATCAACTCCATGTGAAGACGGCGGGCCGTCATCACATCGCCCTTCAGGGCGGCGACGCACATCTCGTGCATCTTGCGCGGCGCCACGTTGGCGGTCACCGAGATATTGCCCTTGCCGCCCAGCAGGATCAGCGCCACGGCCGTGGGGTCGTCACCGCTGTAGATGGCAAAGCTATCGGGCGCATCCTTGATCAGTTGCGCTGCACGGTCGATATTGCCCGTGGCTTCCTTGACACCCACGATGCCCGGCACCTGCGCCAGGCGCAGGATCGTCTCGTTGTTCATGTCCGCCACGGTGCGGCCCGGCACATTGTAGAGCAGCACCGGAAGTTCCACGGCTTCCGCGATGGTGCGGAAATGGCGGTACATGCCTTCCTGGGTCGGCTTGTTGTAGTACGGCACGACCTGCAGCGACGCATCGGCACCCACCTTCTTCGCAAAGGCGGTCAGTTCGATGGCTTCGCGGGTGGAATTGCCGCCGGTACCGGCGATGATGGGCACCCGGCCGGCCGATTGCTCGACGGCTACGCGAATCAGTTCGCAGTGCTCTTCGACGTTGACCGTCGGCGACTCACCCGTGGTGCCCACGATCACGATGCCATCGGTGCCTTCCGCCGCGTGCCAGTCAATGAGGTTGCGCAGTGCCGGGTAATCCAGGCTGCCATCCTCATGCATCGGGGTGACGATGGCCACGATGCTGCCGGTAATCTGTGTCATATCTCAGGGAATTCGGGAAATTCGAACAACCGGGATTGTACCGGAACCGTCAGGGGCTCCGGACCCCCTATCTATGAGGGAAAACGTTAACGGGCGTAACGTGTGCCGGGGCCGCCTCGCTGACAGCCCCGCAGGCCCATTCGCTGCGCCTCCGACACCTCAGGCGGGCAGCCGGTAACGCGGCGGCGGACCATCCGAACCCGCTTGCGGTGCCTCGTGGACAGCACAAATGCGCTGCACGAACGCCGGACGTGGACTTTCCAGCGTGCCGTCCTCGTAACCCACCACGCGCAGCGTGCCGCGCGTCACTTCCAGCAATTCGCCGGGATGCAGCAGAAAATCGGGCCGGGAAGGCTTGCCGACGGTCTCGTTGCCCGCCGCAAAGGTTTCGTAGATCAGCACGCCGCCCGGCCCCAGCGCTTCCAGAAGATGCGGCCAGAGCGGACGGTGGAGGTAGTTGGTGACCACCACGGCATCGAACCGCCCCGCATCGGCCAGCGGCCAGCTGCCTTGCTCCAGGTCAGCCACACGGCCCACCACGCCCGCCGGCAGGCCGGCAATGGCTTCAGCGTCGCGGTCGACGCCCAGCACCGCAAACCCCTGCCCGGCCAGCCAGGCCGCATTGCGGCCGCTGCCGCAGGCAAGGTCAAGAACCCGGCCGCCAGGCCGGATCAGGTGCGCCCAGCGGGTCAGCCAGGTAGATGGCGCGGCAAGCGGAGGATGCGTCAAGGTCATGCGCGGCGAGTCGTCTGAAACGGGATAAAGGAAAAGGCAGGCAGCGGCCGGACTACTGCAGCACCATCAGCACCGGGCGCAGCATCAGTTCGACGATCGACAGCAGCACGGTCATCACCGGCTGCATCCAGATCCGCGTGATAACGCCAGCGGCAACCAGCGCCAGGACGATGAAGATGCCATACGGCTCGACCCGGCCCACTGCCTCGGCCATGCGGCGCGGCAGGAATGCCGTCAGCACGCGGCCACCGTCGAGCGGGGGGATTGGAAAAAGGTTGAAGGCGGCCACCACGGTATTGACCAGGACGCCAGCACGCGCCATCTGGCTCCAGAACGGCTCCTGCACCTGGGCGGCCGCCAGCCCGACGGCCACCAGCGCCCACAGGAACGCCTGCAAGATATTGCTGGCCGGGCCCGCCAGCGCCACCCACATGCCATGCCAGCGCGGGTTGCGCAGATGGCCGAATACCACCGGCACCGGCTTGGCAAAGCCGAACACGAACTGGCCCGCGGTCAGGAAATACAGCAGCAGCGGCACGGCCACGGTGCCGATCGGATCGATATGGCGCACCGGGTTCAGGCTGACGCGCCCAAGCAGCCAGGCTGTGTTGTCACCGAAATACTTCGCGACAAAACCGTGGGCGGCCTCGTGCAGCGTGATGGCGAACAGCACGGGCAGCGCATATACGGCGAAGGTCTGGACGATCGAGGAATCCATGCAAACTATTCTATCGGGCCGCCGGCATCAAAGGCTGTCCGGCATGTCCTTGGGTGTGCGGTATGTATCTAAAACTGCAGCCGAATCGAAACAGGCAGGCCAGATCAGACGGCGGCGGTCAGTCCGAAGCGCTCCAGGTCGCCACGGCCCGGACGAACCAGTTCCGGCTCGCCACCGGACAGGTCGATCACCGTGGTTGGCTGCGCCGGTGCGGGGCCGCCACAGATCACGAGGTCGAGCTGCTTTTCCAGCCGTGCGCGAATCTCGGAAGGCTCGTTCATCGGCGCCTCGTCATCCGGCAACTGCAGCGTGGCCGAAATCAGTGGCTGCCCCAACTCGGCCACCAGCGCCAGCGGAATCGCATGGTCGGGCACACGCACGCCAATGGTCTTGCGCGCGGGATGCGAAAGCCGCCGCGGCACTTCCTTGGTCGCTTCCAGGATAAAAACGTAGGGTCCCGGCGTGGCGCCCTTGATCCAGCGGTACTGGCGGTTATCGACCCGCGCGAAGTTGCCGAGTTCCGACAGGTCGCCGCACATCAGCGTCAGATGGTGTTTCTCGTCGATGCCACGCAAACGGCGCAGCCGTTCCACGGCGGACTTGTCGTCGAGCTGGCAGGCCAGTGCATAGCTGGAATCGGTGGGCAGCGCGATCAGGCCGCCCTTCTGCACGATCTGCGCGGCCTGCTTGATCAGCCGCGCCTGCGGGTTGTCGGGATGGATCTCGAAGTACTGGGACATGGCGGACGCGGATTGTCTGGGGCGATCAGCTTACCAGTCGTGCCAGACCGGTGTGACGTCCGATGGCAACGGCGGCAGCGTGCCGATCTCCACGCGGCCTTCGCCAGGACCGTGGAAATCCGATCCGCGCGATGCCAGCAGGCCATAGCGGCGCGCCACGTCGGCGTAGCGGCGAAACTGGTCGGGCGTGTGGCTGCCGGTCACAACCTCGACGGCCCGCCCGCCCAGTTGTGTGAAGTCGTCGAACAGCGCGTCGTGCTGGATGGGGGTGTAGTTGTAGCGCCCCGGATGCGCCATCACGGCGATTCCGCCAGCGCCACGAATCCAGCCCACGGCTTCCGCCAGAGACGACCAGCGGTGCGGCACGTAACCGGGCCGGCCTTCGGAAAGATATTCGCTGAAAACATCGCCGATGGTCTTGCAGCGGCCTTCGTCCACCAGCCAGCGCGCAAAGTGGGTGCGCGAAATCAGATCGGGATTGCCCACGTAGCGCAGCGCGCCTTCGTAAGCGCCGGTGATGCCGATCTTCTCCAGGGCCACGCCGATGTCCTGCGCGCGGCGGGCGCGGCCGTCGCGCGTTTTCGCCAGCCCGTCGATCAGGTCCGGGTTGAACGGATCGATCTGCAGGCCGACGATATGGACGGTCTGCCCGGCCCATGTCACCGAGATCTCGACACCGGGCACGTAACGCATGCCCATCGCCTCGGCGGCGGCACGGGCCTCGGCCTGGCCGCCAACCTCGTCATGATCGGTCAGGGCCCAGAACGCCACGCCACCGGCGTGCGCACGCGCGGCCACCTCGGTCGGCGACAGCATCCCGTCGGACACGGTGGAATGGCAGTGCAGATCGGCGTTGATGGCATGGGCGTTTTGCATGGGTGCCATTCTACTCCTGGCAGGGTTTTTTAGCCCTGCCGGCAGAGGTGGCGTGTCCGGATTGCGGTGCCACGCAAGGTATGATGGGGCCTGTTTCCACCGCAGTTTTCCGCCTTTTCCCATGTCCTCCACGCCCAGCTCCGCCGCCATACCAACCTCGGAAACCATCCAGACCGATGTGCTGATCGTCGGCGCCGGCCCCGTGGGGCTGTTCGCGGCGTTCCAGGCAGGCGTGCTGGGACTCAAATGCGAGCTGATCGACGTGCTCGATCGTGCCGGCGGCCAATGCACCGAGCTGTACCCCGAGAAGCCGATCTACGACATCCCCGCCGTGCCTGGCTGCCTGGCCCAGGAACTCGTGGATCGCCTGCTTGAGCAATGCGCGCCGTTCGCGTTTCCGATGCACTTTGGCCAGCGCGCCCAGTCCGTCAACGACGTCACCAGTGCCGACGGCCATCCGCGCGTGCTGGTGACCACCGACGGTGGCAAGCGGTTCGACGTGGCCGCCGTGCTGATTTGCGCCGGCGCTGGCGCCTTCGCCCCGCAGCGCGTGTCGCTGCCCGAGGCCGCCGCGCTGGAAGACCGCCACGTGCACTACGCCGTGCGCGACACGTCGCGCTTTGCCGGCAAGCGCGTGATCGTGGCAGGTGGCGGCGACTCGGCGCTGGACTGGGCATTGGCCCTGCGCAAAGTGGCGGCGCGCGTCACGCTGCTGCACCGGCGCGAGGGCTTTCGCGCGGCGGACCACACGGTGGGCGCCATGCGTGCGGCCGTGGACGCCGGTGAGATGGATTTCGTAGTCGGCATGCTCGGCAGCCTGCAGGCCGATGATTCGGGCGCCCTCACCCACGCCGGCATCAAGACACGCGACGGCGATCGTACGGTCGAGGCCGACGAGCTTGTGGCGCTGTACGGCCTGGTTTCGGAGCCGGGTCCGATTGCCCAGTGGGACCTGGACATGCGCGCGGGCCGCATCCAGATCGACGACACCACTACCTACGAGACATCGCGCCGAGGCATCTTCGCCGCCGGTGACATCGCGGTCTATCCCAACAAGCAGAAGCTGATTCTCTCCGGCTTCCACGAGGCCGCGCTGGCCCTGCGCAAGGCTTACCACTACGCATTCCCCGAAAAGGCGCTGGTACACGTGCACACCAGCAACAACGCCGCGCTGAAAGAAAAGCTCACGCACGCGTGAGCGTTGGCCCGATGAGTGCTCCCCTCCCGCGCGGTGGGAGGGGGAGAACATCCAAAGCCAAACCAAGACCAAACTCAGCCCAGGAAATCCTCGATCAGTCTGGCCACCACCTGCGGCTGGTCGTGGTGCAGCATGTGGCCGGCGTCGTCGACAAACACCTCGCGGAAATCCGGAAAGGCGCGGAAGCGCTCCTTGAATTCCTCGATGCTTTGCTTGTGCGCAATGTGTGCCAGCGTGGGCGAGTTACGCGCTTCCACGTGCAGCACCGGCGACGCGACCTTTGCCCAGATCGCCATGATCTCGTCGATGCGGTACAGCGTGGGGTTGGTCATCTTATGCGCGGCATCGCCGAGGATTTCCCATCGTCCGGCGTCATTGCGGCGCGACCAGTGCGCGGCCAGGAATGCCGCGCGCTCGTCCGGCAGGCGCGGGTTGGTCTTCTGCAGCCGCGCCGCCACTGCCGCCTGGCTGTCGTAGGTCTTCAGCTCGGGCTGCGCGCGCAGTTCGTCGAGCCAGCGCGCCAGCCGGCCCGGCGCCTGCTCGGGTCGCGTACGTGTCAGGCCGAATCCCTCCAGGTCCACCACGCGCCGCACGCGCTCGGGCCGCACGCCCGCGTAGATGCAGACCACGTTCGCACCCATGCTATGCCCCACCAGATCGACCTGCCCCTCGGGCTGGTAGTGGTCGAGCAGCGCTTCGAGGTCGGCCACGTAATCGGGGAACCAGTACGAGCGGGTGCCCGGATATTCCGTCGGATAGTCGGATTCGCCAAAGCCGCGCCAGTCCATCGCAATGACGTGCCAGTCACGCTCGAACGCGTCGACGAGGAACTGGAACGATGCCGCCACGTCCATCCAGCCATGCAGCATGAACAGCTTCGGGGCGCCGGGTTGTCCCCAGTGGCGCACGTGCGTGCGCAGGCCGCGCAGCGTGATAAATTCGGAGCGCGAAGTTTCCGTGATGGTCATGGTGTCTACCCTCTGTGCCCGGGTCTTCTGATGCGTGCGCGGCCAATGACCACGCGGCAGCCCGGATAAAAATAGAACGATCGTTCGATTGCTGGATTATAGCCAAACGGCTAGCCGGTGCGAGCGAGAACATTGGAGACAACTGCATGACCGCCTTGCCGGCCACGCGCCGTGACGACTATCACGCGCTGCACGACTCGTTCCACTGGAATGTGCCCGAATTCTTCAACCTGGCCGAGGTCTGCTGCGGCCGCTGGGCACGCGACCCCGCCACGGCAAACCGCATCGCCGCCCATACCGAGCATGAAGATGGCCGGCGCGCGTCGTACACCTACGCCCATATCCAGGCCGAAGCCAACCGTCTGTCGCGCGCGTTGCGCGAACTGGGCGTCCAGCGCGGCGACCGCGTCGCCATCGTCATGCCCCAGCGCATCGAGACCGTCGTCGCGGGCATGGCCGTGTACCAGTTGGGTGCCATCGCCATGCCGCTGTCGATGCTGTTCGGCCCCGAGGCCCTGTCATATCGCATCGACCACAGCGAAACGCGCGTGGCCATTGCGGACGAAACATCGATCGACAACCTGCTGGCCGCCCGCCCCGACTGCCCGACGCTGAAAACCATCATCGGCGCCGGCCAGGCCACCGGCCGCGGCGACCTGGACTGGGACACGCTGCTGGCCGCGCAAATACCCGAGTTCACGGCCGAACAGACCAAGGCCGACGAAGCGGCGGTGCTGATCTACACCAGCGGCACCACGGGTCCGCCCAAGGGCGCGCTGATTCCGCACCGCGCGCTGATCGGCAACCTGACCGGTTTTGTCTGCTCGCAGAACTGGTATCCGAATGACGACGACGTGTTCTGGAGTCCCGCCGACTGGGCCTGGACCGGCGGTCTGTGGGATGCGCTGATGCCCGCGCTGTACTTCGGCAAGCCCATCGTCGGCTACCAGGGCCGTTTTACGGCCGACCGCGCATTCGAACTGCTGGAGCGCTACGGCGTGACCAATACGTTCCTGTTCCCGACCGCGCTCAAGCAGATGATGAAGGCTTGCCCTGCGCCATCGGAAAAATACGATCTGAAGCTGCGCGCCATCATGAGCGCGGGCGAGGCCGTGGGCGAAACGGTGTTCACGTGGTGCCGCGACGCATTGGGCGTGATCGTCAATGAAATGTTCGGCCAGACCGAGATCAACTATATCGTCGGCAACTGCACTGCCCAGTACGACGACAACCACCTGGGCTGGCCCGCGAGGCCAGGGTCGATGGGGCGCCCCTACCCCGGCCACCGCGTCGCCGTGATCGACGACGAGGGCCGCCCGTGCGCCGCCGGGGAGGATGGCGAAGTGGCCGTCTGCGCCACCGATATCCACGGACATCCCGACCCGGTGTTCTTCCTCGGCTACTGGAAGAACGAGGCCGCCACGGCTGGCAAGTATTCCGAGCACGAGGGTCTGCGCTGGTGCCGCACCGGCGACCTCGCACGCATCGATGCCGATGGCTATCTCTGGTACCAGGGCCGTGCCGACGACGTGTTCAAGTCGTCGGGCTATCGCATCGGGCCAAGCGAGATCGAGAACTGCCTGCTCAAGCATCCCGCCGTATCGAACTGCGCGGTCGTGCCGTCGCCGGACCCCGAGCGCGGCGCCATCGTCAAGGCGTTCATCGTGCTGACGCCCGCCGTGGCCCGGTCGTTCGACAACGACGCGGCGTTGATCGCGGAATTGCAGCAGCATGTGCGCGGCCAGCTGGCGCCGTACGAATACCCGAAGGCAATCGAGTTCATCGACCAGCTGCCGATGACCACCACGGGCAAGATCCAGCGCCGCGTGCTGCGGCTGATGGAGCAGGAACGCGCGCAGCAGCAGGCCGGAAACCCGGCGAACTAGCCCGCCGAGGCTTCCAGCCAGGCCAGTTCATCCTCGTCGAATCCGGCCGCGCGCCGGGCATCGAGGTTGAACGGGCCGCGCAGCTTCGGTGCCTTGTATTGCTCGGCCAGCTGCGCGTAGGTGGCCACTGGTTCGAGTCCGCGCTGCGTGCAGAGCCAGCGGTACCAGCGGTTGCCGATGGCGACGTGACCCACTTCGTCGCGCAGGATGATGTCGATGATCGCGGCGGCGGCTTCATCGCCGGCTTCGGCCAGCTTGGCCCGCACCGGCGGCGATGCGTCGAGTCCGCGCGCTTCCAGCGTGCGCGGCACCAGCGCCATGCGTGCGAGCACGTCGGCCGACGTCTTGTCGGTCATCTCCCACAGGCTGTTGTGCGCCGGAAAGTCGCCATACGTGGCGCCCAGCGTTTCAAGGTGATCGGCCAGCAGCGTGAAATGGTAGGCCTCTTCATCGGCCACGCGCAGCCAGTCGCGGTAGTAGTCGGCGGGCAGGCCCGGAAAGCGCCAGACGGCGTCCAGCGCCAGATTGATGGCGTTGAACTCGATGTGGCACAGCGCATGAATCATGTTCGCGCGGCCGGCGGTGGTATGGATCGACCGGCGGCGCTCCACGCGCATCGGCGGCACCAGTTCGGGCCGCGCCGGACGGCCCGGCACCGCCCCCGGCTCCGCCACAAGGACTTCATCGACATCGACTACCGTATTCGTACCGGCCTGCAGCGCGGCAAACAATGCCCGTGCCGCGCCGGCCTTGGCGCGGGCATCGGTCATGCAAAGCACGTCGAGTGCGATGCGGCGTGCAGAAAGTGGCGCTTCAGCGATGTCGGCGCGTGCGATCACTGGCATAGGCGTAAAATTCGGGAAGCCGCCATTGTAGAGCCTCGCCGGTGCAGTACCGCGCCAGAACCGGCTCTTTTAATCCGCGCGGCCATCCCCAATTACGCACATTCAGCAGGAGACCTCATGGCGCTTTACCAGCTCGGCGATACCGCCCCGTCCATTCACGAGGATGCCTATGTGGCGGCGGAAGCCACCATTATCGGCAACGTGACGCTCAAGGCGCGTGCCAGCGCCTGGCCGGGCGTGGTGATCCGTGGCGACAACGAGCCGATCGTCGTGGGCGAAGACACCAACATCCAGGAAGGCTCGGTGCTGCATACCGACCCGGGCCGCCCGCTTACGCTGGGCGACAAGGTGTCCGTGGGTCACCAGGCCATGCTGCATGGCTGCACCGTGGGCGAAGGCTCGCTGATCGGCATCCAGGCCGTGGTGCTCAATGGTGCGGTGATCGGCAAGGAATGCCTGGTCGGCGCGGGTGCCGTGATCACCGAAAACAAGGTGTTTCCGGACCGCTCGCTGATCCTGGGCGCGCCCGCCAAGGTGGTGCGCGAACTGACCGATGCCGACGTGGCCAACCTCTATCGCAACGCCGAAACGTATGCGAAGCGCCAGGCCGTGTACAAGACACAACTCAAGCGTATCGGCTGACCACAGCCGGAACGCGACTTAACCGCTAGACAAACAGAACCGTGACCGCTTCCTCGAATCCCGATACGCTCCAGAAATTCCTGTTCGACGCCGCCCCTGTGCGCGGCGAACTGGTCCGCATGGAGGCCACCTGGCAAGAGGTGTTGAATCGCCACACCTACCCCCTGCCGGTACGCCGCGTGCTGGGCGAGATGATGGCGGCCGCGGCGCTGCTGTCGGCCAATCTCAAGTTCAATGGCGCGCTGGTCATGCAACTGCATGGCGATGGCCCGGTGCGCATGCTGGTGGTGGAATGCCTGTCCGACCTGTCGATGCGCGCGACGGCCAAGATCGCCGAAGATGCCGAGATTGCTGACGACGCCACGCTGAAGCAGCTTGTGAACGTGCACGGCAAGGGCCGCTTCGCCATCACGCTCGACCCGCAGGACAAGCTGCCGGGCCAGCAGCCCTACCAGGGCATCGTGCCGCTGGCCGACGAACATGGCCCGCTGGCGTCGATGACCGAGGTGCTGGAACATTACATGCAAGCGTCCGAGCAGCTCGACACGCGTCTGTGGCTGGCGTCGAATGACCAGGTGGCGGCCGGCATGCTGCTGCAGAAACTGCCGGCATACGGCGGCACGGCCGGCGCGCAGATTGGCGAAACCGGTGCGGCGCTGACCGACGAAGGCCAGGCGCAGGACCTGGACACCTGGGATCGCGCCTGCCAGCTGGGCGCTACGCTGAAGGAAGACGAACTGCTGGCGGAAACGCCGGACACGCTGCTGCGCCGACTGTTCTGGGAAGAACTTCAGAATGCCGGCCTGCGGGTATTCGAGCCGATGACGCCGCATTTCCAGTGCTCGTGCTCGCGCGACAAGGTGGCTGGCATGCTGCAAACGCTGGGCCAGGATGAAATCGAAAGCATCATCGCCGAGCGCGGCGAGGTGGAAATCCACTGCGACTTCTGTGGCCAGCGCTATGCGTTCGACCCGGTGGATGCCGCCCAGCTGTTCACGGCCCCGGTGGCCACGGGCGCGGGCGAAGGCGCGAAGCAGCAGCACTGAGGGTTGGCCCCGCTTACCGTGCGGAACCACACGCACGGGTGACTGGGTCCAATGGCATGCTTGAAGTCGTTCGAACGGAGTCCGACATGACAGCGACCATTCGTTCCGGATCACCCCCCGTCCTGGCCGGCGCCCTGGCGCTGGCAGCCCTGCTTGCCGGCTGTGCGGCGCCGGTGCCGCGCAATGTCGACGGCGTGCCGGCCACGGCGCGGCTTCCCGCCGACACCATCCCGCCAGCCCAGATCAGCGAAGGCGAACGTCAGCGGCTGGGCGCGCTGAACAAGCAGATCCTTCAGGAACAGGCCGCCGTGATGGTCAACCAGCAGTCCGCGGCCGCATGGAGCCGCGCGTCGTATGCGCCGAACACCAGCTTCAGCCTGTTCTACAACGGCTGGGGCGGCGGTGGCTGGGGAGGTGGCGTGGGTGTCGGCTTCCCAGGGTATGGCTGGGGAGGCTACCCGTACGGCGGCTGGTGGTAAGCGACGACGGGTAATAGATGTGTGGCGGCAGGGTCGAGGCCAGGATTCACTTTTCCTGGCGTCTTTCTATCCTGGCGTCTTTCAGTGTCCGCCCCGGCCTGCCACGGAATTGGCTGGCGGCGGTAGCGGCGGTGTGGCGCTGACCTTCGGCGCCGGGGCCACGAACTGCACGAAGACTTCATCGTCCTTGACCATGCCCAGTTCGTAGCGGGCACGCTCCTCGATGGCGCCCGTGCCATCCTGCAGGTCTTTCACTTCCCCTTCCAGTTTGGCATTGCGCAGCTTCAAGCCTTGATTGTGCGTGGCTTGTTCATTGACCTGGCGATTCAGGTCCCAAACGCGCAGCCAGCCTCCCTTGCCCAGCCAAAGCGGGTACTGAATGGCCAGCAACAGCACGAACAGCAGCAGGGAAATCAGGCGCATCGGGGCAAAAGGCGCAATGGGAAGGCGTGACCGGAGGTTTCCGATGGGCACCAATGATCCATCAAGCGGCCGCAGATTGCAAAACAAAAGACGCTACAAAGCGCAACAACGGTGCGCGTAACGCCCGGCATCGGCACAATCACCACAGATTCAACAAAAAAACGCCGCTCCGGCAGACCGGTAGCGGCGTTTTCTTTTGGCTTGCGGACGGACTGGCCGCCCGCACGCTCAAGGCATCAGCGCAGGTTGTAGAACGCGCTCTTGCCCGGGTACGTAGCGATATCGCCCAGATCTTCCTCGATGCGGATCAGCTGGTTGTACTTGGCGATACGGTCCGAACGCGACAGCGAGCCGGTCTTGATCTGGCCAGCGTTGGTACCAACGGCGATGTCGGCGATCGTGCTGTCCTCGGTCTCACCCGAACGGTGCGAGATCACGGCGGTGTAGCCGGCGCGCTTGGCCATCTCGATGGCGGCGAACGTCTCGGTCAGCGTACCAATCTGGTTGATCTTGATCAGGATCGAGTTGCCGATGCCCTTCTCGATGCCTTCCTTCAGGATCTTGGTGTTGGTCACGAACAGGTCGTCACCCACCAGCTGCACACGCTTGCCGAGCTTGTCGGTCAGCGTCTTCCAGCCTTCCCAGTCGCCCTCGGCCATGCCGTCCTCGATCGACACGATCGGGAACTTGTCGCACAAGTTGGCCAGGTAGTCGGCGAATTGCGTCGACGACAGCTTCAGGCCTTCGCCTTCCAGCGAATAGACGTCTTCGGCTTCGTGGTAGAACTCGCTGGCGGCACAGTCCAGCGCCAGCAGCACGTCCTCGCCAACCTTGTAGCCGGCCTTCTCGACGGCCTGCACGATCGTGTTCAGGCACTCTTCGTTCGACGAGAAGTTCGGCGCGAAGCCGCCTTCGTCGCCAACGGCCGTCGACATGCCCTTGTCGGCCAGGATCTTCTTCAGTGCGTGGAACACTTCGGCGCCGCAACGCAGCGCTTCACGGAAGCTGGTCTGCGACACGGGCATGATCATGAATTCCTGGATGTCCAGGCTGTTGTTGGCGTGCGCGCCACCGTTGACGATGTTCATCATCGGCACCGGCATCTGCATCGCGCCCGAACCGCCGAAGTAGCGGTACAGCGGCAGGCCAGCCTCTTCGGCAGCGGCCTTGGCCACGGCCATCGACACGGCCAGCATGGCATTGGCGCCCAGACGGCCCTTGTTCTCGGTGCCATCGAGTTCGATCAGCGTGCGGTCCAGGAACGCCTGCTCGGACGCGTCCAGGCCCATGATCGCTTCGGAGATTTCGGTGTTGATGTGCTCGACGGCCTTCAGCACGCCCTTGCCCAGGTAGCGCGACTTGTCGCCGTCACGCAGTTCGATGGCTTCGCGCGAGCCGGTCGATGCACCCGACGGCACGGCGGCACGGCCCATCACGCCCGACTCCAGCAGCACGTCGCACTCGACAGTGGGATTGCCGCGCGAGTCCAGCACCTCGCGACCGATGATATCTACGATTGCACTCATATTTCCTCTCAGGACTGTTGAATCTTCGTGAATCTTCTACGTGCCAGATGACGGGTGGAAGTCTCAGACGCCTTCCACGACGATCATGTTCATCTTTGCCGCATGCTTGCGGGATTGGCGGGCCGCCAGGTATTCCTCGCTGTCGTAGAAAGCCTTCGCGGCTTCGAAGCTCTGGAATTTCAGCACGACCACCCGCGTCGGTGCCCATTCCCCTTCGAGCTGCTCGGTCTTGCCGCCGCGCACCAGCACTTCCGCACCGTGCGCCTGCATGGCCCGGCTGGAAAGCACCTTGTACTGCTCGTATTGCTGGGGATCCGTCACGTCGACGTACGCGATGATAAGGCCGGCGGCCATACGCTATCTCCGAATCTTTTGTATTGTCTTTCGATACCGGCGCGTCGATGTTGATCCTAATGACTCACCGCGCCCGGAAGCGACACCGCCCGCGACAGGCGCGGGCGGCGGGTATTACGGGCCAAGTCAGGCGCAGGCCGGCCAGCCGAAGTTGTCTTCCAGGAAGCCGGCGCGCTTGACCAGGGTATCCAGGTCCTTCAGCACAGCCAGCAGTTCCTTCATGCGCGACAGCGGCACCGCGTTCGGGCCATCCGACATGGCCTTGCTCGGGTCCGGATGGGTTTCCATGAACAAACCCGCCACACCCGTGGCCACGGCGGCACGCGACAGCACCGGCACAAACTCGCGCTGACCGCCCGAGCTGGTGCCCTGCCCGCCCGGCAACTGCACCGAGTGAGTGGCGTCGAACACCACCGGGGCACCGGTCTCGCGCATGATCGCCAGCGAGCGCATGTCCGATACCAGGTTGTTGTAGCCAAACGAGACACCACGCTCGCAGGCCATGAAAACGTCATCGGGCAGGCCAGCATCGCGCGCGGCGTCGCGGGCCTTGTCGATCACGTTCTTCATGTCGTGCGGCGCCAGAAACTGGCCCTTCTTGATGTTCACCGGGCGGCCGCTCTGGGCGCACGCACGGATGAAATCAGTCTGGCGGCACAGGAATGCCGGCGTCTGCAGCACGTCTACCACGGCGGCGACGGGCTTGATCTCGTCGATCTCGTGGATGTCGGTCAGCACGGGCACGCCGATCTCGCGCTTCACGGTGGACAGGATCTCCAGACCCTTTTCCATGCCGAGACCACGGAACGACTTGCCCGACGAACGGTTGGCCTTGTCGAACGACGACTTGTAGATGAACGGGATGCCCAGCTCACGGGTGATTTCCTTGAGCTGGCCAGCCGTGTCCAGTGCCATCTGCTCGGACTCGATGACACAAGGCCCGGCGATCAGGAAGAACGGCTTGTCGAGGCCGACATCGAATCCACACAGTTTCATGGCTTTCTCTCCTTCGTCGCGCGAGTTCAGGCGCCCTTGCGTTGCTGCGAGGCCAGCGCGGCTTGCACGTAGGCCTTGAACAGCGGATGGCCATCGCGCGGCGTCGAGGTGAATTCCGGGTGGAACTGCACGCCGACGAACCACGGGTGCATCGACTCGGGCAGCTCCATCATTTCCGGCAGGTTCTCGGTCGGGGTACGGGCCGAAATCACCATGCCAGCCTTTTCGAGCTGCGGCACGTAGTGATTGTTGACTTCGTAACGATGGCGGTGACGCTCGTTGACTTCGGCGCCGTAGATCTGCGCGGCCTTCGTGCCTGCCTGGATCGGCACGCGTTGCGCGCCCAGGCGCATCGTGCCACCGAGGTCGGACTCAGCCGAACGCTGTTCCACCTTGCCCTCGCGGTCTAGCCACTCGGTGATCAGCGCGACCACCGGGTGCTCGGTCTCGAGGTTGAACTCGGTCGAGTTGGCGTCGTTCATGCTCGCCACATGACGGGCGAATTCGATCACGGCCAGCTGCATGCCCAGGCAGATGCCCAGGTACGGTACCTTGTTCTCGCGGGCGTACTGGATCGCGCGGATCTTGCCTTCCGTGCCGCGCTTGCCGAAACCGCCCGGCACCAGGATGGCATCCAGCGGCTGCAGCACTTCGAGGTGACCCGATTCCAGCTCTTCGGAATCGATGTACTCGATGTTGACGCGCGTGGCCGTATGCATGCCAGCGTGGCGCAGCGCCTCGATCAGCGACTTGTACGACTCGGTCAGGTCGACGTACTTGCCAACCATGCCGATCTTGATCTCGTGCTCGGGGTTTTCCTGCGCGTTGACCAGCTTCTGCCACATCGACAGGTCGGCCGGCTTCGGATCCAGGCGCAGTTCCTCGCAGATCAGGCGGTCCAGGCCCTGCTCGTTGAGCATCTGCGGGATCTTGTAGATGCTGTCGGCATCCCACACCGAAATCACGGCGTCCTGCGGGATATTGGCGAACAGCGAAATCTTGGCGCGCTCATCGTCCGGGATCGGACGGTCGGCGCGGCACAGCAGCGCCGTCGGCGAGATGCCGATTTCACGGAGCTTCTGCACCGAGTGCTGGGTAGGCTTGGTCTTCAGCTCGCCGGCGCTGGCGATGAACGGCACCAGCGTCAGGTGCACGAACGCGCAATGGTTGCGGCCCAGGCGCAGGCTCATCTGACGTGCGGCTTCCAGGAACGGCAGCGATTCGATGTCACCCACGGTGCCGCCGATTTCCACCAGCGCCACGTCGGCCTTGCCGTCGTGCGAGGCGGCCGCGCCACGTTCCACGAACGCCTGGATCTCGTTGGTGATATGGG
Organism: Cupriavidus sp. 291-E7; assembly: GCF_057798835.1. NCBI lineage: Bacteria > Pseudomonadati > Pseudomonadota > Betaproteobacteria > Burkholderiales > Burkholderiaceae > Cupriavidus > Cupriavidus sp. 291-E7. Next base: position 103,886 of record NZ_JBYOJV010000013.1, read on the forward strand.
GAATCACCTGCACGGTCTTGCCCAGGTATTCGCCGCGGCGTTCCTTGCGGATCACCGACTCATAGATCTGGCCAGTCGTGAAGTTGTTCGACTTGCGCATCTTGGCCGACACGAAGCGTTCGTAGTGGCCGAGATCGAGGTCGGTTTCAGCGCCATCCTCGGTCACGAACACCTCTCCATGCTGGAAAGGGCTCATCGTGCCGGGGTCGACGTTGATGTAGGGATCAAGCTTGAGGAGGGTGACTTTGAGGCCGCGCGACTCGAGAATGGCCGCGAGCGAAGCAGCAGCGATGCCCTTGCCGAGAGAAGAGACGACGCCACCGGTGACGAAGACGAATTTGGTCATAAACCGAGCTTGCCGGGGAAATTGGGATTATACATGAGACCCCGTCCGCCGCCGACCCGGAATTTGTGACAGCGGCGAGTCCGCAATGCCCGCCCGAACCGCTGCGGCGCATGCGCCGCTCCGCCCCTATTGTCCGGCCTGGCGCATCTGCCCGATCAGTTCGCGCACCACGTCCGCGGTCTCCAGCGGGCGCTCCATCGGATAGAGATGGCCGCCTTCCACGTAGCGCAGGTGGTCACCCACGAGCTTGCGCGTGGCGCCCAGGCCCACCTGCCGCACCTCGCGCGATTTCGTACCGGCGACAAATCCGACCGGCACCGGCGCGCCACGTGCCACGCGCCGGCCCAGGCTGGTTGGCAGCGTCCGATAGATCCGGTATTCCACATCACGGTCAAAGCGCAGGCGGCGCTCCGCTGCCCGGCCGGTGGGTTCGGTGCCGTGCTCGGTGTAGTCGCGCAGCACGTCGGGGTCCCAAACCTGGAAATTGCGCTTGGCCTGGAAGTGGGTCCATACCGATTCGGCATCGGGCCAGTGCGTCCGGCGCTTCTTGGTCACCGCCGCCGGACTCGGCTTTTCGTCCAGCCCCAACACCTGGGATGCCCGCAGCAGCGAAGCTCGCCAGCCGGCGATGATCGGCGAATCGAGCATCACCACGCCCCGCACGCGCTGCGGATTGCGCAACGCCGCCATCAGCGACAGGAATCCACCGAGCGAATGCCCGACGAGCCAGACCTTGCGGGAGTCGGCGCCGTCGCGCCCTGCCCGGTCAATCTCGCGCAGCAGTTCTTCCACCAGGTTCGGCCACTCCCGCGTGACCGGAAATTTCGGGTCATGGCCGTAGCGTTCGACGGCGCGAATCTCGAATGCTTCCTCCAGCGCGCCGAATAGCTTGCGATAGGTCGGCACCGGAAATCCGTTGGCATGGGAGAACAGCAGGATGTCGCGCATGGAGCGGGGGCAGGGAAAATGAAGTCGCCGCAGAGTGTACTGCGGCGCAACGCCCGTTCGGCGCGCCGACGTCGCCTCGGGCGTAGGTAAATCCTTCTACCTGTCGCGCCGTGCCCGCACCGGCTGGCCCCAGCGGTCGGCCTCGTCGCGCGCCAGCGGAAACTCGGCGGGCTGGGCGGCATCCCATTCCGGGTTGCAGATCTCGCCGAACACCTGGCGCAGGCGCTGCCCCCAGGTATCGCGGATCATGCGGAAGTAGGCGTTCTTTTCGTCGATATTGACGAATCGCGTCACGCGCAGCGAATCGGCCTCGTACACCAGCAGGTCCAGCGGCAGGCCTACCGAAATGTTCGACTTCAGCGTCGAATCCATCGATATCAGCGCGCACTTGGCGGCCTCGCCCAATGGCAGCGATGGCGACACCACGCGGTCGATGATCGGCTTGCCATACTTGGCCTCGCCGATCTGGAAATAACAGTTCTCCGGCGTGGCCTCGACGAAATTGCCCGCGGCGTAGATATTGAACAGTCGTTGGCGTTCGCCGCGAATCTGGCCGCCGAAGATCATGCTCACATTGAAGTCGATGCCGGCCTCGCGCATCGCGTGGGCGTCGCGCTTGTGCACGGCGCGCACCGCATCGCCAACGATCGAGGCGGCCTCGAACATGTCACGGGCCGTCCACAGCGAGCGCTTCTCGTCGCGCCCTTCGGCCAGCAACTGGCGCACCGACTGGCTGATCGCCAGGTTACCGGCAGTCATCAGCACCAGCACACGGTCGCCGGCCTCTTCGAACACGGTCATCTTGCGCGCGGTGGAAATGGCATCCACGCCTGCATTGGTTCGGGAATCGGACAGGAATACCAGGCCGGCATCCAGCCGCATGGCTACGCAGTACGTCATGTTGTGTGTTTTGGGCGACGGCAAGACTGCATTCTAGCCGGTCGGGAATGGGGAGAACGCTCGAAAATGCTGGCCATTTTCTCCCCACTTCGCCATGCGGGCGAGGGGAGAAAGCCATCAGGTCGCGGGCGTGATCGAGATATCGACTTCAAGGGTCTCGCCAGCGCCGCCTTCGAGAATGCCCCGAATCGGTGCAGCCGACGCGTAGTCGCGCCCCACGGCAAGCCGTACATGGCGCGCGTCTGTCACACATCGGTGCGTCACGTCGATACTGCACCAGAGTCCCTGGCCAGCGTCGAGGCAGACATCGGCCCAGGCGTGGCTGGCCAGCGCCGTTGCGGCGGGATCGTAGAAGTAGCCACTGACATAACGGGCCGGAATGCCAAGCGCGCGGCACGCCGCCACCATCACCTGAGCCTGGTCCTGGCAGACGCCGCTGCCCTTCTGGAAGGCTTCGGCGGCGGATGTGCCGACATCGGTCGTATTGGCCTTGTAGCGGACACGGTCGGCAATGCCGCCTGCCAGCGCCAGCAACGCGGGGGCGTCATGCCCCACGGCCAGATATGGCGCGGCGAACGCCTGCATGTCGGCGGGCGCGTGGGTAAGCGGCGTGCCCGCCATGAAATAAAGCGGCGACACACGCGACTCGCCCGCTTCGGGCGCATCGACGAACGCGTGATGCCCGGCGCCCTCGCCTGCCTTCACTTCCACTTCTCCCGTGGCGGTGATGGCGATGGTACGGGCCGGGCCGGCCATAGTGAAGTTGTGCACGATGTTGCCGAAGCCGTCGCGTGCCTCCGACAGATTGCCGGGCGCGGACAACTGCCAGGTCTCGACCGATTGCAGCGGCCCCGAACGCGGTGCCAGACGCAGCTCATGCACGCTGCGGCGCACCGCTTCGGTGTATCGGTAGACGGTCTTGTGGTGGATCCTGTATTTCACGATGCGTATCGCGCACACGGCACATGTACCTGCCAGACATCACGCACCCGGCACATGATGCGCCGGGCACATATGGAACATCGTCAGGCGGCCTGCAGCGGCACGAGGAAATCCCGGCTGATGCCATTGCCGAGATCGCCGATGCGCTCCAGGAAGCTGGTCAGGTACGCGTGCAGCCCGACGGCGAAAATGTCGTCGATGCGCGCGTATTTAAGGTCGGCGTGAAGTTTACCAGCCTGCCGCTCGGTCTCGGACGATTGCTGGTTCGACACCAGCGCCAGGATCGCCACCACTTCGTCCATGCTCGACACCAGCGAGCGCGGCATGTCCGGCCGCAGGATCAGCAGCTCGGCCACGCGCTGCGGCGTGATCACGGCGCGGTAGATCTTGCGGTAGACCTCGAAGCCCGACACCGAACGCAGTACCGCCGCCCAGTGGTAGAAATCGTTCTGCTCGCGGTTCGGATCACTGTCGTCCCGGCCCGACGCCTGGAACTTGACGTCCAGAATCCGCGCCGTGTTGTCCGCGCGCTCCAGGAACGTGCCCAGCCGCATGAAGTGGAAGGCATCGTCCTTGAGCATCGTGCCGAATTGCACGCCGCGCGCCAGGTGCGAGCGGAACTTGACCCATTCGAAGAAGCGCGACGGATCTTCGCGCAGCTCGCCATCGGCGATGATGCGCTGCACGTCCAGCCACGTGGTGTTGATGGTTTCCCAGACCTCGGTCGTCAGCGACCCGCGCACCGCCCGCGCGTTCTCGCGCGCCGCGCGCAGGCAGCTCATGATCGACGACGGATTGGTCATGTCGCGCACCATGAAGTCGATGACGTCGTCACGGTGCAGCAGGCCGTACTTGTGGTCGTAGGCCTGGGTCAGTTCGGAGATATCGAGCATCGCCCACCAGCCCTGCTCGGCCACTTCGGCCGATTGCGGCAGCAGCGAGGTCTGGTAGTTGACGTCGAGCATGCGCGCGGTGTTTTCCGCGCGCTCGGTGTAGCGGGCCATCCAGAACAGGTGGTCGGCGGTACGGCTCAGCATGATGGGGTCTCCCGGCGATCAGTATGTTCGGCTTCAGCGTTCCAGCACCCAGGTGTCCTTGGTGCCGCCGCCCTGCGAGGAATTCACCACCAGCGACCCCTCGCGCAATGCCACGCGCGTCAGGCCGCCCGGCACCATGCGCACCTCCTTGCCCGACAGCACGAACGGCCGCAGATCGATATGGCGAGGCGCGATGCCGGACTCCACATACGTCGGGCAGGTGGACAAGGCCAGCGTGGGCTGCGCGATGTACTGCTCCGGGCGAGCCTTCACGACTTCGCGGAACTGGTCGATTTCGGCCTTGGTCGCGGCCGGCCCTACCAGCATGCCGTAGCCACCGGCGCCATGCGTTTCCTTGACCACGAGGTCGGCCATATGGTCCAGCACGTACTGCAGGTCGTCCGGACGCCGGCACATGTACGTGGGCACGTTCGACAGGATGGCTTCTTCGCCCAGGTAGAACCGGATCATGTCCGGCACGTAGGGGTAGATTGACTTGTCATCGGCCACGCCGGTGCCGATTGCATTGCAGATCGTCACGTTGCCGGCGCGATAGACCGACAGCAAGCCCGCCGCACCGAGCGTGGAGTCTGGCCGGAACACGAGCGGGTCCAGGAAGTCGTCGTCCACGCGGCGGTAGATCACGTCGATGCGCTGCGGCCCCTGCGTGGTGCGCATGTACAGATGGTCGTCGTCGACGAACAGGTCGCTGCCTTCGACCAGTTCCACGCCCATCTGCTGGGCCAGGAACGCGTGCTCGAAGTAGGCCGAGTTGTACATGCCCGGCGTGAGTACCACCACGGTGGGATCGGCAATGTTCTGTGGCGACACGCTGCGCAGCATGTCGAGCAGCAGATCGGGATAGTGAGCCACCGGCGCCACGCGGTTGCGTGCGAACAGGTCCGGAAACAACCGCATCATCATCTTGCGGTTTTCCAGCATGTACGACACGCCCGACGGCACGCGCAGGTTGTCTTCCAGCACGTAGAACTCACCCTCGCCGGCACGCACCACGTCGATACCGGCCACGTGCGCGTAGATATCGCGCGGCACGTCGACGCCAAGCATCTCGGGACGGTACTGGGCGTTGTTGTAGATCTGGTCGGGCGGGATCACGCCGGCGCGGATGATGTCCTGCCCGTGATAGATATCGTGGATAAACCGGTTCAGCGCGGCCACGCGCTGGCGCAGGCCGCGCTCGAGCGTCGCCCATTCGCTGGCCGGGAACACGCGCGGTATCACGTCGAACGGGATGGTCCGCTCGGTGCCGCTATTGGACTCATCCTTGTCGCCATAGACGGCAAAGGTGATGCCCACGCGCCGGAAGATCAGGTCCGCCTCCGCGCGCTTGTTGTCCATCGTCGCCACGGACTGCCGCCCCAGCCAGTCCGCAAAGCCCCGGTAGTGGGGCCGAACCGCCCCTGACGGCAAAACCTGCCCGGCCTCGATGGCCGTCAGTGTGCCGTCCTCTCGCCCTTCCAGCATCTCGTCGAAAAACCGCGCCGCCATGATGGCCGCTCCTTCGTGGATGTGGGCGCCTGCCGCGGGTGCCGTGCCGCCTGACTACTCCCCGGCTTGCTGCATGGCAACACCGCCGGCCGCCCGTTTATCGATGCCTCGTCGAGTCGACGCTTTGAAGCATATCCGTACCACCAAATCCCGCAAGGGGTTGCATGCACGAGACATGCGCCGGTACGCGAAAACGGATTAGCAAGATGCTTGCCAGGCCCTGGGGCATGCCTGGCTTTCTGGTGCCCCCTACCGGGCGGCCTTTCCGCAGGAAACCGACTCCGGCGGGCATTTGGCCAGGATGTCCTCCACCAGCGCTTCCGGCGGGCGGCGGATATCGAGCACCAGCGCGTCTCGCGGTTCTTCCAGCGTATCGAACTGACTTTGCAGCAGCGCCGGATTGAAGAAGTGGTCCGACCGGACCGACAGCCGGCTGCCGATCGTGGCGGCATCGCCCTTCATGAACACGAACGTCACGCCGCCATCGGGCGGGCTCAGGCGGTCGCGGTAGATCTGGCGCAGCGCCGAGCAGGTGAAAACATGCGTACGCCCTTCGGCGCGGGCGGTGTCGATGGCCGAGCGCATGGCGTCCAGCCAAGGCCAGCGGTCTTCGTCGGTCAGCGGCACGCCGGCGTGCATCTTGGCCTTGTTGGCCTCGCTGTGGAAGCTGTCGGCGTCATGGAAGCCACAGTGCAATTGCTGCGCCAGCAGTTGGCCCACGGTGGTCTTGCCGCTGCCGGAAACGCCCATCAGGATATAGATCATGTCTGCTCCATCGAACATGGTATCGGGTGGTATTGCCACCCTTGTCGGTAGCCGCCGCCCACGCCCGGCGTGGCACGGCGGTGCCCCGGCATGAAGATGCCGGGGAATACGAAAATGTCTGAGTAAGCCGGAGTCCTGACGCCGCCTATTGTGCGACGGCGGCGCGCGTTTGGACAGCCGCAGCCGCATCGGCCTCGGACAGGTCGAGCGCGCTACCGCCCTCCTCGGCGATGCGTGCGTGGCGCCGGAACAGGCCAAACAGGCCCCGGCCCATGCTGAAGTTGGCGAAATCATCAACCGGCGCGGGCGTCGGCGTGCGCGCCGCGAACCCGGCCTGCGCGGCGGCGTCTCCCACCAGCTCCAGCGTGCCCGCCACGGCATCGACGCGAATGATGTCGCCATCACGCACGCGCGCCAGCGGCCCGCCAACCAGCGCCTCGGGACCCACATGGATCACGGCCGGCACCTTGCCCGACGCGCCGGACATCCGCCCATCGGTGACCAGCGCCACCTTGTGGCCGGCGTCCTGCAGCGCGCCCAGCGCCGGCGTCAGGCGATGCAGTTCGGGCATGCCGTTGGCATTCGGCCCCTGGAAACGCACCACCGCCACCACGTCGCGATTGAGTTCGTCCGCTTCGAAAGCGGCTTGCAGCGCCTCCTGCGTATCGAATACACGGGCCGGGGCTTGCACCACACGATGCTCGTCGGTAACCGCGGATACCTTGATCACGCCGCGACCGAGGTTGCCGGCCATCAGGCGCAGGCCACCTTCGGCCGAGAACGGCGCCGAGGCCGGCGCCAGCACCGCTGCATCGCCACTCGTTGTCGGACCCTCGCGCCAGCGCAATGCGCCATCGGTCATCACCGGCTCCTCGGTATAGCGAGCCAGGCCGCGCCCCATCACAGTGTTGACGTCCTCGTGCAGCAGGCCGGCATCGAGCAGTTGCGCGATCACGTAGGCCACGCCACCAGCCGCATGGAAGTGATTCACATCGGCAGAGCCATTCGGATAGACGCGCGCCAGCAGCGGCGTTACGGCCGAGAGCTGGTCGAAGTCGTTCCAGTCGATGATGATGCCGGCGGCACGCGCCATTGCCACCAGGTGAATCGTGTGGTTCGTCGAGCCGCCCGTGGCCAGCAGGCCCACCATCGCGTTGACGATGGCGCGCTCGTCGACGATTCGCGCCAGCGGCGTGTATTCGTGCCCGCGCGCAATCAGCGCCAGCGCACGCTGGGCAGCCGCCGTGGTCAGCGCATCGCGCAGACCACTGTCCGGGTGCACGAACGCCGAGCCTGGCATGTGCAGGCCCATGATTTCCATCAGGAACTGGTTGCTGTTGGCGGTGCCGTAGAACGTGCAGGTGCCGGCGCCGTGGTAGGCCGCGCATTCGGCCTCCAGCAGCGCATCGCGGCCGATCTGCCCCGTGGCGTAGAGCTGGCGCACGCGCGCCTTTTCCTTGTTCGACAGACCGGACGCCATCGGGCCGGCCGGCACGAAAACGATCGGCAGATGGCCGAACTGCAGCGCGCCCATCAGCAGGCCAGGCACGATCTTGTCGCAAACGCCCAGCATCAACGCCGCATCGAAGGTGTTGTGCGACAGCGCGATCGCCGTGCCCATCGCAATGGCATCGCGCGAAAACAGCGACAGTTCCATACCGGCATTGCCCTGCGTAATGCCGTCGCACATCGCCGGCACGCCACCCGCCACCTGCGCCACGGCACCGACGGCACGCGCGGCTTCGCGGATCACTGCCGGATAGCGCTCATAAGGCTGGTGCGCCGACAACATGTCGTTGTAGGCGGTGACGATGCCCAGGTTTGGCGCGTGTTCGACGCGAAGCTTCAGCTTGTCGTCAGCGGGCAGCGCGGCATAACCGTGCGCAAGGTTGGCGCACGACATACCGCGTAGCGGCCCCTGATCTTGCTGCGCGCGCTCGCAACGCGCCAGATAGGCGGCGCGGCTGGCGCGGCTGCGTTCAACGATGCGTTGCGTCACTGCCGAGATTTCGGCGCGGACATTGCCGTTGGCGGCTAGGGTCATGGCGAAATGAATCCTCGTGGGGCGATTCGCAGGGACCAAAAATGGCCTGCAAATCTGTAGATTTTCTACATTATAGCCACGCGCGGCACACGCCCGGAAGGCTTGCATCGGCGTGAATATGGCGTTATACGCGCAAATTCGGGTAAATCCTAAGGTTGAAACCGGGCAACACGACTGCGAATTCGTGGCCCGAATGTGTAGAATCTCTACAAAATTCCAGGACGGCGCTCCGCCAATCAGGCGCCCGCTTCGACGATACCCACGCACAGCATCCCGCACGACCCTCACCATGCGCGACAGAATTCTTGCCGTCTACGACACGCTACGCCCGTCCGAACGCCGGCTGGCCGACTATGTGGCCCGCCACGGCGCCAGCGTCATCAGACTGACCATGCCCGAGCTGGCGGAGCGCGCCGGCGTTTCCCAGCCGACCATCGCACGCTTCTGCGCCGCGCTTGGCTATGACGGCTTCAAGGAATTCAAGCTCCAGTTCGCCCAGAACGTCGGCGGCGGCACGCCGTTCGTCCACCAGGACGTGGAAGCCAGCGATCGCCCCGCCGATATCGCCGGCAAGGTGTTCGACCGCACCATCGCCACGCTGATGAGCGTGCGTAACGCACTGTCGGCCGACCAGATCGAGCACGCGATCCGCCTGCTGGCCAGTGCACGGCGCATCGAGTTCTACGGCTGCGGCAACTCGGGTATCGTCGCACTCGACATCCAGCACAAGTTCTTCCGCCTGGGCATTCCCACCACGGCCTACTCCGATTCGCACGTATTCAGCATGTCCGCCGCCCTGCTGCGGCCCGGTGACGTCGCCGTGCTGGTCTCCAACAGTGGCCGCACCTGGGACATGCTGGCTGCTGCCACCCTGGCACGCGGCAGCGGTGCCAGCGTGCTGGCACTGACCCATAGCGGCTCCCCGCTGGCCAAACTTGCCGACGTCTGCGTGTTTTCCGATGTCGAGGAAGACAGCGAGGTCTACACACCGATGACGTCGCGCATCTGCCATCTGGTACTGGGCGACGTACTGGCCGCCGGCGTGGCATTGGAGCGCGCGGATTCGGTGGCGGCCGGACTGCAGCGGGCCAAGGCCCATCTGCGCGAACGCCGCATCGCTGGCGCGGAACCGGCTCCCCTGGCCGCACAGACGGAAGAATCCGACGACGGCCCCGCAAAGTCCGCCGGCAAGCTCCCTGCCCGCACGACACCCAGGACCGAAACCCGGTCCAGCGCAAAATCGTCCGCAAAACGGGCCAAGGCAACGGCTCGCGCAAACTGAACCCTTCCCCTTAACGCGGCGCGGCCGGCGCGTCGCGCCAGTAGCGGCGATTGCGCTGCCGGTATGGCACCACCTCGAGACCGGCACCGTGCGTCACGATGGATACCGCACCAGTCTCGTCGGACCGATAGCGCGCAATGCCGGCTCGCTCGTACCGGCGCCAGACGTCCTCCCGGGGATGCCGGTAACGATTGGCAAATCCGAGCTGAAAGATGGCCACCGTCGGCTGCACGGCACGCAGGAACGACGTGTGGGATGACGTGGCGCTGCCATGATGTGGCACCAGCAATATGTCGGCGCGCAACTGGTCCGGCGGCACACGATCAATCAGGCCCAATTCCTCGCGCGCGCCGATATCGCCAGTCAACAGCAGACTGCGATGCGCGGTTGCCACGCGCAACACGCAACTTCGCGCATTGCTCGATAAGCGCGACTGCGACAGATCACCCCTTGAGGGATGAAGGATGTCGAATCGCACGCCGTCCCACTGCCAGCCGGTACCGGCGACGCATGGCTCCCACTGCTTGCCCGGCACCTCCAGCAGCTTGTGATCGGGTGGCGACGCGGTCAACATCGCACCAACCTGCACCGCTTGCGTGACATGCAGGACACCGCCAGCGTGATCGGCATCCTCGTGGCTGACCATCAACACGTCCAGTCTGCGCACGCCCTTGGCACGCAGGAAAGGCGCGATAACCTGGGCGCCTGCGCTGCTGCCCGAGACATGGGCAGGGCCGGCATCGTAAAGCAGCGCGTGGCGCCGCGTTTCCACGAGCACGGCCGTACCCTGCCCTACGTCAAGCGCGGTGATGCGCATTTCCCCTTCCCGCAGTGACGCGCGACCGGCCAGAAGCATCGGCAACATGAGCAGCCCGCCGGCCCAACGCGGTATTCGGCGCCCGGTCTCTTTGGACACGCCATGCCCGCGCACGCGCCTCCTCTCGCCCGTGGCAGGGCAAGCGGACGATGGCCGACGCGCGCAGTCACGCGGCATCAGCAGCAGCGTCACGCCAGCAATGGCCAACCCTGCCGCGATCCATCCGGGCTGCGCAGCCTCCCACACCGCCCACGATGGCGCAGCCAGCCAGGCAAGGCCGCGAACCAGCCACTCAAGCATGGTGTGCGCCAACCCAAGCAACAAACCTGCAACGCCGCCGGGCAAGACCGCCCCGACCAGCGCGAGCGGCGTCACCAACAGGCTGACGACGGGAATTGCCACCGCGTTGGCCAGGCTGGACACGACCGATACCTGCCCGAATAGCAGCAAGGTCAGCGGCACGAGTCCCACCGTCACGGCCCACTGCGCGCGCGCCGCATCCGCAAGCGTTGCCCCCGCACGCCGCATCCATCGCACGATGACCGAGGCGGCCTGATCCTGACCGCGATCACCCTCCTTGCGGGCATGGAAGAAAATCACGGCGACGGCGCCAAACGATAACCAGAATCCCGGCGACATCACGGCCCAGGGATCAATGGCCACGGCCACGCCCGCCGCCCATGCCAGCACCACCGACACCGGCGGCGATCGCCCGCTCCACAACGCCACCGCAGCGACGCTGAGCATCGTGACGGTGCGCAACGCGGGGATCTGCATTCCCGCGATCAACCCATAGCCAAGTGCTGTCAGCACCGCCACCACCAGCGCGGCCTTCTGCGTCGGCCAGACCAGCGGCAACGGCCGGCTCAAGATGCGGCCCATGCCAAACGAGCGGCGCCATAGTCCGCGCGCCAATGCCCCGGTGGCTCCCGCGATCATCGTGATGTGCAGGCCGGAAATACTGACGAGATGGGAGATACCGGTCCGTCGAAAGATCTCCCAGTCCGACACGCCGATGCCGCGCTGATCACCTATGACCAGCGCGATCAGCACGGACCCGTAGCGCGCATCGGCCGGCATGGCCGCACGCAACCGGTCGCGGAGTGCCGCACGCCACATCTCGATGCGGACGCCCCAGGGCACTGCGCCGCCATCACTGTCGCGCATGCCGTCCCGTACGTAGCCCGTCGCGTCGATGCCTTCCGCAAGCAACCAATAGGCGTAGTCGAAACCGTACGGATTGGCGAGTCCGCGCGGCCTGCGCAGGCGTACGGTCAGGCGATGGCGCTGGCCCGGCTGCAGCCGTTCGGCCGGCTCGCGCCATGTCAGCAACAGCGTTGACCCACGCGCAAGCGCGGCCGTCTCACCATCCGACCGCTCGACGTCAAATCGAAAGCGCGTGCCATGATCGGCCTCGTCGGGCAAGCCGGCGACGATGCCTTCGACAACAACATCGCGCCCCATCAATTCCGGTGGCAGCCATCGCTCCATGCGAAGCTCGGCTCGCCATGCCGCCCATCCGAAAGCGGTCAGCACCGCCAGTGCGATAGCAATACCCCAGCGCGCATTGCACCACCACGTTCGTCGCCCACGCAGCATCAGCGCGCCGATCAACACCGCCGCACTGCCCCACCCGATCCACCATGCGTGCGCGGATGGCAGCGCGGCCTGTTGCTGCCACAGCCAGCAGCCCGCCACGAATGCCAGCAGCAGCAACCGCATTTCGCCCCTCCAAACGCTTCACGAACGGGCGTAGTTGTACCGCGTCAGCACACGTCAAAACGTGTCCGAACGTTGTGTCGGCGTGTCAACTGGTTAAATCGGAGGGAAGGCGGACAGTACGATCAGCGCGGCGCCATGACGTCCGCGAACGCGGCCAGGCGTGGGAGCGCGGCCACCGAGTTGCGCCACATCGCGTCCGCCAGCTCACGTTCCGGCAGGCCGCGCAGCTCGGCCATCACGCGCGCCACGCCAGCCACCTCGCCAGGCGTATTGCGCGCCTTGTGCTGTTCGCCGAACTGGTCGTCGGACAGCCAGGCCGGGGCGATATCGGGCGCGTCGGTTTCAAGCACGATAGCTTCGATCGGAAGCTCGCTGGCCAGCCTGCGGATCTGCCTGGCGCGCGAAAACGTGACGTTGCCGCCGAAGCCGAGCTTCATGCCATGCTCGACGTAGCGGCGCGCCTGCTCATGGCTGCCGTTGAAGGCGTGCGCAATGCCCTGCCGCACACCCGCGCGCCGCAACCCGGCATAGACCTGGTCCTGCGACTTACGCACATGCAGCAGCACGGGCAGATCAAACTCGCGCGCAATCTTCAGTTGCTCGGTGTAGAGCCAGGTCTGGTGCGCGGCATCGAGACCCGGCACAAAGAAATCGAGGCCGATCTCGCCAATGGCAACCAGGCGCGGATCGTCGATCGACGCCGCCACCTGGCTACGCAGCGCATCGAGGTCTGCCTGCCCGGCGCCGGGCGTGCAAAGTGGATGGATGCCAAGCGCGTAGACGCAGTGCCGGTTGCCATGAGCCAGCCCCCGCACGGCGTCGAAATTGGACACGGCTACCGCCGGCAGCACGATGCCCGAAACCGCGGCAGCCGCCGCGGCCCCGATCACGCCGTCGCGGTCGGCATCGAACTCGCTGGCATCCAGATGGCAATGGGTATCGATCCACATAGGGTCGGGCCGGGTCAGCGTTCCTGGTGCAGGTGTCCGTCGCGCAGCCGGAAGACGCGGTCGCAGCGGCCGGCCAGATCCATGTCGTGCGTCACGATCACAAAGCTCGTGCCCAGCGTGCGCGACAGGTCGAGCATCAGGTCATAGACACCGCCGGCCGTATGGTCGTCGAGGTTGCCGGTAGGTTCATCGGCCAGCACGCAGGCCGGCTGCCCCACCAGCGCGCGCGCGACGGCCACGCGCTGGCGCTCGCCACCCGACAGCTCGCCAGGACGATGCTTGGAACGGCCGCCAAGCCCCACGCGCTCCAGCATCGCCTGGGCCGCTTCACGGGCCTGCGGTTCGCGGAGACCACGGATGCGCATTGGCATCGCCACGTTATCGAGCGCCGTGAACTCGGGCAGCAGATGATGAAACTGATAGACGAAGCCCAGCGCGCGATTGCGCACGACGTTGCGTTCCTTCTCGCGCAGCGCCGTGAACGGCTTGCCGAGTAGCGCCACGCGGCCCGCATCGGGATTGTCGAGGCCGCCCAGCACGTGGAGCAGCGTCGACTTGCCTGACCCCGATGCGCCCACGATGGCCACCTTCTCGCCCGCGTTGATGCGCACGTCCACGCCGCGCAGCACCTCCACGTCGAGCCCGCCCTGGCGGAAACGCTTGGTCAGACCTTCGGCCACCAGCACCGGCGACCCGCCGGTCTGGACCGCCGCCGCTGGCACTGCCGCGGCCTCCTGGATCAGCGTGGTATCACTCATAGCGCAGCGCCTCCGCCGGATTCACGCGCGCGGCGCGCCAGCTGGGATAGATCGTGGCCAGCGTCGCCAGCACGAAGGAAATGATGCCGATGGTGGCGATGTCGTTCACGCGGGGGTCCGAAGGCAATTCGCTGATGAAATAGATGTCCTTGGGCAGGAACTGCACGTGCAGCACACGTTCGATGAACGGCACGATCACGTCGATATTGGTCGCAATCAGCGTGCCGCCCAGCACGCCGAGCAACGTGCCGATGAAGCCGATGGCCACGCCCTGGACGATGAAGATCTTCATGATCGAGCGCGGCTGGGCGCCCATCGTCCGCAGGATGGCGATATCGGCCTGCTTGTCGGTCACGGTCATGACCAGCGTCGACACGAGGTTGAACGCCGCGACGGCGATGATGAGCGTCAGGATGATGAACATCATGCGCTTTTCGGTCTGCACCGCGGCAAACCAGTTCCGGTTCTGCTTCGACCAGTCACGCAGGTACAGGTCTCCGCTCATGGTGCCGGCCAGCTGCTGCGCCACCTGCGGGGCACGCTGCATGTCCTGCAGCTTGAGCCGCACGCCCGACGGACCGTTCTGGCGGAACAGCACCTCGGCGTCTTGCATGTTGACCAGCGCCAGCGCACTGTCGAACTCATAGTGCCCGGACGAAAAGATGCCGACCACGGTGAACTGCTTCAGTCGCGGCAGGATGCCTGCCGGCGTGATGGTGCCCTGCGGCGCCACCAGCGTGACCTTGTCGCCCACCCGCACGCCCAGCGCGTTGGCCAGTTCGTTGCCCAGTGCGATATCGAAGCCGCCCGGCACCAGCGCGTCCATGCTGCCGGACCGGAACTGGCTGCCGATATCGGACACCTTCGGCTCCTGGCTCGGGTCCACGCCACGCAGCAACACGCCGCGCACCGCGTCGTCGCGCGTCAGCATGGCCTGCGCGGACACATAAGGCGCGGCGCCCACCACTTCCTTGTTGCGCTCGGCCTCGGCGGCCGTCGTCTGCCAGTTCTGCAGCGGTGCCGCGCCGATGACCTCGATGTGCGACAGCACCGACAGCATGCGGTCGCGCACCTCTTTCTGGAAACCGTTCATGACGGACAGCACGACGATCAGCGCGGCCACGCCCAGCGCGATGCCAAGCATCGAGATCATCGAAATGAACGAAATGAACGTATTGCGGCTGGCGCGCTTGCTTGCGCGGGTATATCGCCAGCCGATCTGCCACTCGTAAGGAAAGTTCAAGAGGAATCCTGTTGTTCTGGAAACGCCTGGTTGCCCGGTTTTGCCGCCTGGGGTGGCGGAAAACTGGCGCCGGCCAGCCGGAAGTTTACAATCTTGGCAACCATGATGACGCACCTGACCCTGATTGTGCCTTTTTCCGTCCCGCCTGGCGCCGGCGACGACGCCACGGACGATGTCGTCCCTGGCGCGCTGCTGCGCCAGTTGGAGTTGCCCGCGCTCGGAAAGTTGCTGACGCGCGCCTCCCCGGGACCCCGCGAAACGCACGACGATCCCTATTTGCGCACGCTGCCGCAGGAACGCTGGCTGGCTGGCCGCGCTGGCCTGGACACCACGCAGGTGCCGACTGCGCCCTTTATGCGCCTGGCCGACCAGGCCGCCGCCGATCGCTCACCCGCCAGCCCGCAGGCCGAACCCGAGGCCGGCTGGGCCTGCCTGCAGCCGGTGCATATTCACGCCGCGCGCGACCATCTGGTGCTGATGCATCCGGACCAGCTCGGCATGCGTGCCGACGAGGCCGACGCACTGCGCGGCGCCGTTGCCGACCTGCTCGACGAAGCCGGCATCCGGCTCGACGCGCCCCACCCCGCCCGCTGGTATGTGCCCGCGGACGTCTTTGGCGTGCTGGAAGCCACCACGCCCGTGCGCGCCACCGGCCGCAATATCGATATCTGGATGCAGGCCGGACCGCGCGCACGCGACTGGCGCCGGCTGCAGAACGAGATTCAGATGACCTGGCACAGCCACCCGGTGAACGAAGCCCGCGAAGCCGACGGCCAGCTGCCGGTGAATTCGGTCTGGCTCCACGGTGGCGGCAAGGCCGGTGCCGTGCGCAAGCTGGCCGATACGGTGCTAGCCAACGATCCGTTCATGGCGGGCCTGGGGCTGGCCGGCGGCAGCCGGATTGGTGCGCCGCCGGCCCGCTTTGCCGACGTGCAAGGCGCCGACGGCAGCGTGATGGTCATGCTCGATGACGCGACCGAAGCCCATATCTCGTCCGATTGGGGTCTGTGGCTCGACCGCATGCACGCGCTGGACGCCGAGTGGTTCCAGCCCGTTCTGGATGCACTGACCGCCGGCCAGATCCAGGCCGTCACGCTGGTGCTGGGCGGGGAAAACCACTTTGCCGAATTCAAGGTCACGCGCGCCGACCTGCGCAAGTTCTGGCGCGGCATGGGCGCGCGCGGCGACTGGCGCGCGCTACTTTCGAACCTGGCCCTGGCCGCCTGACCTGCTTTCCAGATATGACCCGGATCGCCATCCGCTCCCATTCCCTCGAACATGCCGACGTGCTGACCGCGGCGGGCCTGCATCCCACGCTGGCCCGCATCCTGTCCGCGCGCGGCGTGCTGCATCCGTCCGAACTGGCCACCGACCTGCCGGAGCTGGTACCGCCGTCGCTGATGAAAGGCATCGGCCACGCCGCCGAATACCTGGCCGATGCGATTGCCGCCCAGCGCAAGCTGCTGATCGTGGCCGACTATGACTGCGACGGCGCCACCGCCTGCGCCGTCGGCGTGCGGGGCCTGCGCATGCTCGGCGCGCGCGTCGACTACATCGTGCCGAACCGCTTCGAATACGGCTATGGCCTGACGCCCGAGATCGTCGAACTGGCCGCGCAGCAGCGGCCCGACGTGATCGTCACCGTCGACAACGGCATCGCCAGCGTCGACGGCGTGGCGGCCGCCAATGCGCGCGGCATCGACGTGGTGGTGACCGATCACCACCTGCCTGGCGCCGTGCTGCCCGATGCCGCCGTGATCGTGAACCCGAACCAGCCCGGTTGCGAATTCCCGAGCAAGAACCTGGCGGGCGTGGGCGTGATGTTCTACGTGCTGCTGGCGCTGCGCGCGGAACTGCGCCGGCGCGACGTCTATACGAAGGAAACGCAGCCGCCGCTACAAACGCTGCTGGACCTGGTGGCGCTGGGCACCGTGGCCGACGTGGTCAAGCTCGACTCGAACAACCGGATTCTGGTGGCACAGGGCCTCAAGCGCATGCGCGCAGGCCGCATGCATCCGGGCGTGGCCGCGCTGTTTCGAGCGGCCGGACGCGAAGCCACGCGCGCCAATACGTTCGACCTTGGATTCGGGCTGGGTCCGCGCCTCAACGCTGCCGGCCGCCTGGCCGACATGTCGCTCGGCATCGAATGCCTGTTGACCGACGATGCCAATCGCGCCTGGGAGATTGCGCAGGAGCTGGATGGCATGAACCGCGAGCGGCGCGATATCGAAGCCGGCATGCAGCAGGAAGCGCTGCAGATCCTGGAGCAACCGCTCGCGGGGCTGGACGTGGCATCGCGCTACACGGTGAGCGTGTTCCACGAGACCTGGCATCAGGGCGTGATCGGTATCGTCGCCTCGCGGCTGAAGGAGAAATTCCATCGCCCGACGATCACGTTCGCGCCGGGCGACGACGAGCATATCAAGGGCTCGGGCCGCTCGATCCCCGGTTTTCACCTGCGCGACGCGCTGGACCTGGTTTCGAAGCGCCACCCTGGCCTGCTGGTGAAGTTCGGCGGCCACGCAATGGCTGCCGGCCTGACCGTGCGCGCCAAGGATTTCGACACTTTTGTCAGCGCCTTCGAAGCGGTGGGCCGTGAATGGCTCAACGAGGAACAGCTGGCGCGCGTGATCGAGACCGATGGCGATATCGAGGATGCCTGCTTCAGCCCCGAATTCGTCACACTGCTCGAAGGCCATGTGTGGGGCCAGGGCTTTCCGCCGCCCACGTTCTCGGGCGAGTTCGAGGTGCTACGTCAGACGGTGCTCAAGGGCAAGCATCTGAAGCTGCAGCTCGGGCGGGGCAGCCAGCGCTTTGATGCGATCTGGTTCAACCATGCCGACGCGCTCGACGGCGCGAGCGCGCTGGTGGCCTACCGGCTCGACAACAACACATTCAACGGCGTGACGCGCGTGCAACTGGTGGTGGAGCACGCGCAGTAGCGCCGGCGGGCTTATCAGCGCGACGGCAGGTAACTTGCCGGATTCACCGGTTTGCCGTTGCCGCGCACCTCGAAATGCAGCTCGCTGGCGCGGCTCATGACGCCGATGTCCTGGCCCGCCGACACGCGGTCGTTTTCCTTGACCAGCAGCCGATCGAGGTTGCCGTACACGGTCAGCCAGTCATCGTTGTGCTTGATGATCACCAGTTGACCGTAGCCGCGCAGCGTGCCGACGTGGATCGCCCAGCCCGCGGCAGCCGCGCGCACCTTGCCACCCGCTGGCACTTCGATGCGCAGGCCCTTTTCCGCTGGCGGAGAAAAGCTGCCGGTGACGCGCCCGTCGGCGGGCCACTGCAGCCGGATGGCGCTGGCGGGAGGCTTCGATGACGGCGTTTCGGGGCTGGCGCTGCGCGCGGGGCCGGCCGATGGCGCCGGCTTGTCGTTGGCCTTGGCGGCCGAAATACCGGCGCCGGCTGGCGGCTTGACACGGATCAGCTGGCCAACTTCGATCTGGCTCGAATCGGAAATGTTGCTCCAGCGCGCCAGTTCGGACACCGAGCGGTTATGGCGCCGCGCGATCGAATACAGCGTATCGCCGCGCTCCACGCGGTAATAGCCTTCGGGCGCCGGCTCGCTCGGGGTGGTGCCGCAGGCGGCCAGCATGGCGGCCACGGAGATGGCGGCCAGACGGCCCAGCGTGCGGCGGCGCGCGCCCTGCTGGCGCAAATCGTCGGGATGGACTGCGTGGATTCCTGTCATGCGTACGGGGAAACTCCTGATCGTGGGCGCTATTGTCGCCGAAGTCACAAGAAAAATCGGCAACCACTCCTAACGAATGTCACGCAATAGACCGTTCGCATGCCGAACAGTTCAGCGAAACCTGCCGGGAATGGGCCAACCGAGGGCGGATTCGGGGCGCCAATCCGCTATAATTCCATGTTTTGCAAGCGCAGAATCTCTGGGAATATCAATGGAAGCAGAACGCCTCAACGCCATCTCCGGTGCCATCTCCGATCTCCGTTCGCGAACGGAAGATCTACGGGGGTATCTTTGACTACGATGTCAAAGAAAACCGCCTAGACGAAGTCAACGGACTCCTGGAAGACCCGGACGTCTGGAACAACCCCAAGCGCGCCCAGGACCTGGGCAAGGAAAAGAAGGCGCTGGAAGCCGTCGTGCAGACGCTCGGCAAGCTCACCGACGACCTTGCCGGCGCGGACGAGCTGTTCGAACTCGCCCGCGAGGAAGGTGACGACGAAACGATGCTGTCGATCGAAACCGACGTGCAGGGTTTCGAGGCCATCGTCGCTGACATGGAATTCCGCCGCATGTTCTCCGGCGAGATGGACCAGGCCAACGCGTTCATCGACATTCAGGCCGGCGCCGGCGGTACCGAGGCGTGCGACTGGGCATCGATGCTGCTGCGCCAGTACCTGAAGTACTGCGAGCGCAAGGGCTTCAAGGCCGAGGTGCTGGAAGAGTCCGAAGGCGACGTGGCCGGTATCAAGAGCGCGACGATCAAGATCGAGGGCGACTACGCATTTGGCTACCTGCGCACCGAAACCGGCGTGCATCGCCTGGTGCGCAAGTCGCCGTTCGATTCGTCGGGCGGCCGCCATACGTCGTTCTCGTCCGTGTTCGTGTACCCCGAGGTGGACGACTCGTTCGAGGTCGAAGTCAACCCGGCCGACCTGCGCGTGGACACGTACCGTGCGTCGGGTGCCGGCGGCCAGCACATCAACAAGACCGATTCGGCCGTGCGGATCACGCACATCCCGACCGGTATTGTCGTGCAGTGCCAGAACGACCGTTCGCAGCACCGCAACCGCGCCGAAGCCATGTCGATGCTGAAGTCGCGCCTGTACGAGCATGAAATGCGCAAGCGCCAGGCCGAGGCCGACAAGCTCGAAGCCGGCAAGACCGATGTGGGCTGGGGTCACCAGATCCGCTCGTACGTGCTGGACCAGAGCCGCATCAAGGACCTGCGTACCAATGTGGAAATGTCGAACACGCAAAAGGTGCTCGACGGCGACCTCGACCCGTTCATCGAGGCCAGCCTGAAACAGGGCCTGTAATACCTGCAAGACCCATGAGCACCGCCACGCCGGCCCTGGCGCCAGCGTGGCGGTGCGACGAAAACCAAGAGTCTCAATCCCCGAAGCCGCCGTCTTACCGAACAGGGTCCTCGCCATGTCCACCGGATCGCCCCGCTCCACTCACCTCTACATCGTCACCGGCGCCTCGCGCGGCCTGGGCGCTGCGCTCGTGCGCACGCTGCTCAAGCCGGGCAACCGCATCATCGGCGTGGCGCGCAGCCGCAACACCGACCTCGAACGCGAAGCCGCGGCCAGCGGCGTGCCGGTGGCCTGGCATCTGCAGGACCTTTCGCAGCCCGGCCCCGCGGCGGGCTGGCTGTCGAGCGTGCTCGAAGCCGTGGACGATGCACCGGCCAGCGTGACGCTGATCCTGAACGCCGGCGTCGTGGAGCCGATCGGGCCAATCACCGAACTGCACGAAAACACGCTGGTGCCGCATCTGCAGACCAACCTGGTCACGCCGATGACGATGACCGGTGCGTTCATCGACGGCTCCGCACGCTTCGATTGCCCGCGCAAGGTGCTGGCCATCTCGTCGGGCGCGGCACGCAACCCGGTGCAAGGATGGAGCGCATACTGCGCCGGCAAGGCTGGCCTGGACATGTTCATCCGCTCGGTCAACGCCGAATACGCGGCCCTGCCCGAAGGACGGGCGGTGCGCGCGGTGGCGCTGGCCCCGGGCGTGGTGGACACGGGCATGCAGGAAACCATCCGTGGCGCCGATTTCGCGCAGGTGCAGCGCTTCCGTGACCTGAAGGCCAATGAACAGCTGGCGTCGCCCGACGAAGTCGCGCAACGCATAGCCGCCTACCTGGACCGCGCCGATTTCGGCAAGACCGAACTCGACGACATCCGCAACTATTGAACCGACCAAATCGTGCGCGGCACCTGCCTCGCGCGAACGAACCTGACATCATGACCGAACCGAACCGCACGCCCGCCGCCGACGCGCCTGCCGTAGACGAGAACAAGATCATCGCCGAGCGGCGCGAGAAGCTGCAGGCCCTGCGCGAGCAAGGCGTAGCCTTCCCGAACGATTTCCGCCCGACGCACCAGGCCGGCGCGCTGCACGCGCAGCATGGCGAGACCGACCAGGCCGCGCTGGAAGCCAGCCCGGTGGAAGTGTCGATCGCCGGCCGCATGATGCTCAAGCGCGTGATGGGCAAGGCCAGCTTTGCCACCGTGCAGGACGGCAGCGGCCAGATCCAGTTCTACATCACGCGCGACAAGGTGGGCGAGGACGTCTACGCCGCCTTCAAGCACTGGGACCTTGGCGACATCATCAGCGCGCGCGGCGAGCTGTTCCGCACCAACAAGGGCGAGCTGTCGGTGCAGGTGCGTGAACTGCGCCTGCTGTCGAAGAGCCTGCGTCCGCTGCCGGACAAGTTCCACGGCCTGGCCGACCAGGAAATGAAGTACCGCCAGCGTTATGTGGACCTGATCGTCTCGCCGGAAACACGCGACACGTTCCGCGCCCGCACCAAGGCCATGTCGTCGCTGCGCCGCCATATGTCCGACGCCGGCTTCATGGAAGTGGAAACGCCGATGCTGCACCCGATTCCGGGCGGCGCGGCGGCCAAGCCGTTCATCACGCACCACAATGCGCTGGACATGCAGATGTTCATGCGCATCGCACCCGAGCTGTACCTGAAGCGCCTGATCGTCGGCGGCTTCGAGCGCGTGTTCGAGATCAACCGCAACTTCCGTAACGAAGGGGTGAGCCCGCGCCACAACCCCGAGTTCACGATGATGGAGTTCTACGCGGCCTACACGGATTACCGCTGGCTGATGGACTTCACCGAAAACCTGATCCGCCAGGCCGCCATCGACGCAAGCGGCAGCGCCGTGCTGACGTACCAGGGCCGCGAGCTGGATCTGAGCCGCCCCTTCCATCGTCTGACGATCTGCCAGGCCATCCAGAAGTTCGCGCCCGAATATACGGATGCGCAACTGGCCAACGCCGACTTCCTGCGCACCGAGCTGAAGGGCAAGTTCAAGATCAACACGGCGGCGCCGCAGTTCCTGAACGCCGGCCTGGGCACGCTGCAACTGGTGCTGTTCGAGGAAACGGCCGAGTCGCAACTGTGGGAGCCGACCTTCATCGTCGACTATCCGGTGGAAGTGTCGCCGCTGGCGCGCGCCTCGGACAACCAGCCGGGCATCACCGAGCGTTTCGAGCTGTTCATCACGGGCCGCGAGATCGCCAACGGTTTCTCGGAGCTGAACGATCCGGAAGACCAGGCCGACCGCTTCCGCAAGCAAGTCGAGCAGAAAGACGCCGGTGACGAGGAAGCGATGTACTTCGACGCCGACTATATCCGCGCGCTCGAATACGGCATGCCCCCGACCGGCGGCTGCGGCATCGGCATCGACCGCCTGGTCATGCTGCTGACCGACAGCCCGAATATCCGCGACGTCATCCTGTTCCCGCACCTGCGTCGCGAAGACTGATAAGCGTGACAAAGTTCTCTCCTCTCTCTCATTGCGGGAGAGGAGAGCGCCTCAAGGTGTTACAGACACCGCGCCACATTGACTCGCATCGGCTGTAATGCATTGATTTTTCGACCGATTTCCAGCAACAGATCCTTACAAAATCAAACGGAAACCGGATCGTAATTCCGCCAGACTCTAGTTATCCACCCTTCACGGGTGACTCGGAGAACAAGAAATGTCTGGTCCGGAAACCCTTCCCGCCCTGCCGCCGCAACGTCGCCTGCACCCACTGGTTGGTGCCGCGGCGGTTGCCATCGTGATTGTGAGCCTGACCGCAGTGGCTGCCGTGACTGGCGTGCTGCCAATCACCAAGGCCAACCAGGGTGCCACAACGGAAGCGTCGTACAACGCGCAACCGCAGCAACCGTATTCCATTCAGGGCATTCCGGGGCCGGAGCCGGTCACGAACCGCGCGCCAGACCAGGCACCGGGATCGACCACGCGACCTCCGTCCTATTACGCACAGCAGGCGCAACCCACGCAACAAGTGCAACAAGCACAGCAGGCACAACAGGCGCAACAGGCGCAGAACGTGGCTCCGCCACCGGCGCAGCCTGCCCGGCAGGCCCAGGCCGATGAACGGTCCGCCGCGCGGCCCAGCCACACTGCGGGCCAAGTGACCGGCGTACAGGTCGTGGAAAGCGAAAAGCCGACCAGCGGGCTTGGTGCCGTGGGTGGCGCGGTCGTTGGCGGCCTGCTCGGCAATCAGATCGGCAGCGGTAACGGCCGAATCCTGGGCACCGTGGCCGGTGCGGCGGCTGGGGGCTTCGGCGGCAACTATGCCGAAAAGAAGCTGAACACGAACAAGTCGTACCGCGTCAGCGTCAAGATGGATGACGGATCGCGCCGGACCTTTACCTATCAAAACCCTCCGGGCGTGGAGGTAGGCCAGCGCGTGCACCTTGAGCGCGGCGTGCTGGTAACGGGCTGATACCTTCGGTAATCAACGGAAATATCGTCCGTTACCAATCACACACACAGGGCCGGCTTTTCGCTGGCCCTTGTTGCTAAGATGGCGCAGCCCCAATGTGCCGGCCATCATCATGCCTTCCCTGCTTTCTATTGCCCTGTCTCGACGCCTGCGCATGCCTGCGCTGCTGCTGAGCGCGGCAGTATGGATTGCGCCGGTGCATGCGCAGGAAGCCCTCATACTGGGCGGTCTGCAACGCACCGACGAGGGTGGAGAAACCAGCTACGGCTACTCCTACAGCTACCAGCACAATCTGGCCGAGAACTGGTACGCCTCGTTCTCGTACCTGAACGAGGGGCATGTCACGAATCATCATCGGGATGGCCATAGCGTCCAGCTCTGGTGGCGCTACCCGTTTGCCGACCGTCGATTCAACCTCGCCATTGGGGCCGGCCCTTATCGATATTTCGATACCACCGACCGCAACGACGATGGCAGCTCCGACGATCATCACGGCTGGGGCCTGCTGGCCAGCGTGGCGGCCACATGGTATGTCAACGGCGGCCCGTGGATGGTGCAGGCCCGCTTTAACCGCGCCCAGACGCCGTCGAGTATCAAGACCAATACGCTGCTGATCGGCGTGGGCTACCAGCTCGACCGGGGCGATCGTGGCGGCCCCGTGGTGCCGCCCCCGTCGCGGACCGACAACGTCACGCAGAACGAAATCACCGTGTTCCTGGGCCAAACCATCGTGAATACGTTCAACTCCGAGACCTCGGTCGCCAAGGCAGTCGAGTACCGCCGCGGCCTGGCCCGCTACGTGTCTGGCACCTTCAGCTACATCAACGAAGGCGAAAGCTCGGCGCTACGCCGCAACGGCCTGGCCGCCCAGCTATGGCTGGAGCGTGCGTTCTTCCGTGATGCGTTGACGCTGGGGGTTGGCGCCGGGCCTTACTACGCGATCGATCTCAGCGAGCACGGGCGCAGCGCTTCGAGCGAGCCGTCGCGCTGGTCCGGACTGCTGACGATGTCCGCAAGCTACCGCATCAGCCAACGCTGGCTTGCGCGCGTGTCGTGGAACCGGACTGTGACCGGTTACGACCGTGACACCGACGTGTTCCTGGCCGGCGTGGGCTATCGGTTCTAACTTCCGCGCCGATCCTTCTGCGCAGGCAATAAAAAAGCACGGCGGATTGCCGTGCTTTTTTTGTGCACTGGGGGACGCGGGCTTACTGCGCTTCCTCGATCCAGGCCTGCTGAATCGCCTCCAGGATCTTCTCGCCCGAGCGCTCGGGCAGATCGCTGAAGCCGTCCAGTTCCAGCACCCACTGGCGCAGCTGGGTAAAGCGGATCGTCACCGGGTCCACGTCGGGAAATTTGTCGTACAGCGCGGCGGCGATATCGAAAGTGTCAGTCCATTTCATGGGGATGTCCTGGCGTGAGGTCTTAGTGACCTTCCTTGGCGTGGTTGATCGTGTACTTCGGAATCTCGACGGTCAGGTCCGTATCGGCAACCAGTGCCTGGCACGACAACCGCGAATTCGGCTCCAGGCCCCAGGCCTTGTCGAGCAGGTCTTCCTCTTTCTCTTCGGCGTCCTCGAGCGAGTTGAAACCCTCGCGCACAACCACGTGGCACGTGGTGCAAGCGCACGATTTTTCGCAAGCGTGCTCGATTTCGATACCGTTCTTCAGCAGCGCGTCGCAAATGCTGGTGCCGGAGCTGGCTTCAAAGACAGCGCCCTCGGGACACAACTCGACGTGGGGCAAAACGATGATCTGTGGCATTTCTATCCTGTTCTCTCTTTGGGTTGCAGCAGCGGCGATCAGCCAAGCTCCTGCACCTTCTTTCCGGCCAGAGCGCTCTTGATGGAGCGGTCCATGCGGCGTGCGGCAAATTCGTCCGTGCCGTGCGACAACTGCTCCACGGCTGCCTTGATCGCGCGATGGTCTTCGCCGCGGGCAATCTCGCTCACCTTGGCGATCAGCGCGTCCACGGCGACACGTTCGTCGGCGGACAGCAGGTCGCCATCGACTTCCAGCGCACGCATGGTGGCCTCGACCAGCCGCTCGGCTTCGACGCGCTCCTCGGCCAATGCGCGACTCTTCATGTCGTGCTCGGCCTCGCGGAAGCTCTCCTGCAGCATGCGCGCGATATCGTCATCGGCCAGACCGTACGACGGCTTGACCGATACCGAAGCTTCCACGCCCGAATTGGTTTCGCGCGCCGCCACCGACAGCAGGCCGTCGGCATCCACCTGGTAAGTCACGCGGATGCGCGCGGCCCCCGCCACCATCGGCGGAATGCCCCGCAACTCGAAGCGCGCCAGCGAGCGGCAGTCGCTGGCCAGCTCGCGCTCGCCCTGCAGCACGTGGATGGCCATCGCCGTCTGGCCATCCTTGAAGGTCGTGAATTCCTGCGCACGCGCCACGGGAATCGTGCTGTTGCGCGGGATGATCTTCTCGACCAGACCACCCATCGTCTCCACGCCCAGCGACAGCGGAATCACGTCGAGCAGCAGCCAGTCCTCGCCAGGCGCGTGATTGCCGGCCAGCAGGTTGGCCTGCATGGCGGCGCCCAGCGCCACGACCTTGTCCGGGTCCAGATTGGTCAGCGGTTGCTGACCGAAATACTCGCCCACGGCCTTGCGGATCGCCGGCATGCGCGTCGCGCCGCCGACCAGAACCACACCCTTCACGTCGTCGGGCGTGACACCGGCATCGCGCAATGCCTTGCGCACCGGGGTCAGCGTCTTCTGAACCAGATTGGCCGTAATCTCGATGAACGTCTGCGCGTCCAGCGGCAGATGAACGATTTCGCCCGTGGTCAGCACCGCGTCGATGACCGTGCTGTCGCTGGCGGAAAGCGCTTCCTTGGCCGCGCGAGCGCGCACCATCAGCAGGCGCGTGTCTTCCGCCGACAGCGGTTGCAAGCTGGCCTGTTCGACGATCCAGCACAGCAGGCGCTGATCGAAGTCGTCGCCGCCCAGCGCGGAGTCGCCACCGGTCGACATCACTTCGAACACACCCTTGGTCAGCTTGAGCACCGAGATGTCGAAGGTGCCGCCACCGAGGTCGTACACGGCGTAGATGCCTTCGGCCGCGTTGTCCAGGCCGTAGGCGATGGCCGCCGCGGTCGGCTCGTTGAGCAGGCGCAGCACGTCGATGCCGGCCAGTTGCGCGGCGTCCTTCGTGGCCTGGCGCTGCGCATCGTCAAAGTATGCGGGCACCGTGATCACGGCGCCGACCAGCTCATCGCCGAGCGAGTCTTCGGCGCGCTGGCGCAGCGT
Source organism: Cupriavidus sp. 291-E7 (assembly GCF_057798835.1). Classification (NCBI taxonomy): domain Bacteria; kingdom Pseudomonadati; phylum Pseudomonadota; class Betaproteobacteria; order Burkholderiales; family Burkholderiaceae; genus Cupriavidus; species Cupriavidus sp. 291-E7. The sequence continues at coordinate 130,876 of NZ_JBYOJV010000013.1, forward strand.
GGCCAGGATCTCGGCCGAGACTTCCACCGGACTCTTGATGCCGGCTACCGTCTTGAGCTGCACCATGCCCGGCGCATCGACAAAGTCGTACGGGCTGTGCTCGATGTTCGTGACGTCACGCAGACCGCGCCCCATGAAACGCTTCACGGAAATGATCGTGTTCTTGGGGTCGCGCACCGCTTCGTCCTGGGCCTTGTAGCCGATATGCGCGTTGCCGCTGGGCAGGTAGCGCACCACCGACGGCAGCAGCGAGCGGCCATCGTCGTCGGGCAGGACTTCGGGAATGCTGTTGCGCACGGCCGCCACCAGCGAGTTGGTGGTGCCAAGGTCGATACCAACGGCCAGCCGGCGCTGATGCGGCGCGGGCGACATGCCGGGTTCGGAAATCTGGAGCAGTGCCATGAGAATCTTCTAATCTTCGAGCCGATCGATCGCCTCGCTGGCGTCGTGTTCGATCTTTTCGATAAACATCAGCTGGCGCGCGGCGGCGCCGGCAGCTTCGTTGTCACCGGCATCGAGCAACGCGCCAAGGGCTGCGTGGCGCTCGCGCTTTTCCTGGCGCAGGTCGCGCAGCAGGTTGTCGAGCTGACCAACGTCACGCGCTTCCGCCGCTTCCTGCAACGCTTCGCGCCATTCCATCTGCTGCATCAGGAACGACGGCGCCATTGCCGTATTGCTTTCGGCCTGGATGTCCACGCCACGCAGATGCAGCAGGTAGATGGCGCGCTTCAGCGGCTGACGCAACGTGCGATAGGCCTCGTTGGCGTGCGCGGCCCACTGCATGGCCACGCGCCGCTCGGCATCGCCGGCATTGGCAAAGCGGTCCGGATGCGCTTGCGACTGGACGGTGCGATAAGCCGCGTCCAACGCGGCATCGTCCACTTCGTATCGGGCAGGTAGTCCAAACAGCGAGAAAAAATCGTCTTTCAAAGCGCGTGTTTCCAAAACAGTCACAACAAAAAGGAGCGGTCATGCCGCCCCTTGTCGTGTTGCCGCCCTCGCATCGGTTGCCGATCCGGGAGCGGCACAGGCCATCAGACCCGGAACGACTCGCCGCAGCCGCACTCGTCCTTGACGTTCGGATTGTTGAACTTGAAGCCTTCGTTCAACCCTTCGCGCGCGAAGTCCAGTTCGGTACCGTCGATGTACGGCAGGCTCTTCGGATCCACGATCACCTTGATGCCATGCGTCTCGAACACCTGGTCCTCCGGGTGCAGCTCGTCCACGTACTCCAGCTTGTACGCCAGGCCCGAGCAGCCGGTAGTCTTCACGCCCACGCGCAGGCCAAGGCCCTTGCCGCGGCGCTCCAGGTAGCGGGAAACGTGTTTCGCCGCCTTTTCGGTCATCGTGATCATCTTTGCCTTGCTGTCGAACGCCACGCGCGATACCGCATCGCGCGCGGCCATGCCAACCTGTCTGACGCGGACTAACCCGCTCAGGCAGCCTTCTGCTCGGCGCCGCCGTGCTTCTTCTTGTAGTCCTCGACGGCCGCCTTGATGGCGTCTTCCGCCAGGATCGAGCAGTGGATCTTCACCGGCGGCAGCGCCAGTTCCTCGGCGATCTGGGTGTTCTTGATCTCCAGCGCCTGATCCACGGTCTTGCCCTTGACCCATTCGGTCACCAGCGACGACGAGGCAATTGCCGAGCCGCAGCCGTAGGTCTTGAACTTGGCGTCTTCGATCACGCCCGACTCATTCACCTTGATCTGCAGCTTCATCACGTCGCCGCAGGCCGGAGCGCCGACCATGCCGGTGCCCACCGCGTCGTCGTTCTTGTCGAACGAACCGACGTTGCGCGGATTTTCATAGTGGTCGAGAACCTTGTTGCTGTAAGACATTTTGGTTACCTCTGACGAATCTTTATGGGGTTCTTGTTTTTGCCGTGGATCGCAATCAGTGCGCGGCCCACTGGATCGAATTCAGGTCGACGCCGTCCTTGAACATTTCCCAGAGCGGCGACAGGTCGCGCAGCTTGCCGATCTTGTTCTTGAGCAGCTCGACGGTGTAGTCGACCTCGGCTTCGGTCGTAAAACGGCCAACCGTGAAGCGGATCGAGCTATGTGCGAGTTCATCATTGCGGCCCAGGGCACGCAACACGTACGAAGGCTCCAGCGACGCCGACGTGCAGGCCGAACCCGACGACACGGCCACATCCTTGATGGCCATGATCAGCGACTCGCCTTCGACGAAGTTGAAGCTGACATTCAGGTTGTGCGGCACGCGGTGTTCCATCGAGCCGTTCAGGTACACCTCTTCCATCGACGACAGGCCGTTCCACAGGCGATCACGCAGCATGCGGATACGCTCATTCTCGGTGGCCATTTCCTCGCGGGCCAAGCGGAATGCTTCGCCCATGCCGACGATCTGATGCGTGGCCAGCGTGCCCGAACGCATACCGCGCTCGTGACCGCCACCATGCATCTGCGCCTCGATACGGATGCGCGGCTTGCGGCGTACGTACAGCGCGCCGATACCCTTCGGGCCATACGTCTTGTGGGCCGAGAACGACATCAGGTCGCACTTCAGCGTGGCCAGGTCGATTGCCACCTTGCCGGTAGCCTGGGCCGCGTCGCAGTGGAAAATGACGCCCTTCTCGCGGCAAATTTCGCCGATCTGCTCGACGTCCTGGATCACGCCGATCTCATTGTTCACCAGCATCACCGACACCAGGATCGTGTCCGGGCGGATCGCCTGCTTGAACACGTCCATGTCGATCAGGCCGTCGTCCTTGACGTCGAGGTAGGTCACCTCAAAGCCCTGGCGCTCCAGCTCACGCGTGGTGTCCAGCACGGCCTTGTGCTCGGTCTTGACGGTGATGATGTGGCGTCCCTTGCCCGAGTAGAAATTGGCCGCGCCCTTGATGGCGAGGTTATTCGACTCGGTGGCACCCGACGTCCAAACGATCTCGCGGGGATCGGCACCCACCAGCGCCGCCACCTGCTCGCGCGCCTCTTCCACGGCGCGCTCGGCGTCCCAGCCATAAGCGTGGCTGCGCGATGCCGGATTGCCAAACTGCTCGCGCAGGTACGGAATCATCTTGTCCGCCACGCGCGGGTCCACCGGCGTGGTGGCCGAGTAATCCATGTAGATCGGGAAATGTGGGGTGGTGCTCATCTTATGACTGCCTTATAGGGATCGCTAATCGCGTACTGCCTACCGATAGTTTAGTGCAGGTAATTCAATCTTGCTTAGGACTGGGCAAGACTGAACACCGAGTTGACCATGCGGGCGCGGGCCGGTTTTTCCTGCTTGTCGGCCTTGCTGCGTGAAACGGTCACCGGCTGCTGCGCGGCGTCTTCGCGCATGTCGTGCAGGACCGCCGGCTGGCGGGCACGCTGCTGGTCAACGAGATTCTTCAACGAGACGGAGTCCAGATATTCGACCATCTTCTGGTTCAGCGTGGCCCACAACTCGTGGGTCATGCAGCGCCCGGATCCGTCGTCTCCGTTACAATTGCCCTTTCCACCGCACTGCGTGGCATCGAGCGGTTCGTCCACGGCGATGATGATGTCCGCCACCGTGACGTCCTCCGCCTTGCGCGCGAGGCTGTACCCGCCGCCCGGGCCGCGTACGCTTTCCACGATCTCGTGCCGGCGCAGCTTGCCAAACAGCTGCTCCAGATACGACAGGGAAATCTTCTGACGCTGACTGATGCCTGCCAGGGTGACAGGACCTTGATCCTGGCGCATGGCCAGGTCGATCATGGCGGTTACCGCAAAGCGGCCTTTGGTGGTCAGTCTCATGATGCTCGGGGAGAGGGAATACTTGAGAATTTCGGTCGAGTTTAAGATATCCCGACTAAATCAGTCAAGTTCCCTGTCCGACAACGCACTATTCCGCCAGCGATAACGATGAATCGGCCGAGCTTAGGACATCGGCCACGAGAAGTGCGCTACATTGATCTTTCGCATGGCAGCGCACGCGGTGCGCGTCACTCCAGCTCACGCCTGAGCATCGCCACGACGCCGTCGCAGGCATCTTCCACGTAATCCAGCACCTGCTCGAAGCCATCGCCTTCACCGTAATACGGATCGGGCACCTCCTCGGCGCGATGACGGGTGGCAAAGCTCATCAGCAGCCGCAGCTTGTCGGGGCTGACCTCGGGATGCAGCCGGCGCAGCGCGGCCATGTTATCGAGGTCCATCGCCAGCACGAGGTCGAACCGGTCGAAATCCGCTACGCCCACCTGGCGTGCGCGCAGTGCGGAGAGGTCGTAACCGCGCCGCAGCGCATGGCGCTGGCTGCGTGCATCGGGAGCACGGCCCACGTGATAGTCATGGGTGCCCGCGGAATCGAGCTCGATCCTGTCGGCCAGTCCGGCGGACTGGAGTTTGGCGCGCAGCACGCCCTCCGCCGTGGGGGAACGGCAGATATTGCCCATGCAACACATCAGGATGGCGTATTTTTTCATCGGCGCGATTTTACCGCCTCGCCTCCGAACGCCGCGTGCGAAATTTCGCTAGAGCCGTTCCGCCAGCTGCTTGCCACGCGCAAAACCGGCAGCCTCGGCGGTTTCAGGCGTCTTGTAGTGTTCCGTCGGCGGGGATGTCTCCACGAGCGTGTCGGCGGCGCGGATATTCGTGCCCTTGCGGCACACCCGCACCGTGTAATCCCATTCGATTGGCGACCGGGGTTTCACCAGCACCTGGATTTCGTGCGTCTCGAAAACCCTCTTCTTCCATTCACTGCTGTAGGACATCAGTGTGTCTCCTGCCGTGCCGGCTGTTTTGGGAGCTCAGCTTACCTCGCCGGCATCAATTGTTCGCATGGCTTCGGCTTCTGCCAAGGCAAGCGCTGCCTCTGGCGTTTCCGCCGAGCCGGTTTCCGTTTCAAATGTCGGCCCGCCGGGCTCGCCAAAGGCATCCGCAATGGTCAGCACCCCGGCAAACCCACCGCCCGCTCGCGGAATCGCGCGGGCCACCACCGCATAACCACCATATTCGAACTGTGTCACCACGGCACACTCCTCTGGTTCGTGATCCGGCGCCCCGCCGCCCGCGGCGGACTGCCTAACCACTATAGGATGCCGTGGCGCACCGTGCCCATTCGGGCCTGCCCGGCTTGCCAGCGCTCAAAGGTGATCGCCTTCCGCGCCCGCGCCGAACACCTGCGCCCGCAGCTTGGCCAGCTGGTCGCGCACCTGCGCGGCCTTTTCGAACTCCAGATTCTTGGCGTGATCGAGCATCTGCTTTTCCAGACGCTTGATCTCCTTGGCCACCTGCTTTTCGCTCATGTCCTCGTATTTGGCGCGCTCGGCCTGCGCGCTCAGCTCCGCCTTGACCTCGTCCGCATCGTAGACACCATCGATGATGTCCTTGATCCGCTTCACCACGCCACGCGGCACGATGCCATTGGCCTCGTTGAACTCCATCTGCCTGGTGCGGCGGCGCTCGGTTTCGCTGATGGCCACCTTCATCGAATCGGTCATCCGGTCCGCGTACAGGATGGCCGTGCCATTGACGTTACGCGCCGCGCGCCCGATGGTCTGGATCAGCGACCGCTCCGCGCGCAGGAAGCCCTCCTTGTCGGCGTCGAGGATCGCAACCAGCGCCACCTCGGGAATATCCAGACCCTCGCGCAGCAGGTTGATCCCGACCAGCACGTCGAACGTGCCCAGGCGCAGGTCGCGGATGATTTCCACCCGCTCGACCGTGTCGATGTCCGAATGCAGGTATCGCACCTTGACGCCATTCTCGGACAGGAACTCGGTCAACTGCTCCGCCATGCGCTTGGTCAGCGTGGTCACCAGCACCCGCTCGTTGACCTGCACGCGCGAATGAATCTCGCTGAGCAGGTCATCCACCTGCGTGGTGGCGGGCCGCACATGGATCACCGGATCGACCAGCCCGGTCGGCCGGACCACCTGCTCCACCACCTGCCCCGCGTGGTCCCGCTCGTACGCGGCGGGGGTAGCCGTCACAAACACCGCCTGCCGCATCTTGCGCTCGTATTCGTCGAACTTGAGCGGCCGGTTGTCCAGCGCCGAGGGCAGGCGAAAACCGTATTCCACCAGCGTGGTCTTGCGCGCGCGGTCACCGTTGTACATGCCGTTCAGCTGGCCGATCAGAACGTGCGATTCATCGAGGAACATCAGCGCATCGGGCGGCAGGTAGTCGACCAGCGTCGGCGGCGGCTCGCCCGGCTTCGCGCCCGACAGGTGCCGCGAATAGTTTTCGATGCCCTTGCAGAAACCAAGCTCCGAGAGCATCTCCAGGTCAAAGCGCGTGCGCTGCTCCAGCCGCTGCGCTTCCACGAGCCGGTTTTCCTTGTAGAAGAAATCCAGCCGCTCGCGCAGTTCGACCTTGATGTCCTCGATCGCGCGCAGCACCGTTTCACGCGGCGTCACGTAGTGGCTCGACGGATAGACGGTGAAGCGCGGAATCTTCTGGCGCACGCGGCCGGTCAGCGGATCGAAGAACTGCAGCGAATCCACCTCGTCGTCGAACAGCTCCACGCGCACGGCCATTTCGGCGTGCTCCGCCGGAAAGATATCGAGGGTGTCGCCACGCACGCGGAAGGAGCCGCGCTGGAAGTCGGTCTCGTTGCGCGTGTACTGCATCGCGATCAGGCGCGCGATGATGTCCCGCTGGCTAAGCTTGTCGCCGGTGCGCAACGTGAGAATCATCTGATGGTATTCGCTTGGATTGCCAATACCGTAGATCGCCGACACCGTCGCCACGATGATCGTGTCCCTGCGCTCCAGCAGGCTCTTGGTAGCCGACAGCCGCATCTGCTCGATATGCTCGTTGATCGACGAGTCTTTTTCGATGAACAGGTCGCGCTGCGGTACGTACGCCTCGGGCTGGTAGTAGTCGTAGTAGCTGACGAAGTACTCGACCGCATTGCGCGGAAAGAACTCACGGAATTCCGAATACAGCTGCGCCGCCAGGGTCTTGTTCGGCGCGAAGACGATTGCCGGCCGTCCCATGCGGGCGATCACATTGGCCATCGTGAACGTCTTGCCTGACCCGGTCACGCCCAGCAGCGTCTGGAATGACAGGCCGTCCTCGACCCCCTCCACCAGTTGGCGGATGGCTTCAGGCTGGTCGCCCGCGGGCGGAAACGGCTGGTAAAGCTGGAACGGCGACCCCGGGAAAGTGACGAATTTATCTTCATCCAGGGGCGGGGCGACTTCAGCGAGATTCGTCATAAACGTAGGGAAAAACCTGAGGAATACTGGCGGGATACGCTAGAATCTTGGGGTTGCGCGGATCGGTTCAAGCCCAGTTTGCCTGAGGCATGCTGTCAGGTTCTGTCAGTAGTGTCAGGAGCCAGCCGCCGCAGCCGCAGCGCAGTTCGAAGCATTCTACGCCCTCCGTTTTGTTACACAGCTGACCACGAGATCCCAAATGAGTTTGTTTTCTGCCGTCGAGATGGCCCCGCGCGACCCGATCCTGGGCCTGAATGAAGCATTCAATGCCGATACCCGTGCCACCAAGGTGAATCTGGGCGTTGGCGTGTACTTCACCGACGAAGGGAAAATTCCGCTGCTGCGCGCTGTGCAGGAAGCCGAAAAGGCCCGCCTGGCCACCGCCACGCCGCGTGGCTACCTGCCCATCGAAGGCATCGCCGCCTACGACCAGGCCGTCCAGACGCTGCTGTTCGGCAAGGATTCGTCGCTGATCGCCGAAGGCCGCGTGGTGACGGCACAGGCACTTGGAGGCACCGGCGCCCTGAAGATCGGCGCCGACTTCCTGAAGCGCCTGTACCCGAACGCATCGGTCGCCATCAGCGATCCGAGCTGGGAAAACCACCGCGCGCTGTTCGAATCCGCCGGCTTCACGGTGGTCAACTACGCCTACTACGACGCGCCTTCGCACGGCCTGAACTTCGCCGGCATGGTGGAATCGCTGAAGTCGTACCCGGCCAACACGATCGTCGTGCTGCACGCCTGCTGCCACAACCCGACCGGCGTGGACCTGAACGACGCCCAGTGGAAGCAGGTGGTGGAACTGGTCAAGGAACGTAACCTGATCCCGTTCCTGGACATGGCATACCAGGGTTTTGCCGACGGCATCGAGCCGGATGGCGCCGCCGTACGCCTGTTCGCCGAGTCGGGCCTGCCGTTCTTCGTGTCCAGCTCGTTCTCGAAGAGCTTCTCGCTGTATGGCGAGCGCGTGGGCGCCCTGTCGATCGTCACCACGGGTAAGGAAGAAGCCCAGCGCGTGATGTCGCAGATCAAGCGTGTCATCCGCACGAACTATTCGAACCCGCCCACCCACGGCGGCACCGTGGTGGCCACCGTGCTGAACAGCCCGGAACTGCGCGCCATGTGGGAGCAGGAACTGGGCGAAATGCGCGACCGCATCAAGCTGATGCGCAATGCGCTGGTGGACAAGCTGGCCGCCAAGGGCGTTCCGGGCGACTTCTCGTTCGTCAAGGCGCAGCGCGGCATGTTCTCGTACTCGGGCCTGACGTCCGCCCAGGTTGACCGCCTGCGCAACGAGCATGGCATCTATGCCGTGGGCACCGGCCGCATCTGCGTGGCTGCGCTGAACAGCCGCAACATCGACGCCGTGGTCAACGCCATCGCCGCCGTGTACTAAAAAGCAACACCTGACCCGCTGTCAGCAGCAAAAGGCGACCCAGAGGCCACTCGGGGCGCCTTTTTTGTTTCTCTCGGCCCCTGTCATCCAGAATTAGCGCCAATGTCCTATTGTCTTCGTCGCCTAACGAAGTAACTTCAAGACATATGCTGCAGAGCACGATCGTTCGATTGCAGGCATAATCGTTGCGCGACAAGCACTCGCGACAAGAAAGGTTAGACAGGTACCGGCATGCTTTACCAACTGCATGAATTCCAGCGCTCGATGCTGAACCCGCTGACCGCGTGGGCCCAGGCGACCGCCAAGACGTTTGTAAATCCCCTCAGCCCCCTCTCGCTGATTCCTGGCGCCCCCAGGATGGCCGCTGGCTACGAGCTGCTTTACCGGCTCGGCAAGGAATACGAGAAACCGGAATTCGGCATCAAGAGCGTCCGCTCCAATGGCCGCGAAATCCCGATTGTCGAGCAGACTGTGCTTGAAAAGCCATTTTGCAAGCTGGTCCGCTTCAAACGGTACGCCGACGATCCCGAGACCATCAAGCTGCTGAAGGACGAGCCGATCGTGCTGGTCTGCGCGCCGCTGTCGGGCCACCATGCCACGCTGCTGCGCGACACCGTGCGGACGCTGCTGCAGGACCACAAGGTCTACGTGACCGACTGGGTCGACGCCCGCATGGTCCCGTCCGAACATGGCGCCTTCCATCTGTCGGACTACATCTACTACATCCAGGAATTCATCCGCCATATCGGCGCGAATAACCTGCATGTGATTTCGGTGTGCCAGCCAACTGTGCCGGTGCTGGCCGCGATCTCGCTGATGGCCTCGGCCGGCGAGAAAACGCCACGCACGATGACGATGATGGGCGGCCCGATCGACGCCCGGAAGAGTCCCACCGCGGTCAACTCGCTGGCGACGAACAAATCGTACGAATGGTTCGAGAACAACGTCATCTACACGGTGCCGGCGAACTATCCGGGCCACGGCCGCAAGGTCTACCCTGGCTTCCTGCAGCACGCAGGCTTCGTGGCGATGAATCCGGACCGCCATCTGTCGTCGCACTATGACTATTATCTGAGCCTGATCGAGGGCGATGCCGACGACGCCGATGCGCACGTGCGCTTCTACGACGAGTACAACGCCGTGCTGGACATGGCAGCGGAGTACTACCTCGACACGATCCGCGAAGTGTTCCAGGAATTCCGCCTGGCCAACGGCACGTGGGAAATCGACGGGAACCCGGTCCGCCCGCAGGACATCAAGAGCACAGCGCTTCTGACGATCGAAGGCGAACTCGACGATATCTCGGGCGCCGGCCAGACCGCGGCCGCGCACGATCTGTGCGCAGGCATCCCGAAGGCCCGCAAGCAACACGTGACCGCTCCCAAATGCGGCCACTACGGGATCTTCTCGGGCCGCCGCTGGCGCGACAATATCTATCCGGAGCTGCGTGACTTCATCCGCAAGCACGAGAAAGCCTGATAGCCCGGACGCTCACGCGCCCAGACCGTAAAAACGAAACGCCCGCGATTCTCGCGGGCGTTTTGCATTTCTGCGCGGCTTGGGGATGCGGACTTAACGGTTTGTCAGGTACGACAGCAGCATATCGGTATGCAGATCGGCAAACCGTGCGTGTTCTTCTTCCGAGGCCACGTCGCGGCCAATAACCGCGCTGATGGTGTACCGGTTGGACAGCACGTAGTAGCCCAGCGCCGAAATCGTCAGGTAAAACTGCGGCACGTCGATATTGTCGCGGAACACGCCCTGCTTCTGTCCGCGCCGAATGATCTCCGCAAGCACATCCACCACGGGATTGATCAGCTGATGCAATTGCGCCGACTTCTTCAGATGGCGCGCCTCGTGCAGGTTCTCGCTGTTCACCAGCCGGATGAACTCCGGGTGCGCGTAGTACCAGTCCCAGACAAAGCGTGCCAGCGTGCGAACCCCTGCCACTGGGTCTTCGTCGGTGATATGCAGCTGCTCCTCGGCCGCGCGAAATTCGGCGTACTGTTTTTCAAGCACGGCCAGGAACAGGCCCTCCTTGCTGCCGTAGTAGTAATACAGCATGCGTTCGTTGGTCTCGGCGCGTCGCGCGATCTGGTCGACGCGTGCGCCGGCCAGTCCGCCCTTGGCAAATTCCTCGGTGGCGGCGGCCATGATGCGCCGGCGCGTGCCTTCAGGATCCCGCTTGGTTTTTGGCTCGTTCGACATGAATATCTGATCTGTCAGTTGCGCGGATTATGGCACAGCCCGTCACCCGGAATCAGGCTCCCGTCCCATACGGGTGACGCGGCATGATCGCCTTTTCTGCACCGCCGCGAAATCGGGGATAATCCTTGCCGCGCACACGTCCACAGAGGCGTGCCAGACGCCAGTCGTCCCCCGATTTCTCATTTGCAGTTGTGCAGTCGTGACCAGTTCCCTCTCATCCCCTGCCGGCGGCGTCAGCCTGGCAGACCGCCTTGAAGCCCTGCTGCCCCAAACCCAGTGCACCAAATGCGGGTTCGACGGCTGCCGGCCGTATGCCGAAGCCCTGGCTGCGGGCGAGGCGGCAAGCAACCGCTGCCCGCCGGGCGGCGCCGAGGGCACTGTCCGGCTGTCCGCCTTGCTGAACGTCGCACCGCAGCCGCTCGATCCCGAGCGCGGCACGGAACAACCGCGCGCGGTGGCCCGCATCGATGAATCGCTGTGCATCGGCTGCACGCTCTGCATCCAGGCCTGCCCGGTCGATGCCATCGTCGGCGCGCCCAAGCAGATGCACACCGTGCTGCCCGACTGGTGCACCGGCTGCGACCTTTGCGTGGCCCCCTGCCCGGTCGACTGCATCGACATGATCCCGGTCACCGGCGAAAAGACCGGCTGGGCCGCATGGTCCCAGGAACACGCCGACGCCGCGCGCAATCGCTACGTATTGCACAAGGCCCGCCTGGTGCGCGAGCGCGAGGAAAACGATGCGCGCCTGGCGGCCAAGGCCGCAGCCAAGCTCGAAGCGTTGCAAGCGGAGAATGCCGCCAGTGAAGCGGAACAGGCTGCCCAGGCACGCAAGAAAGCCATCATCCAGGCCGCTATCGAACGCGCGCGCCAGAAGGCGGCCGCCGTCCAGCCGCGCAACACCGAGGACGTTTCGCCGGCAGTGCAGGCCCAGATCGATGCCGCCGAAGCGCGCCGTGCAAAGCTCGGCCTTACAGACAAGCCCGACCAGAACGATAACAGCGACAACGACGATTCCCAGTCATGAATCCTGCGAAGCGCCTTGCCATCTTCGAGACCTTGCGTGAGGTCAATCCGAATCCGGAGACTGAGCTGGAGTACAGCTCGCCATTCGAATTGCTGATTGCGGTGCTGCTTTCCGCCCAAGCGACGGACGTGGGCGTGAACAAGGCCACACGCAAGCTGTATCCCGTGGCCCATACCCCGCAGCAGATCCTGGATCTCGGTGAAGCCGGGTTGATCGAATACATCAAGACGATCGGCCTGTACAAGACCAAGGCCAAGCATGTGATGGAGACCTGCCGCATCCTCGTGGAGCAGCATGGAGGCAAGGTGCCGCCCGTGCGCGAGGCACTCGAAGCGCTGCCGGGCGTGGGTCGAAAGACCGCCAACGTAGTGCTCAACGTGGCGTTCGGCCAGCCGACGATTGCCGTCGACACGCATATCTTTCGCGTGGCAAACCGCACCGGCCTGGCGCCGGGCAAGAACCCCGACGCCGTCGAGCAGAAGCTGCTGAAGGTGACGCCGACCGAGTTCCTGCACGATGCGCACCACTGGCTGATTCTGCATGGCCGCTACGTCTGCAAGGCGCGCAAGCCCGAATGCTGGCATTGCGCCATCGAGCCGCTCTGCGAATTCAAGCCGAAGACGCCGGCCCCGAATGTCTGATTGCGCTAGTCCTGCCTGAGTACCAGCGCAAGCTGAAGCGCGGTGCGCGCCACGGTATCGACGTCGGGTGCATAGCCACTGCGAATCCAGTACAGCGCCACATGCACCACCCCGCCGGCCACGCCGGCGGCCAGCATCGGATCGACGGGCGTGCCGGGCCGCATCAGTGTCCGGGCCAGTAGCGCACCGAAGTCGCAGAGGGACACCGCCAGCGCCTCATCCACGAGCTTGCTGACCCCACGGATTTCCACCAGGAACACGCGCGCCGAGCGCGGCTCGCATTGCAGCGCGCCAAAATAGGCCCGCAACATGGCCAGCGCGCGATGTTCGCCATCGCCACCGGCCTCCTCTCCTGCTCGCACCAGCGTTTGAAGCAACCGGTGTGTGACCGTTTCATACGATGCCAGCAGCAATGCCTCGCTGTTGGCGAACGATTCATAGAAATAGCGCTCGGTCAGGCCGGCGGCCTCGCACACGGCCTTGACCGTGGCGTTCTGATAACCCCGCTCGCCGTAGACCTGCACGGCGGCGGCAATCAACTGCTCGCGCCGCTGGGCGCGGCGTTCTTCGGCTTCGGCGCCACGGTAGCGGCGGGCGGGAGATAGCTCGGTGGTCATGGCGGCCATTATGACATTCCCTATTGTCAGATGGCTTCTGACAACCTATGTTGTCAGAATACCAACTTGCCCCCGGTAGCCGTCATGCGCCCTCAAAGTCCCGATGACGATGTTCTGGATGTCCTGATCGTTGGCGCCGGCCTGTCCGGCATCGGCGCCGCCCGGCAACTGCAGCAGCGCTGCCCGGACAAGCGCTTCGCCATCCTGGAGGCCCGCGATGCCGTCGGCGGCACCTGGGATCTGTTCCGCTACCCAGGCATCCGATCGGACTCGGACATGTACACGCTGGGCTACCGCTTCAAGCCCTGGCGCGGCGCCAAAGCCATTGCCGACGGACCGTCGATCCTGGCCTATATCCGCGAAACCGCAGAGGAAGCCGGCATTACGCGGCACATCCGCTTTGGCCACAAGGCCGTGGGCGCCGCCTGGCACAGCGCCGAAGCCTGCTGGACCATCGAAGCGGAACGCGCGGCCGACGGCAGCCGCCAGCGGCTGCGCGCCCGCATGCTCTACGTGTGCGCGGGCTACTACAGCTATGCCGAAGGCCACCGCCCCGCCTTTCCGGGCGAGGAAGCATTCCAGGGACGGATGGTGCATCCGCAGTTCTGGGACCCGACCCTGGACTACGCCGGCAAGCGCGTGGTGGTGATCGGCAGCGGCGCCACCGCCGTCACACTGGTACCAGCCATGTCGGCAACGGCGGCGCACGTGACCATGCTCCAGCGCTCGCCCACGTATATCGTCACCCGCCCCGGCGAAGACGCCATCGCGCACAAGCTGCGGCGCGTGCTGCCCGAGCATCTGGCCTACCGCGCCACGCGCTGGAAGAACGTGCTGCTGGGCATGTTCCTGTTCCAGCTTGCGCGCCGGCGCCCCGCCAAGGTCAAGGAACGCATCGTCGGCATGGCGGCCGCCCAGCTTGCTCCGGGTTTCGACGTGGGCACCCATTTCACGCCGCGCTACAACCCTTGGGACCAGCGCGTCTGCCTGGTGCCCGATGGCGACCTGTTCCGCGAAATCCGCGATGGCCGCGCGTCGGTAGTCACCGATCAGATCGAACGATTTACCGCCGATGGCATCGAGCTGAAGTCCGGACAGACGCTGCCGGCCGACATCGTGGTCGTGGCCACCGGACTGAAGCTGAACATGCTCGGCGATATCGCGCTGACCGTCGACGGCCAGTCGCGCCGCCCATCCGAATCGCTCGCGTACAAGGGCATGATGCTGGGCAACGTGCCGAACCTGGTGCTGGCATTCGGCTACACCAATGCGTCGTGGACGCTCAAGGCCGACCTCACCGCCGAGTACGTCTGCCGCCTGCTCCGGTTCATGGACCGGCGCGGCTACCGGATCGCCATGCCGGAGATCGATTCGTCGGTGCAAACGGTGCCGTTCCTTGATTTCTCGTCGGGGTACGTGCAGCGCGCTGCCTCGGTGCTGCCGAAACAGGGACACCGCAAACCGTGGCGCGTGTATCAGAATTACCTGATGGACATGCTGACGATCCGTCATGGCCGTATCGACGACGGCGTGCTGCGCTTCGACCGCGTAGAGGCCGCCGCGATGCCAAACAACGACCCGCTTGCCGAGGCTCAATCTTGAACATCCTCTTGATGCTGATCGCCATCGTGGCGGCTCTGGCCGTAGCGCTGCTCGGCCTGCTCTTCCTGTTCACCCGAAGCACCGTGCGGAAGATCGAGGCCGGCTTGCCGCCAACGGGCCGCTTTATCGATGTTCCGGGCGCGCGCCTGCACGTGGTCGAACAAGGCCAGGGGCAACTGGTGCTGCTCGTGCATGGCCTGTCCGGGCAACTCGCCAACTTCGACTACGGGATGGTCGCGCCGCTGGCGAAGGACTTTCGCGTGATCGCCGTCGATCGCCCGGCCGCTGGCTGGTCGACGCGCACGCCAGGCGCGCCCGCCGATCTGCGCGCGCAGGCCGACACGCTGGCCGCGTTGATCGGCAAGCTGGGGCTGGAAAAACCGCTCGTGGTCGGCCATTCGCTCGGCGGCGCGATTGCGCTGGCGCTGGCCACCTATCATCCGGAGCAAGTGGGCGGACTGGCACTGATCGCACCGCTGACGCACCCGCCCGAAGAGATTTCGCCGGTCTTCAAGGCCATGACGATCCCCAGCGCGGCGATGCGCAAGCTGATCGCATGGACGTTGCTGATTCCGATGTCGATCCGCAATCGCGAACAGGTCATGGACATCGTCTTCGGCCCCGATGCCGTGCCGGCCGACTTTCCCACACGCGGCGGCGGTCTGCTGGCGTTGCGGCCCGGCCATTTCCTTGGCGCCTCGGAGGATCTGATAGGCGCCGCGCACAGCCTGCCGCCGCTGGTGGCGCAATACGAAGCGCTTTGCGTGCCGGTCAGCATCCTCTACGGGCGTGAAGACCGTATCCTCGACTATCGCAAGAATGGCGAGGCCTTCGTCGCCAGGCTGCCTACCGCCCGGCTGACATTGGTCACCGGGGGGCATATGCTGCCAGTCACCGCCATCGATACCAGCGTCGATTTCGTGCGCACCGCGGCCGCCAGGCTGCGTGAACCGGCAACCGCCTGACCCGCCAATACCGAAAGGAAACCCGACATGGCTTCTTCCACCGGTTTCAACCCATACAGGCGCGACCTGGGTACCGCGTTTCAGGCCATCCGCAAACTGCTGGCGGACGGCAACGACACCGAGCAGGTCTTCAAGATCATGCGCGCGCTGAACGGCCCGTCGATGCCCAGGAACTACAGCCGCCTGCTCGGCACGCCAGACGGCCGGCGCATGGCCTACCAGCGCATCGAGCTTGCGGAAAAGCTGTCGGACCCTGCCTATATCGCCAGCTTTGCACCCGGCACGGTCGGCGCCACATATCGCGCCTTCCTGGAAAAAACCGGCTACAGCGCCGACGGTCTGGCCAAGGTTTCGAACCTGAACCAGGAGCCGATCGTCGAGGACGCCTATATGTGGTTTGGCCGGCGGACCCGCGACATCCACGATATCTGGCACGTGCTGACCGGATATCGTGCGGACGAAAGCCTGGGAGAAGCCGCGCTGGTGGCGTTCAGCTACGCGCAGACTGGCGGCAAGGGCTGGGCCTTCATCGCCATCGCCGCATCGCTGAAGAGCTGGCGCGTGACGCGCAGCCTGGCCTTTGCGCGGGCGGTGCTGGAGGGCTACCGGCTGGGCCGGCGCGCGGGCTGGCTGCTGGGCGAGGACTACGAACGGCTGCTCAACGAACCGATCGACGCGGCACGCATCCGCCTGGGTATCGCCGAACCGGTGCGCTACCTCGCGTGCAATCCGATGCAGGAATGGACGGCCTGAGCCGGCACGCAAGAACGAAAAAGGCGACCCATTGGGTCGCCTTTTTGTTTGCAGCGAGGGGCGTCTGGCTCAGACCACGCGGCAGGCTTCGTCGAACGACAGGCGCGGCAGGCGCGGGTGCAGTTTCTCGGCTTCGCCGTAACCCAGGTTGATCAGGAAATTGACTGACCACTTGCCGTCGGGGAAAAACGCGGCGTTGACCTTGGCGGCATCGAAACCACCCATCGGGCCGCAATCCAGGCCCAGCGCGCGTGCGGCCAGGATGAAGTAGCCGCCTTGCAGCGAGCTGTTCATCAGCGCGTCACGCGCGATTTTTTCGTCGTTGCCGGCATACCAGGCACGGGCATCGGCGTGCGGGAACAGCTTGGGCAGCTGGTCGTGGAAAGCGTTATCGAACGCGATGATCGCCGTCACGGGTGCCGAGCGGGTCTTCTCCACGTTACCAGCGGACACGCAATCCACCAGGCGCGCCTTCTGTTCGGCGGACTTCACAAACACGATTCGGGCGGGCGAGCTGTTCGCGGCGGTCGGGCCGAACTTCATCGCTTCGTAGATCTGCTTCAGCAGCGCATCATCCACATGCTTGTCTTGCCACACGTTATGGGTGCGGGCTTCGGTGAACAATTGTGCGATGGCGGCCTGATCGACGGATTTCATTGCGCGTTTTCCGGGTTCTGTGAAGGAAGAAGGCGCAATTGTACCCAAGCGGGCGTAATCAACCCACAAGCGGTTTGATGAACCCATTCAATTCCGTTCGTCGGCGGTATCCAGTGGCGGCGTGCCGCTGGCCCTGCGGGTGAGCCATAAGACGCCCAGCACGATCATCCCGCCGCCCACGGCCTGGGTGGGACCGATATGCTCCCCCAGCAAGACGGCTGCCAGCACGACGGTCACCACGGGTTCCAGCGTGGACAGCATCGACGCCTTCGCCGCTCCCAGCTTCTGCAGCCCGGCAAAGAACGTCAGGATCGCCAGCACGGTGGAAATCAGCGCGATGGCCAGCAGGGCCAGCCATCCACCCGCCGTGGCGGGAAACTGCGGCGGCACCCCGGCGCCGGTGCGCAAGATGCCGACGGTCACATAGACCAGTGCAGCGGCCGAGCAGATCACAGTGGTCGTGGCGATGGCATTGACGCCTGCCGTCACGCGCGCGCCCACGACGATGTAGATCGAATAGATCACCGCCGCGGTCACGCCCAGCGCAATCCCAAGCGGCTCGCCTTCGCCGCCGCCCACGGTCAGGCCGGCCCCGACCGAACACAGCACCAGCGCGATCACGGCCGGCGTGGTCAGCTTTTCCTTGAGGAAGACCGCCGCCAGCAGCGTCACGAACAGCGGATAGAGATACAGCAGCAACGCCACCAGACTCGCCTGCGCATGGTTGAGCGCCGTGAAGAAACAGTAGGACTGGCCGACGTAGCCGATACCGCCCATCGCCGCCAGCGCCAGCAGACGGCGCAGCGGCGGCAGCCCGATGCCCCGCGCCCGCATCACGAAACCCATCGCCACTGCCGCGACGACAAACCGCACGGCCAGCAGCCCATAGACATCGGCACCGGCCGCATACGCAAAACGCGCGAAGATGGCCATCGCGCCGAAGGCGCTGGCGGACAGCGCAATCAGCAGCACGCCCGCAAACTTGTCGCGGGCCTGGCCCAGGGTGCCGGTGGCGGAAGCAGTCATATTGGCAGCACAGATCCGAAAGCTCGCATTCTACTCACGCGCCCGGCCGCATCGGCAGCATCCGGACCGCTGCACTACAATAGCGGCCATCATGTTCAATCCCTCAAGAGAAGAAGTCCGCCGTTTCTTCTGCGAAGCATGGCAGAAGCGCGTAGCGGGCAATGTCCTCACGCCGCTCGAGGCAATCGCGGTCGACTGGATCGACCAGCATCCCGAATACCACGCCCTGCTGGACGACACGGAAGGCGCGCTCACCCGCGACTACACGCCCGAAGACGGTCAGACCAACCCGTTCCTGCACCTGGCGATGCACCTTTCGATTTCCGAACAGGTTTCGATCGACCAGCCACCCGGTATCCGCGCTGCCTACGAGGCCCTGAGCCGCCGGCTCGATTCGCCGCACGCGGCGCAGCACGAGATCATGGAGGCACTGGGCCAGATGCTCTGGAACGCCCAGCGCAATGGCATGCCGCCTGACGGCCAGGCGTACGTCGACGACATCAAACGACGCGCTGCTGGCTGATTTCCACGCCGATCCCGGCACGAATTGGTCGCCCTACGGTCTTCCGTTGCGAACAATTCGTCACAAGGTGCCTTTACAGCACGTGGTAGGCTTCCGCCATCGCTACTTCTGCCACGTCCGCGTCACCGGATCGATGCCGGTTGTGCTTTCGGTGCGGCGTGCCGACGCTCCATGCCTTTCACCGTGCCCTTGCGCGCCGCCTGCCGGTGCGCGGTCGCTCCAGCCTTGTCCGCGTTCGCCGTTTGCGGCGCGCTGCTGACGCCACTCCACGCACATGGCGCCGTGGCGCTACTGCAGCCGCCACGCCAGGTGGACGGAACACGTCCGCTCACGCTGACGGTACTGGTCAGTGCCGATGCGGACACCCGCCGCTACGCAGTCCCGGACACCCTGCAGGTGACGGCCTCGGGCGATCTGGCCGCGCCCATTCGCATCGAACTGAAGCGCGTCGGCAGCGGCCCTGCCGTGCTGAATCTGCGGCCTGGCGAGAATCGCACCATCAGCTACGCGGCCGACTGGCCCGCGAGCCTGCGCGGCCAGGTACGGCTGGACGTGACCGGCATCGATGCCGCCCCGGTCATCGTCTCGCTCAATCGCGCTCCGCTACCAGGAGAAATCCCGGCCGCACCGGTAGCCACCGCGCCGGGCGAAGAAAAACCACCGGTCACGCCGGTGGTCGCCGCACAGGACAAGGCCCCGCCGCCCGCCCCGGCCGATCTGCGCGACGCGCAGCGCCTGTCGTTCAACGAGCCGATGTACATCATGTTCGGCGCCCACGATGGCGCCAACGCCAAGTTCCAGATCAGCTTCAAGTACCGGATTTTCGAAGGCGAAGATCCCAACTCGAAGTCCGTGCTGGACAATCTCTATTTCGCCTACACGCAGTTCTCGCTGTGGGATCTGGCGGGCGACTCGCGCCCGTTCAAGGACACCAACTACCGGCCCAGCCTGTACTACTACCTGTCCGATACGGGCGTGAAGAACAGCGTGCTGAGCCGGCTGTCGATCGCCACCGGCTTCGAACACGAATCGAACGGCCGCGCTGGCGACGATTCGCGCTCTATCAACACGCTGTTCGTGAAGCCGACGATGTACTTCGGCGACCAGACCGACTGGCATTGGCGCGTGGCGCCGAAGGTCTACGCCTACGTGGGCAAGAGCGACAACGAGGACATTGCGCACTACCGCGGCTACGTGGACCTGAACGTCGCCTATGGCAAACCCGATTCCTGGGAATTCGCCGCCACGCTGCGCAAAGGCACCCGCAAGGGCTACGGCAGCGTCGACACGCAGGTCACCTATCCGCTGGCGCGGCTGCTGCCCGGCACCGCCGGATTCCTGATGGCCGGCTTCTTCTACGGGTATGGCGAAAGCCTGCTCTACTACAACCAGAAGACGCCGTGGCAGTTCCGCATCGGCTACGCGCTGTCCCGCTGATTCCAGGCGGTCAGCCAGCCAGCGGCTTGCCTTCGGCCTTGAGCTTCGCGTTGCCCACCGCCGCCGCGAACTGCCCATAGCCATGCCAGCCCGTGGCGCGCCCCAGTTTCTTGCCCTTGTGGAAGAACATGAACACGGGAATCCCATGCAGCCCGAAGCGGCGGCCCACTTCCGGATGCGCGTAGACGTTGGTGTGCAGCCAGCGCAGGTTCAGCGCGCGGAGCTGGTCGGGGTTCGCCAGGATCGCCTTCTTGGCAATCTCGCAGTTGAAGCAGTCCACGCCCCAGAAGAAGACGCAGACCAGGTCGTCTCCGCTGGCGGCAATGGCGGCATCGATCGAGTCGGGGTCCACCGGCTGCATGTCGAGCGCCTCGAATGCACGGTGATCGAGATGGGGTTGTTGCGTATCGGACATCCTGACCCTCCAGAAACAGCAACGCCCGGAGACCTTGCGGCCACCGGGCGTGTTTCAATCCATTACAACCTGACGGTCAGCGCGGCGCCGAAACGGTCACCAGCGCCGGACGCAGCACGCGGTCGGCAATCGTGTAGCCGCGTTGCAGTACCGAGACCACGGTGTTCGGCTCCTGCTCGGACGGCACCATCGAAATGGCCTGATGGCGATGCGGATCGAACTTCTCGCCAACCGGATTCACTTCGACGATCTTGCCGCGCTCGAATGCCGCGGCCAGTTGGCGTGCCGTAAGCTCCACACCTTCGCGCAGCTTTTTCAGGTCGCCGGTGTTGTCGGCCAGGGCGGCCTGCAGGCTGTCCATGACCGGCACGAGGTTGTCGGCAAAACTTTCAATCGCAAACTTGTGCGCCTTGGACACCTCGTCCTGCGAGCGGCGGCGGATGTTCTCGCCTTCTGCCGTGGCGCGCAGGAACATGTCGTAGTGCTCCTTGGCCTTGACTTCCAGCTCGGCCACCTGCTGGGTCAGGCGTGCGATGTCGTCAGCGCCGGCGGCCGCAGCCTCGGGCGCCGGCGCAGCACCGGCATTGGCCGCCTGCTGCGTGTTCGGATCTGGCGTCTGATTCTGTTCTTCCATGTCGATTCGTATCAAAGCTAAAAACACCGGGCCGCGCTGACTGCGGACCGGGGGGTGGATTGGATGCCAATCGGCAAGTCTAGCCGCACATGGCGACACCCTCAGGGTTTTTCAAGGTGTGCGGGTTCAGAGACTCGGAAATACGCCGTTACAAAGGCCTGTTTGATGCAATCTGGTGTTTATTGCTTTGCTGCAACGCAAACACTAAGATTCAATGTAGGAAAAAATGACAAAAATAACGGGAGCAAAGAGGTGGATCATTTTGGTGCATCTTTGGGACGCTTCACCATGCACAAGCTGCCTGTCGTGACGTTATGCCTCGTTGCCGCGTTGTCGGCGATGACGACCTTCATCTGTCTCTCGGACGCGGTTGCCCCGCGCGACACGGAGTATGGCAGCGGTAAGGCCGTATTCAAGCACTACATCGTCCAATACGTCCGATAACCCCTTCTTCCCTTGACCAGCCGAGGCGCTCCGCTCCGGCTGGATTCCTGTTGTTCCTTCGCTGCCTGATCAACTTCTGAAGTCGTCGATACGGCGCCGGTCACGCTTGGTCGGCCGCCCCTGCAGCTGCGCGGCCGGTTCCGGCTGCATGCGCCGCCGGTCCGCTTCCTGCTGGCGCCGGGCCTGGCTTTCCGGCGATTCCTCGTAGGTGCTCTGGGCGATCGGGGCAGCCCCGCGCGATGCCGGCACGCCCTTGACCACCACCTCCCAGCGCTGCTGATGCGCTTCCAGCACCACCATATCGCCCGGCTTCACCTCACGCGAATTCTTGACAGGCTGGCCATTGACGGTCACCCGGCCACGCTCCACCGCATCGGCCGCGAGCGAGCGCGTCTTGAAGAACCGCGCGCACCATAGCCATTTGTCGATGCGCATCCGCGCATCCGCTTCGAAGTCCACTTGCATGCTTCAGTTCCTTCCCATCCTCGCCGCGCCCTGAGCTTTGCTCATGCCGCCGCGCCGCGCGTCTGGGCACGCGTGCGCCGCGCCTCCAACTCATGCGGATGCGGCAAATCGAGCGGCCAGCCCTGCAAATGCTGCAGCGCCATCTCTGCCAAACCCGCGATCCAGGCCTCGGAATCATTCATGCATGGAATGAAATGGAAGTCCTTGCCGCCGGCCACGCGAAATTCGCTCTGCCCTTCCATCGCGATTTCCTCCAGCGTTTCGATGCAATCGGCCGGAAAACCCGGGCAGAACACATCCACGCGGTGCGTGCCCACCTTGCCCAGTTCCACCAGCGTCGGCGCGGTATAGGGCTGCAGCCATTCGGCCTTGCCAAAGCGCGACTGGAACGTCACCTGATACTGGCCCGGCTGAAGCCCCAGCGCCTCGCCGAGCAGCCGCCCGGTCTTCAGGCATTCGCAATGGTACGGATCGCCAAGATCCAGCAGGCGCCGTGGCAGCCCGTGGAAGGACAGGATCAGCTTGTCGCCGGCCGCAAAGTCCGGCACGCCATGCTCGGCCCAATATCGCCGGACCTGCACATTCAACGCCGCGATATATGAGGGATGATCGTGAAAGTGCTTGATCAGGCGCAACTCCGGCTGATTCCGCCAGGCCGACAGCACACGGAACAGCTCGTCGAACGCCGTGGCTGTGGTCGTGCCAGAAAACTGCGGATAGAGCGGCAGCACCAGGATCTGTTCCGTGCCCTGGCGACGCAGCGCTTCCATGACCGATTCGATCGACGGATTGCCGTAGCGCATCGCGCAGGCCACGGTCACGTCGTGCCCCAGCTTGCGCATCAGCAGTTGCAGCGCATGCGCCTGGCGTTCGGTATGCACCAGCAGCGGCGACCCGGTCATATGGGCTTCGCGCAGCCAGATCGATTCGTACTTCATCGCCGACGCGCGCGAGCGGAACGGCAGGATCAGGCCGTACAGGATGGGCAGCCAGGCCAGCCGCGGAATTTCCACCACGCGCGGATCGGACAGGAATGCCTTCAGGTAGCGCCCCACCGCCTTGGGCGTGGGCGCGTCGGGTGTGCCGAGGTTGATCAGCAGGATCGCGGTGCGCGGCGGCTGGCCGTGCTGGTATGCCGGTTCAGGCGAAAACGTCATGAGGATTCCGGTTCGGATGCCGGGGCGCTGGCAATCGGGGATTCAATCGGCCAAACCATCTGGAAATGTTGGCCGGCCGGCTGGGGCGGCCAATACTGGACAGACACCGGCAGCGCATCAGGAGTTCTGGCTCAGTGCGCTCGACAGCAGTCTTGCCGTGATGTCGACAATCGGGATCACGCGCTCGTAGGCCATGCGCGTGGGGCCGATCACTCCGAGCGTCCCCACGATCTGGCCGTCCACTTCATAGGGCGCCGTAATCACGGCCATATCTTCGATCGGCACAAGCTGGCTCTCGCCGCCGATGAAGATCTGCACGCCCTGCGCGTGGCTGGACACGTCCAGCAGCTGCAGCAGGCTGGTCTTGTGCTCGAACACGTCGAACAGTCGGCGCAGCTTGTCCATGCTCGACGACAGGTCTTCCACCTCCAGCAGCCGGCGCTCGCCCGAGATCACCACCTGCTCGGTGTTGTCCTCGGCCATCGCGCTGCTGCCGGCCTCCACGGCGGCCTGCATCAGCGACGACATATCGCGCCGCAGCGCCTGCAGCTCGCCGCGCAGGTGGTCGCGCACGGCGTTGAAACTCATTCCCGCGTAGTGCGTGTTGAAGAAGTTGGCGGCCTCGATCAACTGGGCCGGCGTGTAGGCCAGCTCGGTCTGGATGATGCGGTTCTGGACGTCGCCTTCCGGGCTGACGATGATCAGCAGGATGCGCTTGTCGGACAGCCGCATGAATTCCACCTGCCGGAACGACTGGGCGCGCCGTGGCGTCATCACCACGCCGGCAAAGCGCGACAGGTTGGACAGCGTGTGCGCCGCCGCCGTGATCATCCGTTGCGGGCCCAGCTGCTGGCTCGCCATCTGGCCCTGGATCTGGTCCGTCAGGCCGGCCAGTTCGGCACTCAGCCCCGGCGGGCCTTCGAGCGGGCGGGCCGTCAGCATCGTGTCGACGAACAGCCGGTACCCGCGAGGCGTGGGAATGCGGCCAGCCGACGTATGCGGGCTGGCGATGAACCCCATTTCCTCGAGGTCGGACATCACATTGCGAATGGTGGCCGGCGACAGGTCCAGACCCGAGTACTTCGACAGGGTCCGCGAGCCCACCGGCTGTCCTTCGGCGATGTACCGCTCGATCAGGGTCTTGAGAAGCGTTTTCGAACGTTCGTCCATGATGTCGGGATTTTAATCAAATCTGGGCAGTTAGGGCGTCAAGGCCGTCATTCGCGCGTCGGCGGGGACTATCCGGGGGAAGCTGGCAATGGCCATGCCGGTATGTTCTAATCCCGCCATGTCTGCCCCCTCAAAGCCCAGCGCCCCGCGCGCGCCGTTCAAGACTGTTGCCCTGGTGGGCAGGCACTCGACCGCCGGGATCGAAGGCCCGCTCGAGGAGCTTGCGTCCTGTATATCCCGTAACGGGCAGGACGTGGTGTTCGAGCGCGAAACCGCGCAGGCCACCGGCCTGACCGGCTACCCGGTACTGACGCCCGACGAGATCGGGCGGGACGCCGACGTGGCCGTGGTGCTCGGCGGTGACGGCACGCTGCTGGGCCTGGCCCGCCAACTGGCCGGCCACGACGTTCCCGTGATCGGCGTCAACCACGGCCGGCTGGGCTTCATGACCGACATCCCGCTCGAGGACGTCACCACGACACTGCCCGAAATGCTGGCCGGCCGGTACGAAGCCGAATCGCGCATGTTGCTGGAATCAAGCGTGATCCGCGACGATGCGGTGATTTTTTCGGCGTTGGCATTCAACGACGTGGTGGTCAACCGGTCCGGCATCTCGGGCATGGTCGAACTGGCCGTCTCGGTCGATGGCCACTTCATGTACAACCAGCGTTCGGACGGCCTGATCGTGTCCACGCCCACCGGCTCCACCGCTTATGCGCTGGCCGCGGGCGGCCCGATCCTGCATCCCACGCTTTCTGGCCTGGTGCTGGTGCCGATCGCCCCGCATGCGTTGTCGAACCGGCCGATCGTGCTGCCGCACGACGCCGAGGTCACGATCGAGGTAGCCAGCGCGCGCGATGTCAGCGTCAACTTCGACATGCAGTCGCTGGCGTCGCTGCTGCCCGGCGACCGGATCGTCGTGCGCCGCTCGGCCAAGACGATCAACCTGCTGCACCCGGTGGGCTACAACTACTACGCCACGCTGCGCAAGAAGCTGCACTGGCACGAGTACCCGACCGAAGACAACCGGCTCTGAGCCATCCACTTTCCCGCCTGACGCCACCTACGGTCCAAGATGCTGCGCAGCCTGTCCATCCGCGATTTCGTCATCGTCGATACGCTCGATCTCGACTTCACAAGCGGTTTCACCGTGTTCACCGGCGAAACCGGCGCGGGCAAGTCGATCCTGATCGACGCGCTGGCACTGGTGCTGGGTGAACGCGCCGACGCCGGCGTGGTGCGCGAAGGCGCGGCACGCGCCAGCATCAGCGCCACCTTCCATACGCATGCCGCGCTGGACGCCTGGCTCGAGGAACGCGAACTGGCCGGCGACGATGACACGGTGCTGCTGCGCCGGACCGTCGATGCATCGGGCCGCAGCAAGGCCTTCATCAACGGCGCCGCGGCCACGCTGGCGCAATTGCGCGAAGTGGGCGACCAGCTCGTCGACATCCACGGTCAGCACGCGCACCAGCAGCTGCTGCGGCCCGATGCGCAGCGCCAGTTGTTCGACGCCCATGCCGGCCTGACCGAGCAGGCCGGCGCCGTGGCCGAGGCGTGGCGCGCGTGGCGTGTGTGCGTCAAGCAGCGCGAGGCGGTTGAGCACCAGTCGCGCGAGATGCAGCTCGAACGTGAACGGCTGGAATGGCAGGTCGGCGAACTGGAAAAGCTGGCCCCGCAGCCCGGCGAGTGGGAAGAGATCCAGTCCGAATACAACCGGCTGTCGCATGCCGCCGGCCTGATCGACGGCAGCCGCGCCGCGCTCGACGCGCTGTCGGAATCCGATGGCGCCGTGGCGTCGGTACTGAACGGCGTCGTGCACCGGCTGCAGCAGCTGGCCGATGTCGACCCCGCGCTGCGCGACGTGCTGGCCGCGCTGGAACCGGCGCTGGTGCAGGTCGACGAAGCCGCGCATACGCTGAACCGCTACGTCGACCGGCTCGAACTCGACCCCGAACGGCTGCAGGCCGTGGAAGAGCGCATGCAGGCACTGCACGCCACGGCGCGCAAGTACCGGCTGCCGCCGGAGCAGCTGGCCGACGAACTGCTGGCCCGCAAGCAGCAGCTGGACGACCTGCAGGCCGCGCAGGACATCAACAAGGTGCTGGCCCGCGAGGCCGCGTCCCGCGCCGCCTATCTGACGCTGGCCCAGCATCTGTCGGCCGCGCGCAAGGTCGCCGCCGACGCACTGTCCGCCGCCGTGACCGACGCCATGCAAGGGTTGTCGATGGCGGGCGGCACGTTCGCGGTGGCACTGAACCCGCTGGACGAAGGCCAGAGCCACGGCTTGGAGCAGGTGGAATTCCTGGTCGCCGGCCACGCCGGCGTCACCGCGCGTCCGCTGGCGCGCGTGGCATCGGGCGGCGAACTCGCGCGTATCAGCCTGGCGATCTCCGTGATTACCAGCGAAGCCGCGCCCACGCCGACGCTGATCTTCGACGAGGTCGATACCGGCATCGGCGGCGCCGTGGCCGAAGTGGTTGGCCGCCGGCTGCAGGAACTCGGCCGTTCGCGCCAGGTGCTGTGCGTCACGCACCTGCCGCAGGTTGCCGCGCAGGCCGGCACCCATCTGCTGGTCAGCAAGGAAAGCAAGGCCGACAAGACAGGCGCGGTCACGCGCTCGCGCATCCGCGTGCTCGACACCGAAGGCCGCGTCAATGAAACGGCGCGAATGCTCGGCGGCGCCACGGTGACTGCCACAACCATGCAACATGCCGAAGAGATGCTCGCGCAGGGCGCCCGCGCGGCCGGTCTGGCAGCCAACGCCGCGCATGCCCCTGCCGAGGGCGGCGGCAAAAAGCCGCGCCGCGCGGCAGGCTGAGCGGCGCCCACGATCACTGGAACAGGAGTTTCAACCGATGAAACATGGCAAGCTGCCATTGCCCGGCCATCCCAGGTCATACAGGATGGCTCGCCGCGCGACCGCGTCCGCGATTGCCGCGTTGGCCCTGACTGCCCTGACCGCGGTGTCGGGATGCGCGTCGGAATCAACGTCGTTCGCGCCGCCGCGCGGCAGCATTACCGATGACCGTGCCATTGGCGACATCCTCGTCAAGTTCGCGCCGCCCGAGGTGACGGCGTCCGAGGAGGCCGGCAAGCTGCTGGCCGAGGTCAAGGGACCGGTGCGCTATATGGTCAAGCGGCCGATGTCTGGCGGCGTCTGGCTGGTGACGGCCGTGACCGCGTCCGCCGACGTGACGCTGGACCAGGCCGTGGCCACGCTGCAGGCCGCGCCGCGCGTGGAGTCGGCCACGCCCGATCGTTTGCTGCGGCCGCATCGCACCATGCCGGACAGCCGCGACATGCCGAAGTCGTAACGTACGGGTCAACTGGCCGGGTCAAAAAGCCAAGCAGGTCATCGGGCAACTCATCAGCCGTAGCAGTTTGCATCACCAGAACTCCACAGGAGCACAGATGCCGCGTCTCAAGCTGAACTTTCGCCACCGGTCGGGGCTGCCAGCGCTGCTGATCGTCTTCGGATCGCTACTGGGTCTCGCCCCCGCCGCACAGGCAGACACGTCCGCCACGGCACGACAGGCGCCGGTCTACACGGGCAACTACATCGTGCGCTGGCGCGACGGCAGCCAGACCGTCGACACCAGCGCCGACACCTCGCGCATGAAGCGCGTGGAGTCGAACACCGGGCTTACGCTGTCGGTCAAGCGGCCGATGGCCAATGCCATGCAGTTGCTGACGGTGAAGGACAACCGCGGCGACGATCCGGAAGCGGTAGCCAAGCGGCTGCGCGAAGATCCGCGCGTGGCCGACGCGGTGCCAGACCGCTGGCTGCGGTTGCACGACACCGTGCCGAACGACCCCGATTTCGTGAATCAGGTCTACATGAATGCCCCGGCGACGGTGCCGGGCGGCGCCAACCTGCCGCGCGCATGGGATCGTTCGCGTGGCAGCAGCGGCATCGTGATCGCCGTGGTCGACACCGGCTACCTGCCGCACCCCGACCTGGCCGGCCGGCTCGTGGCGGGCTATGACTTCATATCGACGACCACGGTATCGGTCGACGGCGATGGCCGCGACAGCGACCCGACCGATCCGGGCGACTTCGTACCCTCCGGCTCGACATGCCCGGATGGCAGCGGCGCAAGCAACAGCACCTGGCACGGCACGCGCGTGGCGAGCGTGCTCGGTGCATCGACCAACAATGCCTCGGATATCGCCGGTGTCGACTGGAACGCGCGCATCCAGCCGGTGCGCGTATCGGGCCGCTGCGGCGCCCTGCTCTCCGATACCGTCGACGGCATGCGCTGGGCAGGCGGTCTGAACGTGCCCGGTGTGCCGAACAACCCCACCCCCGCGCGCGTGGTCAACGTCAGCCTGGGTGGCGGCACGTGCTCCAGCATCGAGCAGCAGGCCGTCAACGACCTGAACGCCGCGGGCGTAATCGTGGTGGCCGCCGCGGGTAACTCGGCCGGCGCGGTGGAAGCCCCGGCCGACTGTTCGGGTGTGATCGCGGTGACCGCCCATGCGAACGATGGCGAGAACGCGAGCTTTGCCAATGTCGGCACGCAGGTGGCCATCAGCGCGCCGGGCGGCGGCTGCGGCAACTCGAAGGTCATCGTGACCAACAATGTCGTGACCGGTTGCACGGTCAGTCAGTCGTTCATCCGCACGCTGACCAATGCCGGCATGGCCAGCCCCACCACCTACATCACTGTTGGCTCGCAAGGCACGAGCTTTGCCGCGCCGATGGTGTCAGGTGTGGTGGCGATGATGCTGGCGGTCAACCCGGCGTTGACGCCCGCACAGGCGACACTGGTACTGAAGAACACGGCGCGCCCGCATCCGGCAGGCAGCTTTTGCACGCTGAGTGCCAATACGGGCAAGTGCGGCGCCGGGCTGCTCGATGCGGACCAGGCACTGGCGGCGGCACCGAATCCGCCATCGACCGCCACGTCATCGGGCGGCAGCAGCGGTGGCGGGGGTGGCGGGGGTAGTGGTGGTGGCGGCGGCGGTGGAGCATTCTCGCCGTGGAGCGCGGCGGCGCTACTCGTGATCGGCCTGATCGGTTTCGGCACGCGGCGGAAGGCGCCGCGATAAACGCACCCGCGGCTCAGGCGCTTGCCTGTCAATCACCGCCGCCGCTGGCCCCACCACTCCTGCAGCAGCCAGCACGCCAGACCAGCCACCGCGCCTGCCGCATGGGCGCCGCGCACCACGCCGAAGCCCCAGGATGGATCGAACACGATGGCGGCCAGCCACGACTGTTCGATCCAGACCTTGCCCAGCACAATGACGCAGGTCACCACACCAATCCAGCGCGACCAGCCTTGCGCCTGCAGCAGGCGCAGCGCGGTCCATAGCACCAGGCCATGCGTCGCGCCGGACAGTCCGCCATACCAGCCGATGGCCGGCATGCGCAGCAGCGCAACCTGCACCGCCAGGCCACAAGCCAGCAGCACGATCAGCATCTCGCGGATGCGCGCCACGCGGCCAGCCAGCAATAGCAGTCCCGCAGTCGCCGCCACGTCGGCAAGATAGTGCTGCCATCCCAGGTGAACCCACATCGCGGTGATCACCCGCCACCATTGCCCGTCGATGCGCACGGCATCGCGCACATAGAGCCCGTGCGCGTGGAGCCACGGCACGAACGTGAACAGGCCCGCCAGCACCGCCACACCAGCCACCGTGGCCAGCATGGCGGGCCAGCCCGGCAACTGCCGCGTGTCCGGCGGCGCCACGACGCTCACCGCGCGTCAGCCTTCGCCAAACACGGCTCGCCAGACCGCGCGCACCGCCGTGGCCTGTTCGGCCACGCTGTCTGGCGCCACGCGCGCCTGGTCCTGGCCGTCCAGCCGCAGTTTGTGCTGGCGCGCACGGAACATCCGGTAGGCGTCGCCCACTTTCAGCGCCAGCCCCGCATCGATCAGGTTCAAGACACCGGCCATGCGCAGCAACGCGATATTGCCGGCGTTGCGTGTCAGCTCCGGATGCGCGCCGCTGTGCAGCAGCACCAGGTACTGCACCGTGAACTCGATGTCGACCATGCCGCCGCGGTCGTGCTTCAGATCGAATAGCGCAGTCGGGTTCGGATGCCCCTCGGCCACCTTCGCGCGCATCTGCACGATTTCCTCGCGCAGCGCCACGGCATCGCGCGGCTGGCGCAGAATCTCGTCGCGCAGGTCCTCGAATCGGTTGCCGATCTCCCGATCACCGGCGCAGAAGCGTGCGCGCGTGAGCGCCTGGTGCTCCCAGACCCACGCCGTGTTATCGCCCTCGCGCAACTGATAGCGGCGGAACGAATCGAAGCTCGTCACCAGCAGCCCCGCCGCGCCATTCGGGCGCAGGCGCGTGTCCACGTCGAACAGCATGCCCGCCGCCGTATGGCTGGTGAGCCAGGTGATCAGGCGGCGCGCATAGGCGGCGTAGACGTCGGGCGCGCGCTCGTGGTCGTCGTCGTAGAGAAAGATAAGGTCCAGGTCCGATGCATAGCCCAGTTCCTTGCCGCCGAGCCGGCCATACGCAATGATCGCGAAGCGCGGCGCATCGCGATGACGCGTCGACAGCTGGCGCCACACGGCCTGCATCGTGACTTCCAGCATCGCATCGGCCAGGTCGGACAGCCGGTCGGCCACCTGCTCCACGGTCAGCATCCCCTGCAGGTCCTGCAGCAGGATGCGGAAGATCTCGGCATGGTGCTCGCGGCGCAGGATATCCATCTGCGTCTCGACCTGGCCGTCGGATGCCTGCAGGCGTTCCGCCAGCCGGTCGCGGAACCCGGCCCAGTCCGGCGCGCTGGCCAGCGCGTCGCTGTCCAGCAGTTCGTCGAGCAGTTGCGGATGGCGCGTCAGGTACGTGGCGGCCCAACGGGAGGCGTGCAGCGTCTGCGCCACGCGATCCATCGCCTGCGGATACTCGGACAGCAGCGACAGGTATGACGCGCGCCGGCTGATGGCGTCGAGGAAGTCCAGAAAGCGCGCAATCGTGGCGTCGGCATCGTCCTGCTTCACCGCAAGGTCGAGCGCGCGATTCACGAGCTGGTCGAAGCGGCCACGGCTGGTTTCTGACAGCGCGCGATAACGCATCGATGTGCCGATGGCGCGCAGGCGGTCATACAGTCCCGTGCAGTCGCTGAACCCGGCCGCTTGCAACGCCTGACACGGCGACGACTCCGGATCGGTCTCGTCATCGTCTTCCGGATTGGCCTGCGTGGCGCGCGACGACATTTCCTCGCGCACCAGCGCGGGCCAGAGCGGCTCGTTCTGCGCCGCCTCGCCGTCCGCGAACGGGTCCGCGAACGTGGCTTCGAACTGTTGCGCCACGGGGTCCATCAGCGTGGTCATCTGCGCGGCCAGCGCATCCCAGTCCTCACAGCCCATCATCCGCGCCACGGCCTGGCGCTCCTCGTCCGACGTGGGCAGGTGGTGTGTCTGCGCATCGTCACGATACTGGAGACGGTGTTCGAGCTGGCGCAGGAACCGGTAGGCATCGGCCAGTTGCTCGGCCTGGCCGGCCGGCAGCAGATTGCGCGCCACGGCCACGTCCAGCACTTCGAGCGTAGGCCGCACACGCAGCGCGGGGTCCTGCCCGCCGCGAATCAGCTGGAACACCTGCGCCATGAACTCGATCTCGCGGATGCCGCCGCGACCGAGCTTGATATTGAACGAACGCTGGTTCACGCCGTGGCCGGCCAGCCCGCCGCTGCGCTTGGCCGCCTCTGCGCGGATCTGCGCATGCAGCGAGCGGATGGCGGCGATCACGCCGTAGTCCAGATAGCGGCGGAACACGAACGGCGTGGTCATCCGGCCCAGCAACGCGGCGGCGCGTTCGGCGTGCGGCGTGTCCACGGCCGATACGACCCGGCCCTTGATCCACGCATATCGCTCCCACTCGCGGCCCTGCACCACCAGATACTCCTCCAGCATGCCGAAGCTGCAGACCAGAGGCCCGGCATCGCCGTTCGGGCGCAGGCGCATGTCCACGCGGAACACGTAGCCGTCGCCCGTAACTTCCGAGAGCAGCGTGATCAGCCGCCGTCCCAGCCGGATGAAATACTCGTGGTTCGACAGGCTGCGCGACCCGCCCTGCGTGTCGCCATCCTCGTCGTAGAGAAAAATTAGGTCGATGTCGGACGATACATTGAGCTCACGCCCGCCGAGCTTGCCCATGCCCACCACCACCAGTTCCTGCACCTCGCCGCTCTGCGCGCCGGTGGGCCGGCCAAAAGTGGCAGCCAGGTCGTCGCCGAGCACACGCAACCCATACTGGATCGACAGCTCGGCCAGGTCGGTCATGGCGCCGGTGATTTCGGCCAGCGTGGCCAGCCCGCGCAGATCGCGCTCGATCACGGTGCACATGACCTCGGCGCGCAGGCGCCGCAGCGCCTGGGCCGCGGCGGCCTCGGCATCGGCCGATGGCGCCTGCAGCGCTTGCAGCCGCGCCTCCATCCAGCCCCGTGTGATCGGTCCGACGGCCGCGTCCGCGATGATGGCCGGCAGCCCCGGTCGCGCGGCAAGCACACGCCGCGCGTAATGGGAGTACGCGGCCGAGTACAATACGTGGCCCTCGCATTCGGCGGGGGTAAGTCCCTGCGCCGTCATCGTGGCAAAGGCCCCCTGGGCCATGTTGCCGATCGGTCCGGCGGCGCCCGGCGACGGCTGGAACGATGTGGTTCCGGCGCCATCCGTCGGGAACTGCGGGCCGGTCGATGCCGGGGCGGTGCCCTCGGCGGAACTCGTCGGATCAGGGACAGTCATTCCAGTTACGTTGAATTTGGGCAGGCGCCGATAAAACCGCGGTGGCGCTTGTACGCACCACTTTGGAGAGCGGCTAGTATTGTCGGATAATCTGCGCATGTCCAGCCGCCCCACCGCCCCTGACGACGGTTCCGGATCGCCTCGCGGTGACGGCACCGTTGCGGTGGCCGGCTCCCCCGTTTCGCACCCAGACTCTCCCGGCCGTGGCCGGCGCGTGATGGCGCACGTCCAGCGCTGGCTGCGTGCTGCCTGGCAAGGGCTGTTCACGCTGGCACGCCATCCTGCCTGGCGCCGGCTCTGGCGCATGCTGGTGCGCATCGCCGTGGCACTGGCCGCGCTGGCCATCGTCGCCGTCCTGCTGATCCGCTTCGTGCTCTGGCCCCAGGCTCATGCCGCGCGCCAGTGGCTGGAGCATCAGGGCTCGGCCGCGCTTTCGGCCAACCTCACGATCGGGCAGCTCGACACCTATTGGGACGGCTGGCGGCCCGCATTTCGCGCCAGCAATGTTCAGGCGGTGGATGGCGATAAACGGATGCTGCTGTCGACGGCCACGCTCGAAGGCAAGCTGTCGTGGCAGTCGGTACCGGCCCTGACCCTGCAATTCGCAAGCCTGACCGCCGACCGCGCCGACGTGCTGATTCGCCGCACGCCAACCGGCCGCGTGCTGGTGGCCGGTATGCCGGTCGAGGCATCGAAACAATCGGGCGACAACGACCCCTTCCTGAACTGGCTGCTGTCGCAGGGCCGCATCGAGCTGAAAAGCGGCAACCTGCGCTGGCTGGACGAGAAAGCCGGACTGCCCCAGCTGGAAGTGGCCGACATCCATTTCACCGCCGAGCGCCACGGCGCGCAGCATTCGGTACGGCTGGACGCCAGCAGTGCGTCGCTGGCAACCCAGCCGCTGGTGTTTCAGGCCAATCTGCGCCACGACTACCTGCACGGCGCGGGCAACTGGCAGCACTGGACCGGCCAGGCCAGCTGGGCATTCAACCAGTTGCAGTTGCCGGTGGTGCAGCGTTATCTGGCCATCTTCGACAACGTGGCGAGCGGCGTCTTCAGCACCGACGGCACCGTCGATTTCCGGGGCGGGCATGTGCTGCGCAGCCAGATGCGCCTGCGCGCGACGGATGTGGACCTGCTGCTGTCGGGGGCGCCCGAGCCGCTCAAACTGGCGAATGCCCAGGCCCTGCTGCTGCACAAGGGTGACCGCAACGGCAACAATTCGCTCACCATCGACACGCTGCTGTGGCAGGCCGAGCAGCAAGCCGGCCCGGCCTCCACGTCCGATGCATCGTGGCGGGAAGGCATGCGCAAGGTCACGGTCGACTGGGCACGCGGTAGCGCTGGCCAGCTGCGCAAGTTCGCGCTGCGCGCACCGACCTTCGACCTGAACACGGTACGCGCGCTGGCCACTTCGATGCCGATCGACACGGCCGTACTGCGCCAACTCCGTGCGCTGCAGCCGGCCGGCCATATCGACAACCTCGACGTCGTCTGGTCACGCGAACGTGCCGGCCTGCTGTCGCGCGGCCCGGGCACGCCCCACTACACCGTTCAGGGCACGCTGCGTGGCGTATCGATCAACAGCCAGCCCGCGGTGCCGGCCGTCGGCCCCGACGGCAAGCCTCATACCGGCATGCCGGGCTTTACCCGACTGTCCGGCAACTTCAGCTTCGACGACCGCCAGGGCACTGCGCGCGTGGACAGCACCGGTGCCACGCTGAGTTTTCCGGGTGTTTTCGACGATCCGCTCGTGCCGTTCGACGAACTGCGCGGCGACGTGCGCTGGCGGCACGACAACGACAAACTCGTGGTCACCACCGACGGCATCCGCTTTGCCAATGCCGATACCGCGGGCACCGTGCGCGGCAGTTGGCGCGCGGGCGGCGACGGCAACAGCGGCATTGCGGACCTGTCCGGCGAGCTTGAACGCGCACTCGCCAACCGCGTGCCACGCTACCTGCCGTCGACGATGCCGGCCACGCGCCATTACCTGGAAGGCGCGCTGGTAGGCGGCGAAGCCTATAACGTGAAGTTCCTGGTCAAGGGCGACCTGTACCACTTCCCGTTCCATCCCCCGTTCACCAAGGCCGGCGACTTCCGCGTGGAGGTGCCGATCCGCAACGTGAGCTACCAGATCGCCCCGCACGAAACCGGCCCGAACATCGCCGGCGCCGCCAATGGCACCGGTAACGGCCATGCGAACAATGGCACCACCGGCATGGCCTGGCCCGATTTCACGGACATCTCGGGCATGCTGCTGTTCGAGCGCAGCACGATGTCGTTCCAGGCCAAGCAGGCCGGGGTGCGCGGCATTCCGGGCATCGTGCTACGCGACGTCAATGGCCAGATCGATGACCTGAGCGACCACGGCCATCTGCTGATCGATGGCGGCGCCACCGGACCGGTGCAGGGCTTCCTGCGCTACGTTGCCGCCACGCCGGTGAACGGCTGGACCGGCAACGTCACCGAGAACGCACACGCGCCGGGCCACGGCGAGCTCAAGCTGAAGCTCGACCTGCCGCTGAGCCACGCCGCCGGATCGAAAGTCAACGGCGAATTCCGCTTCCCGGGCAACGACGTAACGCTGTTCCCGGAGCTGCCCACGCTTTACGGCGCGACTGGCGCCGTCGCCTTCGACGAGCACGGCTTCCAGCTCAACAACGTGCGCGGCCGCTTTGTGGGTGGCGAAACCCGCATCACCGGCGGCACCCAGCCCGACGGAACCACGCGCGTGGCCATTGGCGGCACGGCCACGGCGCAGGGCCTGCGCGAAGTGCTGGGCACCGGCGCGGCCGCGCTTGGCGCGCGCATCGACGGCGCCACGGCGTACTCGGCCGTGGTTGGCGTGCGCGACAAGCGTCTGCAGGTGCAGGTGGCATCCGATCTCAATGGCCTGGGCCTGGATCTGCCGCCACCGCTGGGCAAGCTCGCCGCCCAGGACATGCCCCTGCGCTTCGACCTGCGGCCGTCTGCCACCCGCAGCGCGCTCGACGATATGACGATCCAGCTCGGCAACGCCGCCAGCGCGCGTTACGTGCTGCGCCGGGCAGAGACGACCGAAGTGGTTTCCGGTGGCATTGGCGTGGGCCAGGCCGCCCCGCAGCCCGCGTCCGGCGTGACCGCGGCAATCACCGCCGAGCGGCTCGACGTGGACGCCTGGCGCAACCTGCTGGACCCCGCATCCGACGAGCGCAAAGCGCCCGAAACCGTGGACCGTTCGTCGCCGTTCCTGCCCGAGCGCATCGGCGTGCGAACCAAAACGCTGGATGCTTTCGGCCGCAGCCTGAACGATGTATCGATCGATGCCAATCGGGAAGGCGGCGGCTGGAACCTGCAGATGGCTTCGCGCCAGATCACCGGCACCGGGCAATGGCGGCGCGACAGCAACAATCCGGTGGGGTCCCTGACGGTGCGCCTGTCGCACCTGGACATTCCCGAAGCCAGCGATGACGGCCATAGCATGACCGAGGCCATCACGCGCAGCGTCGAAGAAATGCCCGCGCTGGATCTGGCCGTCGAAAAATTCGTGCTGCATGGGCACGACTTCGGCAAGCTGGAGGTCAAGGCCCACACCAGTCATACCGACAACCAGCCGGTCTGGACGCTGGATAGCCTCAGCATCGAACAGCCGGGCGCCACGCTGACCGGCAGCGGCAGCTGGCGTCTGCCGCGCAGGTTGCGCGAGGCCGCGGCACAAGCGAACGCTTCGTCCACCGAGGGCCGTCGCACCCTGCTCAATTTCAAGCTCGATATCCGCAATGCCGGCGACGTGCTGGAGCGCTTTGGGCTGGCCCACACGGTGCGCGACGGCAAGGGATCGCTGGAAGGCCGCATCGCCTGGCGCGGGTCGCCGATGTCGATCGACTACCCGACGCTATCGGGACGGCTGAACCTGAAGCTGGAAAACGGCCAGATCCTCAGCGTCGATCCGGGCGCGGCGCGGCTGCTGGGTGTGCTGAGCCTGCAGAGCCTGCTGCGCTTTGCCACGCTCGACTTCCGCGCGCTGAGCAGCAAGGGCCTGGTGTTCGACGACATCACCGGATCGGGCACCATCGAGAACGGCGTGGGCAAGATCGACGAATTCCGCTTCAAGGGCAGCCAGGTGATGGCCTCGATGACGGGCACGGCGGACCTGCTGCATGAAACGCAGGACGTGCAAGTCGAAGTCGTGCCGCGCATCAACGCCACCACGACGTCGGTGGCCGCCGCGTTCATCAATCCCGTGCTTGGCATCGGCACGCTGGCGGCGCAGCTGCTGTTTGCCGATGAGTTCTCCAAGGTGTTCACGCAGCACTACCACGTGAGCGGATCCTGGGCCGACCCCAAGGTCAGCAAAGTGGAGGACAATAAGCCGCGCCAGGCGCCGGTACAGGAACGCTCCAGCGCCTACCCGCGCTGATTCGCCCCACCCGCCCCAGCCCGCCCCGACAAGCCGACAGACAGACCGAAAGACGTCAAAGGAAGCCACGATGACCGCTGCCAATCCGTTCCGCGTCGCCGCCATCCAGACCGTGACGGGAACGTCGCTCGACGACAATCTCGCGCGCGCCGACACGTTGATCGCCGATGCCGCGCGGGGTGGTGCCGAGCTGGTGCTGCTGCCCGAGTATTTCTGCATGATGGGCCGGCACGAGTCCGACAAGGTGGCAATCCGCGAGCGCGATGGCGATGGCCCGGTGCAACGCTTTCTGGCCGATGCCGCGCGCCGGCATCGAGTCTGGCTCGTGGGCGGCACATTGCCGATGTGGTGTGGCGACGACAACCGCGTCTACAACAGCTCGCTCGCGTTTGATCCGGACGGCGAGCGCGTGGCCCGCTACGACAAGATCCATCTGTTCGGCTTCACCAAGGGTGAAGAGAATTTTGACGAATCACGCACGATCCTGGCCGGCAAGACGCCCGTCACGTTCGACGCGCCATGCGGCAAGGTGGCCATGTCGGTCTGCTACGACCTGCGCTTTCCCGAGCTTTATCGCGGCCTCGCCAAGGGTGCCGACGGCGTCAGCTTGATTCTGATGCCGGCCGCCTTCACCTACACCACCGGGCAGGCGCACTGGGAAATCCTGCTGCGCGCCCGCGCCATCGAGAATCAGTGCTATGTGCTTGCCGCGGCACAGGGCGGCAAGCACGAAAACGGCCGCCGCACCTGGGGCCATTCGATGCTGGTGGACCCGTGGGGCGAGCTGATGGGCGTGCTGCCCGAGGGCGAGGGCGTGGTATCGGGCGTGGTGGACCCGGCGCGGCTGGCCGAAGTGCGCCAGAACCTGCCCGCGCTGCGGCATCGCGTGCTGTAGGATTCAGGGCATTACCGTTTGCATTTCCCCGTGGCCGGTCGCCACGGAGGCTCAAGACCAAGGACAATCATGAACGCCGGAGATCTCGGAATCCGCAACCTGGCCACCGCGCAACAGCTGCTGCTGGCACCGTACGGCCTTGACGAGGCCACGCTCCAGCGCGTACTGGCCGACGTCTTCACGCACAAGGTTGACTATGCCGACCTGTATTTCCAGCACACGCGCAACGAGGCGTGGAGCCTGGAGGAAGGCATCGTCAAATCGGGCAGCTTCAGCATCGACCAGGGCGTTGGCGTGCGCGCCGTGTCGGGCGACAAGACCGCCTTTGCCTACTCCGATGACATCAGCCTGGCAGCGCTGAGCCAGGCCGCCGCGGCCACGCGCACGATCGGCAAGGCGGGCAGCGGACGTGTCAAGGTGGCCAGCGCGATGGCCTCGCAGGCTGGCCGCAGTCTCTACGCGCCCAATGACCCGCTCGATTCGATGACGGCCACGGAAAAGGTGGCGCTGCTCGAGAGGATCGAGAAAATGGCCCGCGCCAAGGACCCGCGCGTGGTGCAGGTCATGGCTGGCCTGGCCGGCGAGTACGACGTGGTGCTGGTGGCACGCAGCGATGGCGTGATTGCCGCCGACGTGCGTCCGCTGGTGCGCGTGTCCGTGACGGTCATCGCCGAACAGAACGGCCGGCGCGAGGTAGGTTCGTCGGGCGGCGGCGGACGCTATGCGTACGGCTATTTCACCGATGAACTGCTGCGCAAGTACGTGGATGAAGCCGTCGCA
Source organism: Cupriavidus sp. 291-E7 (assembly GCF_057798835.1). Lineage (NCBI taxonomy): Bacteria > Pseudomonadati > Pseudomonadota > Betaproteobacteria > Burkholderiales > Burkholderiaceae > Cupriavidus > Cupriavidus sp. 291-E7. The sequence continues at coordinate 169,950 of NZ_JBYOJV010000013.1, forward strand.
TCGGCACTGGTCAACCTGGAAGCACGCCCTGCCCCGGCCGGCGCGATGACCGTGGTACTTGGCCCCGGCTGGCCCGGCGTCCTGCTGCACGAGGCAGTGGGCCACGGCCTGGAAGGCGACTTCAACCGCAAGGGATCGTCGGCGTTCGCGGGCCGCATGGGCGAGCGCGTGGCTGCCAAGGGCGTGACCGTGGTCGACGATGGCACGCTCGAAAACCGCCGTGGATCGCTGAACCTGGATGACGAAGGCAACCCGACGCAGTGCACCACGCTGATCGAGGACGGCATCCTGACCGGCTATATCCAGGACACGCTGAACGCGCGCCTGATGAAGATGCCGGTCACCGGCAACGCACGCCGCGAAAGCTACGCCGCATTGCCGATGCCGCGCATGACCAACACCTACATGCTGAACGGCGACCGCGACCCGCAGGAAATCATCGCCAGCGTGAAGCGCGGCCTTTATGCGGTGAACTTCGGCGGCGGCCAGGTGGACATCACCAACGGCAAGTTCGTGTTCTCCGCCAGCGAGGCCTACATGATCGAGGACGGCAAGATCACGTACCCGGTCAAGGGCGCCACGCTGGTCGGCAACGGCCCGGAATCGCTGAAGGACGTGACGATGATCGGCAACGACATGCGCCTGGACTCGGGCGTGGGCGTCTGCGGCAAGGAAGGCCAGAGCGTTCCGGTGGGCGTGGGCCAGCCGACGCTGCGCATCGAAAACATGACCGTGGGCGGCACGGCCTGATTTTCGTTTTGTCTCACCGCCTCTCTGCCGCCTGGCGGGAGAGAGGCGCGCACCCATCCCCTCCCTTTACGGCCTGACCTCGTACACGAGGTTGAACGGCGTCTGCGCCGCGCGCCGGAAGCTGCCAAACCCGCCCTGCTCCGTCACGCCCCGCATGCGCGCTTCACCGGCCTGCGCGCCCAGGCACATCGCCCCTTCCTGCGAGCGCGAGCCAGGCGTACAGATGAAAGTCGACGCCGAATAGAACACGCGCCCCACCGGATTGAGATTGTCCTGCAGCGCGTCGTTGGCGAATGGTTCGACAATCATCCAGCAGCCGTCCGGCTTCAGCGTTTCGCGGATATGGCGCGCCGCGCCCACCGGGTCGCCCATGTCGTGCAGGCAATCGAACACGGCGACCAGATCGTAGTCCTTGCCAGGGTAGTCCTTGGCCGATGCCACTTCGAATGTCACGCGATCGCTCACGCCGGCCCGGCGCGCGGCCTCGGTGGCGTATCGAATCGACGGTTCGTGATAATCGAAGCCCCGAAACGTGGCGTGCGGGAATGCCTGCGCCATGATGATCGTCGACGCGCCGTGGCCGCACCCTACGTCCGCCACGATGGCGCCGGCCTTGAGCCGGGCTTCCATGCCTTCGAGCGCCGGAATCCATTCGCTGACCAGATGGGCGGCATAGCCGGGCCGGAAGAATCGCTCCGTGCCGTGGAACAGCGCGGGATCGTGTTCGTGCCAGCCCAGGCCACGCCCGTTGCGAAAGATATCGATCATCTTGGGAATGGCGCGGAACTGCGCCACGGCGATCTGGAACGCGCCGGGAATGAACGCGGGGCTGCCCTCCTGCGCCAGCGCGAAAGCCTGCTCCTCGGTCAGTGAGAACATGTCGGTCACGGGGTCGTACTCGACATAGCCGCTGGCCGCCTGCGCCGATAACCACTCGCGCAGGTAACGCGGGTCCGTCCGCGTTTTCTCCGCCAGCATTTCGGTGGTCATCGACTTTTCCGCCAACGCCTTGTACAGGCCCAGTTCATCGCCCACCACCACGGTCGCCGCGTGCATCACGGCCCCAATGTCGTGGACGAACTTCTCCATGAAGGCATTCAGCCTTGCTTCATCGACTGACATGATCGGCACCTCCGCCTGCTGATTCTTGCCCGCCGTCCTCGTGCCGGGACGTACCATTCCAATATAGGCAGGAGGGACACTCTGCATTGGCTTAAATCTGTTGCGCCTGCCGCTTGCCAGCGTCGTGGAAAAGCGCTATAAAGATGCTTCGTTGTTGCGCGAGCGGCAGCCGCTCTCCACAGTTTTGGGGAATGCGGCGCAATTTAATGCCTCACTATTCCGCGCCGCAGCATAAATTTCACGCATCAGCGTAAAACCGACACAAGCTCACCACAGCCGACCCGATTTCCGCCATGTCCGCCAAGTTTTACTTTTACTTCTTTTGGCATCTCACACCGCTGGCGGATAGAGAGGGACAGCTGTAAGCAACCCTGAATACAAAAAAACCGCCAGCAACCCTGGCGGTTTTTTTATGCCCGTCACGGTCGCCAACGCAGAACCCAACCAGACTCAAGACCTCACAAGACCCGGAGCCATCATGCTGAAGAACACCGACGACCTGCGTATTCGAGAACTCAAGGAGCTGCTGCCGCCCGCGCACCTGATCCGCGAGTTCGCCTGCTCCGAGGCGGCGTCCGACGTGATCTACGGCGCCCGCCAGGCCATGCACCGGATTCTGCATGGCATGGATGACCGCCTGATCGTCATCATCGGACCGTGCTCGATTCACGATACCCGTGCGGCGCTGGAATACGCCAAGCTGCTCAAGGCGCAGCGCGACCGCTTCGCGGGGGAGCTCGAGGTCGTCATGCGGGTCTATTTCGAGAAGCCGCGCACCACGGTGGGCTGGAAGGGCCTGATCAACGATCCGCACATGGATGGCAGCTTCAAGATCAACGACGGCCTGCGCACCGCGCGCGAGCTGCTGCTGAACATCAGCGAAATGGGCGTGCCGACCGGCACCGAATACCTGGACATGATCAGCCCGCAATACATCGCCGACCTGGTCAGCTGGGGCGCCATCGGCGCGCGCACCACCGAGTCGCAGGTACACCGCGAGCTGGCGTCGGGACTGTCGTGCCCGGTCGGGTTCAAGAACGGCACCGACGGCAACGTGAAGATCGCCGTCGACGCCATCAAGGCCGCCTCGCAACCCCACCATTTCCTGTCGGTGACCAAGGGCGGCCATTCGGCCATCGTATCGACGGCCGGCAACGAGGACTGCCACATCATCCTGCGCGGCGGCAAGGCCCCGAACTACGACGCAGCCAGCGTGCAGGAAGCCTGCGACGCAATTTCCAAGGCCGGCCTGGCCGCGCGGCTGATGATCGATGCCTCGCACGCCAACAGCAGCAAGAAGCATGAGAACCAGTTGCCGGTCTGCGAGGACATCGGCGGCCAGATTGCCGGCGGCGACCAGCGCATCATCGGCGTCATGGTGGAATCGCACCTCGTGGCCGGCCGTCAGGATCACGTGCAGGGCACGCCGGTGGAAGACCTGACCTATGGCCAGTCGGTCACCGACGCCTGCATCGGCTGGGACGATTCGATTTCCATTCTGGAAACGCTTGCCAATTCCGTGAAGCAACGCCGCCTGGTGACGGGCAGCGGCAACTGACTGGCTGCCTCATGATGGAACAACGCCGACCCTGGGGTCGGCGTTTTACTTTGGGCGTCCGGGCATGCTCCATCGGCGTTCGATGCCAGACGCCCTCATCCGGTGCATCCGAAACACCGCCTCAATGAAAAAGCCGCCCGGCAGGGCGGCTTCGTCCCGAGCGCGGCGCCAGGCCGCTGTCGCCTTACTTCTTCAGCACCAGATCGCCCTTCAGCGATCCGATATAGGCAGCGATGTCCTTCAGTTCCGCGCGCGTGAACGGGCGCGGCTTACCATCCTTGCCGGTCACGGCGGGGTTGCTGTTGACCTGGCCGGCCATGATGGCGTTGGTGCGGCCCACCAGCGGATTGCCGCTGACCTGGTACGACGTCAGCGCGTGATAGAGGTAATCCGGATGCTGGCCGGCCAGCTTCGGATAGTCGGGCGAGATCGGCGCGTTCAGGTCCTTGCCGTGGCAGGCCACGCAGCCGCCTTTTTCCACCAGCGCCTTGCCAGCCGCGATATCGGCGGCCTGCGCGGACATGGCGGCGGCACCCAGCACCATCGCACCCAGCGCGTACGACACAAAGTTCAGCTTCTTCATGGTTTCCGGCCTTCTTACTTGAGCGAGTTGTTCTGGGTACCCGGCTTCTGCTGGGAGTAGTACGCCGCCACGGCGGCGATGTCCTTGTCAGTCAGACTCGCCGCGATCGCGCGCATGGTCGGATGCTTGCGATCGCCTTTCTTGTAGCCGTTGAGCGCGTTCTCGATGTACTTGGCGCTCTGGCCGCCCAGCATCGGTACCTCGTAGGTTTCAGGAAACGAGGCGCGATAACCCGGAATGCCGTGGCAGCCGATACACATGGCGACCTTGTCCTTGGCGGTGTCGACAGTGCCCTTGTCCTGGGCATGCGCTGCCGTTGCGGCCGCGCCCAACACTACCATCGTGAGGAGCTTTTTCATTTTCGTAGCTGATTGGGAAGTGTTAAACCGCGTGTGACCTGCCCTTGTTCGGGGCGCCAGACGGATTACTAAGAATGGGGATGTGGAGCGGATCGCCGCGAGATCTGTCAGGGCGAAGCCGGTCAGACCAAGGACGCAGCCGGGCGTGTGCTGATGTGCCGCGGTGCTCGAACACCATTCTTGCAACCATCTCGCGCTGTTGCCGCCTCCCGATGATCTGCCATGTCTCTGGTGGCAGAACTGCCGGGCTTGAGGAGGATATTGACTGGGGGCGCGTCAAACCGGCGCATTGTACCGCAGCGTGCACGCGGCAGTCCACGACGCCGCCCTTGGGGTGAGTCCCACTGAACGCGAAAGTCAATCTGCTCTTATACTGGCCCATTCCGGCCGAATTTCGGGTTGTTGAGGCCCGTTGTTGCAGAACCCTCGGCCAAGCCGGTTGTTGTTTCCTATTGTCACTCGACCGGCCTGCCTGGCAGGCCGGCCGCGATCCGCCAGGTTGCCTCATGTCCACCACCGCCAACGCCAATCCGTCCCAGCAGGTCAAGTTCGAAGGTAGTGCCCAGTACGTCGCCACCGATGACCTGAAACTGGCCGTCAACGCCGCACGCACGCTGCAGCGTCCGTTGCTGATCAAGGGCGAGCCGGGCACCGGCAAGACCATGCTGGCCGAGGAAGTGGCCGCCGCGCTGGGCATGCCACTGTTGCAGTGGCACATCAAGTCCACCACCAAGGCCCAGCAGGGCCTGTACGAATACGATGCCGTATCGCGCCTGCGCGACTCCCAGCTTGGCGACAACCGCGTGCACGACATCAAGAACTACATCATCAAAGGCGTGCTCTGGCAGGCCTTCGAGGCGGACGAGCCAGTGGTGCTGCTGATCGACGAGATCGACAAGGCCGACATCGAATTCCCGAACGACCTGCTGCGCGAACTCGACCGCATGGAGTTCTATGTCTACGAGACGCGCGAACTGATCAAGGCGAAGCATCGTCCGCTGGTGATCATCACGTCGAACAACGAGAAGGAACTGCCGGACGCCTTCCTGCGCCGCTGCTTCTTCCACTACATCAAGTTCCCCGATGCGGAAACGATGCAGCAGATCGTCGACGTGCACTACCCCGGCATCAAGCGCGAGCTGGTGACCTCGGCGCTGGAAGCGTTCTACGAAATGCGCAACCTCCCTGGCCTGAAGAAGAAGCCGAGCACGTCGGAACTGATCGACTGGCTCAAGCTGCTGATGGCCGAGGACATCCCCGCGGAGGCCCTGCGCAGCCCCGACCGCAAGGCCGCCATTCCGCCGCTGCACGGCGCGCTGCTCAAGAACGAACAGGACGTGCATCTGTTCGAACGCCTGGTGTTCATGAACCGCGCCAACCGCTAAGCAAAAGGCCAGGACGATGACGAAGTTTGTGCAGCCCGTCACGCTGACCGGGCAACACGCTACGCTGGCACCGCTGTCTGCCGAGCACCTGCCCGGCCTGCGCGAAGCCGCGGCGGACGGCGAGCTTCACCAGCTCTGGTACACCAGCGTGCCGACACCCGATGGCATGGCCGCCGAGATCGAGCGCCGCCTGGGCCTGCAGGCGCAGGATTCCATGCAGCCGTTCACGGTGCTCGATGCCGACGGCCGCGTGGCCGGCATGACCACGTACATGAACATCGACGGCAAGAACCGCCGTGTGGAAATCGGTTCCACGTGGTACGCAAAGCGCGTGCAACGCACGGGGCTAAACACCGAATGCAAGCTGATGCTGCTGCGCCACGCTTTCGAGACACTCGACTGCATCGCCGTGGAATTCCGCACGCACTGGATGAACCACCAGAGCCGCACCGCCATCTCCCGCCTCGGTGCCAAGCAGGATGGCGTGCTGCGTAACCATCAGCGCATGCCCGACGGATCTTTCCGCGACACGGTGGTCTTCTCGATCATCGCCAGCGAATGGCCAACCGTACGCGCCCACCTGCAATACCAGCTCGAACGTCCGCGTTGATCGGAGTCCAGCCATGCTGATCGACTTTTTCTTTTCGCTGCGCCACGCCAAGCTGCCGGTATCGGTCAAGGAATACCTGACGATGCTGGAAGCGCTGCGCGCGCAAGTCATTGCGCCGTCGATCGACGAGTTCTACTACCTGTCCCGCATGACGCTGGTCAAGGACGAGAAGCACTTCGACAAGTTCGACCAGACCTTTGCCGCGTACTTCAAGGGCGTGGAAAGCCTGGTGGACTGGAAGAGCGACATCCCGCTGGACTGGCTGCAGAAAACGCTGGAGCGTGAACTCTCCGCCGAGGAAAAAGCGAAGATCGAGGCGATGGGCGGGCTGGACAAGCTCATGGAACGCCTGAAGCAACTGCTGGACGAGCAGAAGGAAAAGCACGAAGGCGGCAACAAGTGGATTGGCACGGGCGGCACGTCGCCATTTGGCCACGGTGGCTATAACCCCGAGGGCATCCGCATCGGCGGGCCGTCCAAGGGCAACCGCACCGCGATCAAGGTCTGGGAGACTCGCGCGTACAAGGACTACGACGACCAGGTGGAACTGGGCACGCGCAACATCAAGGTGGCCCTGCGCCGCCTGCGCCGGTTTGCACGGGAAGGCGCCGATACCGAACTCGATCTCGACGACACGATCCATTCCACGGCCGCCAACGCGGGCATGCTCGACATCAAGCTGCGGCCCGAGCGGCACAACAAGGTAAAGGTGCTGATGCTGATGGATGTGGGCGGATCGATGGACGACCACATCAAGCGCATCGAGGAACTGTTCTCGGCCGCCAAGACCGAATTCAAGCACCTGGAGTACTACTACTTCCACAACTGCCTGTACGACCACGTGTGGAAGAACAACCGGCGCCGCCACGCGGAGAAGATCGCCACGTGGGACCTGATGCACAAGTACACGCCGGACTACAAGGTGATCTTCGTCGGCGATGCGACGATGAGCCCTTACGAGATCCTGCAGCCCGGCGGATCGGTCGAGTACAACAATGCGGAAGCTGGCGCGGTCTGGCTCAATCGCATGATCGATCAGTTCCCGCGCTTCGTCTGGCTCAACCCCGAACCCGAAGGTCTGTGGCAGTACCGCCAGTCCATTACGGTGATCAACCAGATCATGAAGAACCGCATGTATCCGGTGACGCTGGCGGGCCTGGAAGAAGCCATGAAGGTGCTGTCGAAGTAGCCTTCGGCCGGCGGACGGCTCAGGCCACCACGTCGACGCCTTCCATCAGCCACTGCCGGAACGTCAGCAACGCCGGCAGATGGGCCTTCTGCTCCGGGTAGCACAGGTAATACCCCTTCCTTGCCAGCACGCGGGCGGGATGCGCCACGATCAGCGTGCCAGTGGCCAGCTCCTCCTCGATCAGGCAACGCGGAATCAGCGCGATGCCCAGCCCCGATACCGCCGCCTGCGTGAGCAGCGTGAATTGATCGAAGCGCGCCCCGCTCCACGCCTTGCGCGTCGACACACCGAGTTCCGATAGCCAGTCGGGCCACGCCTCCGGCACGGTCGTATGGTGCAGCAGCGGGTATTTCAGCAGCGCCGCCGGCGTCCTGGCCACGCCATCGGGCTCGTGCACCAGCAGGCCCGGCCGGCACACAGGCAGCACTTCGCGCCCCGTCATGTAGTCGGCAAGACTGCCCGGCCACACACCGTCGCCAAAGCGGATTGCCGCATCGAGATCGGGCTGGGAGAAATCGTAGCCCTGTGCATGGGGCACGAATTCCAGCGTGACTTCAGGATGCCTGGCGAAGAACTGCGGCAGCCGCGGAATCAGCCATTTGGCACCCAGCGTCGGCATGCTGGCGATATGGAGAATGCCACCGCGCCCCTGCCGGGCAATCAGTTCGACACTGGCCGCCTCGATCTCGTCGAGGCTTGGCCGGATACGCTCCAGATAGCGCGCACCAGCTTCGGTCAGCAACAGCCGCTGGCGCACCCGCTCGAACAGTTCGACACCCAGGAACGCCTCCAGGCTGCGCACCTGCTTGCTGACCGCGCCTTGCGTCACGTGCAGTTCGCGCGCGGCCACCGTAAAACTGTTGTGCCGCGCGGCCGCTTCGAACGCCATCAACTCCGTCATCGATGGACATAAGCGCCGCATATCCGCCTCTCACTTCACTACCAAATGGAATGAGCTAGGGATTTTAATTCGTTTGCGCTGACCTTGCATGGGCGCGCAGAATCAGAGCGCACAATTTTTGCATTGCCCTCGATCAGGTCCGCAGAGACCGGCTCCACCTCTCCTTTCAATTACCTTTCGACAGGAATCCCCTTCGATGCAACGCCGTCCCCTGCTCAAGATCCTGGCCGCCGCCACCGCCTTTGCCGCTGCCAGCCTGACCCTGCCCGCCTTTGCCCAGGGCACCTACCCGACCAAGCCGATCACGCTCGTCGTGCCGTTCCCGGCCGGCGGCACCACCGACATCGTCGCGCGCATCGTGGCCGACAAGCTGGGCCAGCAACTGGGCCAGGCAGTCGTCGTCGACAACCGTGGCGGCGCCGGCGGCAGCATCGGCACGGGCTACCTGGCCAAGGCCGCGCCGGATGGCTACACGCTGGGCATTGCCACCGCATCGACGCACGGCATCAACCCGGCCGTGTATCCGCGCCTGTCGTATGACGCCACCAAGGACTTCACCACGATCACGAACCTGGCTTCCGTGCCGAACGTGATGAGCATCCACCCGAGCGTGAAGGCCACCGACATGAAGTCGTTCATCGCGCTGGCCAAGTCGGAGCCGAACAAGCTGGCCTACGGCTCGGCCGGCAACGGCAGCGTGTCGCACATGATGGGTGAACTGTTCAAGATGAGCAGCAAGACCGAACTGCTGCACGTGCCCTACAAGGGCGTGGGCCCGGCGCTGAACGACGCGCTGGCCGGCCAGGTGCAGATCCTGTTCGACAACCTGCCCTCGTCGCTGCCGTTCATCGAAGGCGGCAAGCTGCGTGCGCTGGCCGTGGCCGCGCCCAAGCGCGTGGCCGCCCTGCCGAACGTGCCGACCTTCGCCGAACTGGGTCTGCCTGAAGTGAACGATGCCGCGTGGTTCGGCCTGATCGCGCCGGCCAAGTTGCCCGCCGACATCCAGGCAAAGCTGAACGCCGCCGCCATCAAGGTGCTGGCCATGCCCGAAGTGAAGGCCAAGCTCGAAAAGCTGGGCGCGACGCCGGTGGGCGACACGCCGCAGCACTTTGCGCAGCAGATCACTGCCGAAGTGGCCAAGAACAAGAAGGTGGCCGCCGCCGCCAAGATTTCGCTGGACTAATCCGATCCATCACTGGCAGTTCGTATGACCGACGCAGACCGAAAGACCGCGGAAAGCCCGTTCTTCCTGCAAATGCCGGAAGGCGAGTGCGGCCCGCTCTTTCTTGATTCCCCGCACAGTTGCACCACGTATCCGGCGGACTTCCGCTTTGCCGGCAACCTGCCCCTGCCGCTGCTGCGGCAGGCGGAAGACACGTTCGTGGAACAGCTCTACGCCGACGCGCCCGCGCGCGGCATTCCGCTGCTGGCCGCGGGATTCCCGCGCAGCTACCTCGACGCCAACCGCGGCCTCGAGGAAATCGACGAAGCGCTGCTCGACGCGCCCTGGCCCGGCCTGAAACAGGAAACGTCCAAGACGCGCCTGGGCAAGGGCCTGGTCTGGCGCGTGCTCGACACCGGCGAGCCGATTTACGATCGCAAGCTCGGCGTGGCGGAGCTGCAGGCGCGCATCGACAACTACTACCTGCCCTACTACGCGCAGTTGCAGCGGTTGTCGGACCAGGCCGTGGCGCGCCACGGCCGCGTGTTCCACATCAACTGCCACTCGATGCCGAGCGAGGCCGCGAAGTTTGCGACCGAGCATCCTGGCCTGCAGCATCCGGACTTCGTCGTGGGCGACCGCGACGGCACCACATGCGACACGCGATTCACCGATCGCGTGGAGGCCGTGCTGAAGGAGATGGGCTACGACGTGTGGCGCAACCACCCGTACAAAGGCGTGGAAATCGTACGCGTGGTGGGCCAACCGCAGGCCAATCGCCACAGCCTGCAGCTCGAAGTCAATCGCAAGCTGTATATGGACGAGGTGGGCCTCACTCACTCCGCCGGCTTCGACAAGCTCAAGCGCGACCTCAACGCGCTGATGGACGACCTGCTGCGCTTCGCGCGCACCTTCTAATCGTCCGATCCCTGGTCGGACGGGCGCTGCAATGGCGCCCGTGGAACTCTCGGGACACGCTGGATGCGTGTCTCGGGGTTCGCCTCAGTTGCATCATTCCAGAGACTTCTGCTATTGCACGCGGGTAATCGAACCTGATACGCGCAAGATGTAAGCAATTAGAACGAAGGGTAACAACATTTAGGAACTTCGCAGCGGGGGATTCCTCTATCATGGCAATCCTTCACCCAACCTCCTTGCTTTCACTAGCAAAGACGATCCCGTGATCAGACGAATTTCCAAACTGTTCGGCAGCCAGCTCCGCATGCTGACTGCCGCAGTGGCGGGCGCGATCGCGCTGGCCGGCTGCGCCACCGCGCCGACCGACGACACCGCTCAGGCCGCCGGCACCCCGGCCGCCGCCCCTGCCACCGCACAGGGCACTGGCCCTGCCGTCAAACCGCCTCCCGTCATCAACAAGACTCCGCCGACCACCACGGTCACCCTGCCCGACAAAGGCCGCGTGAGTCTGGCCGAGTATCGTTCGCAGATGCGCGAGCAATTGATGAAATCGGAGAATGCCTCGGCCGATGTGGCCGACTGTGCCGCGCATGCAAGCTGGGTGGTGCCTCGCTCGGCCAGCTATGACGCGCTGAAGATCCCGACTGGCGCGCTGTCGACCAGCCAGGCTACCGAAGAACGTTGGGAAGGCCGCTTCTCGCCCGGCAAGCAGTCAGTGCCAGTGAGTTCGGTGGTGACGTTCAATGCCACGGCCCACAAGCGCAAGGGCGAGGCCCAGTGGCAGCCGGTCAAGGTGCGCTGCGGCTACAACGACGGCATGATGCTGGCGTACGAACTGCTCGACAGCAACGGTGACACGATCACCGAACCTGCGGCGGCGCCGGCGGTTTCCACGCCATCGCAAAGCAAGAAGAAGGGCAAGAGCAGCGCGAAGGCATCGTCTTCGTCGTCGAAGTCATCGACATCGAAGTCGACGTCGGGCACGAAGAGCACGTCTTCTTCATCCTCGAAAACCAAGAAGAAGAACTGACGCTGCCACGCGGCAGTTATGCGCTCCTCCCCCGCGTGCGGTAGAGGAGCGAATAACCGTGCGTAGGCTATGCGCTCCCCTCTCCCATGCAATGGGAGAGAGGTTGAGGGAGAGGGCATTGCGGTTCAAATCACGGCTTCGTGGATAGAACCGCCGGCCCTCTCCCCTGCCCCCTCTCCCGCACGCGGGAGAGGGGAGAAAGGAATCGTCGTCGCCTTTCTATGCCCAGGCTATGCGCTCCCCTCTCCCATGCAATGGGAGAGGGGTTGGGGGAGAGGGCATTGCGGTTCAAATCACGGCTTGTCGTGGATAGAACCGCCGGCCCTCTCCCTCGGCCCCTCTCCCGCAGGCGGGAGAGGGGCGAAAGGAATCGTCGTCGCCTTTCTATACCCAGGCTATGCGCTCCCCTCTCCCATGCAATGGGAGAGGGGTTGGGGGAGAGGGCATTGCGGTTCAAATCACGGCTTGTCGTGCATAGAACCGCCAGCCCTCTCCCCCGGCCCCTCTCCCGCACGCGGGAGAGGGGAGAAAAAACCGTCGTCGCCTTTCTATGCCTGGGTTGTGCGCTCCCCTCTCCCATGCATTGAGAGAGGAAAACACGCGACAGCTCGCCTCAGCCCAGATACTCCAGAATCGCCTGCAGCATTGCCGTGCCCAGCAGCGCGCTCTTCGCGCCGTTCCAGCCGACGGCCGGATCGGGCAGGTCCGCGTTGTCCTTGAACGGCATCTCCAGCGTCAGCGCCAGGCAACCGAAGGTGTGGCCGATGTACTTCGAGGCCAGCTTCAGCGCGTCGGCGTTGTACTTGCTGGCTGCATAGCCGTGCACATCCTGGAAGTCCGGTGTGGCGCGCTTGAACGCTTCGATGAAGCGCGACTGCTGCTCGCGTTGGGCTTCGGTAAAGCCGGGCAGCATCTCGCTGCCGGCCACGAAGTTGTACGGCAGCGCTTCATCGCCGTGGATGTCGAAGAACAGGTCCACGCCGGTGCGTTCGATCTCGCGGCGCACGTGGTACACCTCCGGGCTGGTCTCCAGGCTCGGCTGCATCCACTCGCGGTTCAGGTTCGCACCCGCCGCATTGGTCCGCAGGTTACCGCGCGACGATCCGTCGGGATTCATGTTCGGCACGATATGGAACACGGCGCGGTCCAGCAGCTTGCGCGCCACCGGATCGCCGTGCCACAGACCCGTGCCGGTCAGGCGCTGGAGCACCCCTTCGCAGAACCATTCGGCCATGCTCTCGCCCGGATGCTGACGCGCGATCATCCAGATCGTCTTCTTTCCCGGACCGGGCTGACCCAGCGTCACGCAGGTCAGGTCGCGGCCGTCCACGGTGCTGCCAAGGTGCGACAGCTTCGCGAGCGGCGATCGCTGGCACGTGGCCAGCAGCGACAGGTGGCGCTCGTCCGGATATGGCTCGAAATAGGCGAACCACACACTGTCGTGCTCGGGCGTGAAGTCGACGGTCATCGTCCTGCCGTCGTACTGCGTGGGCACGCGGAACCAGTTTGCGCGGTCGTAAGAAGCCACCGCGCGGTAGTCGCGCCAGCCGTCGGGATACGTGCACTCGCCCGCGTTCAGGAACTGGAGCTTGCACGCCTGGCCCGCCGCGCCCTGCAGGCGAAAGTGGAACCACTGGCGAAAATCGGCGTGGGAATCGGCGCGGATGCGCAGGCGGATATCGTCGGCGCGGTCGAGTGCTTCGACTTCAATCGCGCCCGAATCGAACAGCGTGGAGATATGGAGTGCCGAGGTCATGGGGATAAGGTCCTTTTGTCTCAGTCTCGATGTCAGTCTTCCAGGCGGCGGCGGAACACCCAGCGCACGTCGTCGGAGGCGGCCTTGTCGAAGGCATAGCCGTCCTCGTCGAATCGCTTCAGCCTGGCCGGGTCTGTCACGCGGTGCGTGACGGCGTAGCGGGCCATCGTACCGCGTGCACGCTTGGCGTGGAATGAAATGATCTTGTAACGGCCGCCCTTCCAGTCCTCGAACACGGGTGTGATGACGCGCGCATCGAGCACCTTCGGGCGCACCACCTTGAAATACTCCTCGGACGCCAGGTTCACCAGCGTGAGCGAGCCTTCGTGCTTGAGGTCCGCCATATCCTTGTTGAGCAGCTTCGTGACGTCGTCGCCCCAGAACGCGTAGAGGTCGCGGCCGGCGGCATTGTCCAGGCGCGTGCCCATTTCCAGGCGGTAGGGCTGCATCCAGTCCATCGGGCGCAGCACGCCATAGAGGCCGGACAGGATGCGGATATGTTTTTGCGCGAAAGCCAGGTCTTCGGTGGACAGCGTCTTCGCGTCCAAGCCGTCATAGACGTCGCCATTGAAGGCCAGCACGGCCTGCTTGCTGTTGGCGGCCGTGAACTCGGGCGACCAGTCGGCATAGCGGGTCACGTTCAGCACCGCGAGCTTGTCGGAGATGTCCATCAGCGATGCCACATCCTGTGGCGCGAGCTTGCGCAGGCGCTCGATCAGCGTGGCGGAATGGTCGATAAAGCGCGGCATCGTATGGGTCTTGACGCGCGGCGGTGTCTCGTAATCCAGGGACTTGGCGGGAGACAGGACGATGAGCATGGCAAAATCGCGGGCAGAAACAAAGCTGAGATTGTAGCGAATGCCCACCGAAACCACCGCCGGCGCCCTGCCCCGCACTTCCGCGCCTCTTGCGCCGCCCGCAACCGCGCCCGTATCCACCCTCGCACCGCGCGTCGTGCTGGACTCCAATATCTGGGTCGACCTGCTGGTCTTCCGCGACCCGCACGTCGAGCCAATCCGCGCCGCGCTGACGGCCGGCGCCATCGCACCCGTGATCCGGGCCGACTGCCGGGAGGAGTTGCGCCGCGTGCTCGCGTATCCGCAATTCGCCCGATTCGCCGTCGATATCGACGCGGCGCTGGCCGAAGTAGACCGCCTGACCACGCTGGAGCCGCTGCCCGAAGCGGCCGATGCCGATGCCATCCGCCTGCCGAAGTGCCGCGACACCGACGACCAGAAGTTCATCGAGCTGGCCCATTTCGCGCGCGCCGCGCTGCTGGTATCGAAGGACAAGGCGGTGCTCAAGCTCAGGAGCCGCCTGCGCCGCACGAGCGGCGTGGACGTGTTACCGCCGCTGGCTTTTTCCGGCTGGCTGGCCGCATGGTCGGCACAGGCCGCCCCGGCCGCCGATCCCCGCTAGAATGTCGCTCTGGTTTCCTGCCCGGTTCTTTTCCGTTTTCGTCCCGTCATGTCCGAATCGACCCTCGCCCCGCTGAATCCGCCGCTGTCCCGCCTGCCCAACGTGGGCACGACGATCTTCACCGTGATGTCGGCGCTGGCCGCCGAAAAGAACGCCGTCAACCTGGGTCAGGGTTTTCCGGACTTCGATTGCGATCCACGCATCGTCGACGCCGTGACCGCCGCCATGCGTGCCGGCCACAACCAGTATCCGCCGATGGCCGGCGTGCCAAAGCTGCGCCAGGCCATTGCCGGCAAGATCGCCACGCTGTACGGCCACCAGTACGACTGGAACACCGAAATCACGATCACGGCCGGCGCCACGCAGGGCCTGCTGACGTCGATCCTGTGCGCGGTACACCCCGGCGACGAAGTGATCGTTCTGGAACCGTGCTACGACAGCTACCTGCCGTCGATCGAACTGGCAGGCGCCACGGCCGTGCCGGTCCGGCTGGAAGCCCCGCTGTTCCGCATCCCGTTCGACAAGCTGGCCGCCGCGATCACGCCCAAGACGCGCATGATCATGATCAACACGCCGCATAACCCCACCGGCACGATCTGGCGCGAAGAAGACATGCAGCAACTGGCCGACCTGCTGGCCGGCACCGACATCCTGCTGCTGTCCGACGAAGTCTACGAACACATGGTCTACGACGGCCAGCGGCATGAATCGGTGTCGCGCCACCCCGAGCTGGCGCGCCGCAGCTTTGTGGTGTCCAGCTTCGGCAAGACCTATCACGTCACGGGCTGGAAGGTCGGCTATGTGGCGGCTCCCGCCGAGCTGATGAACGAATTCCGCAAGGTGCACCAGTTCAACGTGTTCACCGTGAATACGCCGGTGCAGCATGGCTTGGCCGACTACATGGCCGACCCCGCTCCGTACCTGGACCTGGCCGGGTTCTATCAGGCCAAGCGCGACTACTTCCGCGCCGGGCTGGCCGGTACGCGCTTCAAGCTGCTGCCGTCGGATGGCACCTACTTCCAGTGCGTGGACTACTCGGCGATTTCCGATATGAGCGAGGCCGATTTCTCGATGTGGCTGACGCGCGAAATCGGCGTGGCGGCGATCCCGGTGTCGGCGTTCTACTCCGAACCTCGGGAGTCGGGTGTGGTGCGCTTCTGCTTTGCCAAGAAGGAAGAAACGCTGAAGCTGGCGCTGGAGCGGCTGGCAAAGCTATAAGCCGCGCGCATTCGCATCATGAAGAAAAGCCCCGCTGGCTTCCCGCCGCGGGGCTTTTTGCTTAATTTGACGCGATGTCCGGTGGCTTACTTGTTCCGGCTCAGCATCAGTTCGGTGTTGGCCTTGCGATCGGCGTTGATCTTCTGCACGGTCGGCCGCTCCGCCATCGCCCTCAGGTAATCCTTGACCGGCAAACCCGCGAGCAGGTCTTCGCCATAGATGATCTTCGTGCAGGACGAGATCAGCGGCAGGTGGCACACCGCGGCGCAGTCGGCCAGCGTGAACGTGTCGCCAGCGACATACGGCGAGAACTTGGCCAGCTTGGCGAACGCGGGGATGTACTTGTCCAGCAGGCCGCGCTGGCGCTCCTTGACGCGATCGCTGACCTTGCCGCCGAAGAATGCTTCCGCGTACAGCTCGCGCGCGGTCAACTCCAGGTACAGCTCCATGAACGTGATGATTTCACGCACTTTGCCGGCCTGGAACGGGTCCTGCGGCATCAGCGGTGCCTGGAGGTAAGTGGCCTCCAGGTACTCGGCGATGGTTTCGGACTCGCACAGCGGGCCGGCATCGGTGATGATGTAGGGAACCTTGCCCAGTGGCGATGCCGACCGGTCGGTCTCGCCGATCCAGGCCAGCTCTTCCTCGAACGGCAGGTTCTTTTCCAGCAATGCCAGCTTGACCTTGTTGTAGTAGTTGCTGGCGGCAAAACCGCAGAGCTTCAGCATGTCGTCTCTCTCCAGATTAGGGGGAAATCGCTGGTGTCGACCCGAGGTCGCACCGTCGTTGCCTGCCCTGCCCAGCATGGCCGATCAGCGCACGCCGCATGCGCGGCGCCTCTGTCGCGAAAGGTGCAGAAAACGTACGATCGTGCTAATTTAGCCACAACTTTTTTGGACCAACAATGAGCAATTCCACTATCCAGACGCTTGGCATCGTTGGCACTGGCGCAATGGGCCGCGGCATCGCCCAGATCGCCGCGCAGGCTGGCCTGACCGTACATCTGTTCGACACCAATGCCCAGGCCGTGGCCGCCGCGCGCCAGTATCTGCAGGATACGTTCGCCAAGCTGGCCGACAAGGGCAAGATCAGCGCCGCCGACAGCGAAGCCGCGCTGGCCCGCGTGAAGGCGTGCAACGCGCTGGAAGACCTGGCCGGCTGCGACATGGTGGTGGAAGCCATCGTCGAACGCCTGGACGTCAAGCGCGACCTCGTGGCCAAGCTCGAAGCGATTCTGCCTGAAGACGCTGTGATCGCGTCGAACACGTCGTCGCTGTCGATCACCGCCATCGCCGTGGGCGCGAAGAAGCCGGGCCGCGTGGTCGGCTACCACTTCTTCAACCCCGTGCCGCTGATGAAGGTCGTGGAAGTGATCGATGGCCTGTCGGGCGACCCCGCCGTGGGCGACCGCCTGATGGAGCTGTCGCGCCGCATGGGCCATACGCCGGTGCGCTGCAAGGACATGCCGGGCTTTATCGTGAACCATGCCGGCCGCGGCATGAACATCGAGGGCCTGAAGGCCGCACAGGAAGGCGTGGCCGAGTTCGTCGACATCGACAACATCATGCGCGAGCAGGCTGGCTTCCGCATGGGTCCGTTCGAGCTGATGGACCTGACCGGGTTGGACGTGTCGCACCCGGTGATGGAATCGATCTACAACCAGTTTTACCAGGAGCCGCGCTATCGCCCGTCGCCGATCACGGCGCTGCGTTCGGTAGGCGGCCTGCTCGGCCGCAAGACCGGCGCCGGCTTCTACGCATATCCGGAAGGCCAGAAGCAGGTACCCGCCGCAAAGCCGGTACCCGATGCCCGCCCGGCCAGTGTGTGGGTAAGCCGCGCCAACGAGCGTGGCTACGCCATGACCGTGAAGCTGCTGACCGCGCTGGGCGTGACCGTCGAAGCCGGTAACCAGCCGTCGGCCGATGCGCTGATCGTCGTGACGCCGCTGGGTCTGGACGCGACCACTGCCGCGCTGGAAGAAGGCCTGGACGCCACGCGCGTGGTCGCCATCGACACGCTGCTGCCGTTCGAAGCCACCAAGCGCCGCACGCTGATGACCACGCCGGCCACCAGCGCCGGTGCCCGTGACGCCGCGCACGGCCTGTTCGCCAGCGATGGCGTGCCGGTGACCGTGATCCGCGACTCGGCCGGTTTCATCGCGCAGCGCATCATCGGCTGCATCGTGAACATCGCCAGCGACATCGCGCAGCAACGCATCGCCACGCCGACCGATATCGACCTGGCCGTGAACCTGGGCCTGGGCTATCCGAAGGGCCCGCTGGCACTGGGCGACACGATCGGCGCCGACGTGATCCTGGAAGTGCTGCGCAATATGAACCGCCTGACCGGCGACATGCGCTACCGTCCGAGCCCGTGGCTGTGGCGCCGCGCCGGCCTGGGCCTGTCGCTGCTGACCGAGGAAGCCTGATCGAATGGGCGCCCCGCCGAGACACGGGGCGCCCTTTTTGCATTTGCCCCAGGAATCCGTTCCAGAAACTGAAGATAACGAGGCTGCCATGACTGCCCAGTTGCTGTCCGAACGCGTCGACGCGACGCTCGTGCTGACCATTTCCAACCCGGAGGCGCGCAACGCGCTGCATCCGGACATCTACGCCGCCTCGCAGGAAGCGCTCGAAGTGGCCGCCCGCGACGACTCGATCCGTGCCGTGGTGCTGACCGGTGCCAATGGCGTGTTCTGCGCCGGCGGCAATCTGAACCGCCTGCTTGGCAACCGTGCACAACCGCCGTCGGTACAGGCCGAGAGCATCGAAACGCTGCATCACTGGATCGAATCGTTCCACGCATTCCCCAAGCCGATCATTGCGGCAGTGGAAGGCCCCGCCGCCGGCGCCGGCTTCTCGCTCGTGCTGGCCTGCGACTACGTGGTGGCGGCCAGCGACGCCAAGTTCGTGATGGCCTACGTCAAGGTCGGGCTGACACCCGACGGCGGCGGCTCGTATGAAATCGCGCGCATGCTGCCGCGCCAGCTTGCCAGCGAAATCCTGATGGAAGGCAAGCCGGTGGACCCCGCCCGCCTGGCGCACTTCGGCATCGTCAACCGCGTGGTGCAGCCGGGTCACGCGCTGACCGAAGCGCTGCGCATCGCCGAGAATCTGGCGAAGGAGTCGCCCAATGCCGTGCGCGGCATGAAGGCGCTGATCAACCACGCCGGCACCGCCACGCTGACCGAGCACCTGGCGGCCGAGCGCGACAGCTTTGTGGCCGCCCTGCACCACAAGGACGGCGGCGAGGGCATCACGGCCTTCCTTGAAAAGCGCAAGCCAAACTATCGATAACGCAAACCCTCGAATGCGTCTTCGGCAAACGATCACAAAATAAAGATACTGCGGAGAGAGACAACATGAGCAGCAACGTATCGCACTTTGAAGGCACGCGCCCCGTGGCAGACCAGCAGCGCTTCGACGTGGGCGCGCTGGAGGCCTGGATGCGCCAGCACGTTGAAGGTTTCGCTGGCCCGCTGACCGTCGAGCAATTCAAGGGCGGCCAGTCCAACCCCACATTCAAACTGATCACGCCGGGCCAGACCTACGTGATGCGCGCGAAGCCGGGGCCGAAGTCAAAGCTGCTGCCGTCCGCCCATGCCATCGAGCGCGAGTACCGCGTGATGAAGGCGCTGGCCGGCACGGACGTGCCCGTGGCCCACATGTACGCGCTGTGCGAGGACGAAGACGTGATCGGCCGCGCGTTCTACATCATGGAGTTCGTCAGCGGCCGCGTGCTGTGGGACCAGTCGCTGCCCGACATGAGCACGGCCGAACGCGGCGCGATCTACGACGAGATGAACCGCGTCATCGCCGCGCTGCACACGGTGGACTACAAGGCGATTGGTCTGGCCGACTACGGCAAGCCCGGCAACTACTTCCAGCGCCAGATCGAGCGCTGGAGCAAGCAATACAAGCTGTCGGAAACCGAATCGATCCCGGCGATGGACCAGCTGATGGCCTGGCTGCCCGAGCATATCCCGCAGGAGGATATGGACCTGACAAGCATCGTCCACGGCGACTACCGGCTCGACAACCTGATGTTCCACCCCACCGAGCCGCGCGTGCTGGCCGTGCTGGACTGGGAGTTGTCCACGCTGGGCCATCCAATGGCGGACTTCGGTTATCACTGCATGAGCTGGCACATCCAGCCGGGCCAGTTCCGCGGCATCGCCGGCCTGGACCACAAGAGTCTGGGCATTCCCGACGAAGCGACCTACCGGCGCCTGTACGAGCAGCGCACGGGCCGCCAGATCACTGGCGACTGGAATTTCTACCTCGCCTTCAGCATGTTCCGGATTGCCGGCATCTTGCAGGGCATCATGAAGCGCGTGGTGGACGGCACCGCATCGTCGGCACAGGCACTCGACGCCGGCAAGCGCGCCCGCCCGATGGCGGAAATGGGCTGGGAGTACGCGAAGAAGTCCGGCGCCTGAGGGGGACTGAGCGGGACTGAGCGGGACTGGGCGGGACTGGGCGGGACTGAGCGGGACTGAGCGGGACTGAGCGGGACTGGGCGGGACTGGGCGGGACTGGGCGGGACTGGGCGGGACTGGGCGGGACTGGGCGGGACTGAGCAGGACTGGGCGGGACGGACTGGACGGACTGGACCGAGCGGACGGACCGGACGGACCGGACGGAGCAGAACTTGGCGTCAGGCGCACCGTTTGGTTGCTCCCCTCTCCCGCGCGCGGGAGAGGGGCTGGGGGAGAGGGCAAGGCGTCTCAATCCGCGGATATCGCACCTTGAGACGGCTTAACCCTCTCCCCACCCGTCCCCGCAGTAAGACGAGGGAAGAAAACGCCACAACCCACCCCACGTCATCAGACAACTGAGCACAAACCCTCACATCACACGACTTCTTCCTCGCCCTCCGCACCGCCGCGCCCCACCCTGACGGCCGCATTGTCGCTACATTTAGCGCCAGCTTCCTACGTGTTTTCCCGATAGACCCAATCGAAAAGCGGGCCTACACTCCCATCCAATTGTTGTACGACGACTGATGATAAGTGTTGACTGGAGACACAGCATGACCTCTTCTCGCCGCCAATTTCTTGGCCAGCTTCCGGGCCTTGCGGCTCTCGGTGCCGTTGGCACGTCGGGCATTCTGGCGCCGGCGTCCGCCTGGGCACAGGATAAGTGGCCGACCAAGCCGATTCGCCTGGTGGTGCCCTACCCCGCCGGCGGTTCCTCCGACATCATTGCGCGTCTGATCAGCAAGCAGCTCGGTGAAGCGCTGGGTCAGCCGATCGTGGTCGACAACCGCCCTGGCGCCAATGGCAACATCGGCGCCGCTATGGTGGCGCAGGCCGGCACCGAAAATCACACGCTGCTCCTTTGCGATGTGGGCGCGCTGGCGATTACCCCGTCGGTCTATACCAAGCTCACGTTCAACCCTGAGAAAGATCTCAAGGGCGTGGCCATGCTGGCTTATTCGCCGCACCTGCTGGTCGTGCACCCGTCGGTACCGGCCAACAACCTCAAGGAACTGGTCGAGCTGTCGCACAAGCAATCGCTGAACTTCGCCGTGACCGCCATCGGCAGCGCACCGCACCTGGCTGGCGTGGCCGTGCAGCAGGCCACCAAGGCCGGCTGGCAGTACGTGCCATACAAGGGCGGCGCCCAGGCCATCGCGGACACGGTCGGCGGTACCGCACAGGTGCTGATGAACGGCATGCTGGCCACGTATCCGCACGTGCAATCGGGCAAGCTCAAGTTGCTGGCGGTGTCCAAGCGCACCCGCATGGCTCTGGTTGGCCAGACGCCGACGATCGCCGAGAGCGGCGTGCCGAATTTCGAATCCGGTACCTGGCAAGGCGTGATGGCGCCGGCCGGCATGCCCGATGCACTGGTCCAGCGTATCAACGCCGAGCTGGTAAAGATCATCCGCACGCCGGAGATCCGCGCCAACCTGGCGGGTCAGGGTGCCGAAGTCGTGACGATGTCCCCGGCCGAAACCAGCAAGTGGTTCCAGACCGAGGAAAAGCGCTGGGCACAAGTCGTGAAGGCAGCAGGGGTCAAGCTGGACGCATAAGTCCGGTTGCATCAACAACATGAAGAACTGAAACGGGCGCGAATTTCGCGCCCGTTTTTTTATTGCCGCCCGGCCATCTCCGGCCGGATCAGCCGCCGCGCGGCTCAGTCGCCGAGCGCCACGCCCTCACGACGCGGATCGGCACCGCCCGCCCACACCGGCTTGCCATTGACCGTCTTGCGCATGATGGCCTGCGTGCCACTGGTCATCTCGATCTCGGCCACCTGATGCCCCTGCTGCTTCAGTGCCTGCACCAGTTGCGGCGTGACCAGGCCTCGCTCCACCTCGGTCGGGCCGTTGCGGCTGCCGAAGTTGGCCATGCCCACTGCCTGCTGCACATCCATGTCCCAGTCGAGCAGACCCACGAGCGTCTTCGACACATACTCGATGATCTGCGAGCCGCCCGGCGAACCCAACGCGGCTACGAGCTTGCCGCTCTGGCGCTCGAACACCAGCGTCGGCGCCATCGACGAACGGGGCCGCTTGCCAGGCTCCACGCGATTTGCCACGGGCTTGCCGTTCTCCGACGGCGCGAACGAAAAGTCGGTCAGCTCGTTGTTGAGCATGAAGCCGCGCACCATGATGTGCGATCCGAAATACGACTCGATCGTCGTCGTCATCGACAGCGCTCCGCCACGGTTGTCGACGGCCACGATCTGTGACGTGGAAATTCGCGGCGGCGAACGGTCCGGCGCGAACGCCACCTTCACTCCAGGCGGCGTGCCGGGCTGGGCCTTGCCCATGCTCTTGTCACCGATCAGCTGCGCGCGCTCGGCCAGGTAGTTCGGATTGACCATCGCGGCCACATCCACCGGCACGAAGTCGGCATCGGCCACGTAGAGGCCCCGGTCCGCGTAAGCCAGCCGGTCCGCTTCGGCTATCGCGTGGACGGCCAGCGGATTCGGCTCCATCAACGACGGAAGGTCGACCTTGGTCGGCTTCAGGCTGGCCAGCGCATAGCGCGGGTCACGCTTCTCCAGCGCCTCAAGCGTGCCAAGGATCTGCGCAATCGCAATGCCGCCCGACGACGGCGGCGGCATGCCGCAGACCTTCCACTGCCGGTAGTCCGTACAGACCGGCACGCGCACCTTGGCCTTGTAACCCTTCAGGTCCGCCTCCGACAGGCTCCCGGCATTCGGATGCCCGTTGACCTTGGCAGCGATATCGCGCGCGATCGGGCCGTTGTAGAACACGCTCGGGCCGCTCTTCGCAATCTCGCGCAGCGTCTGCGCCAGTTGCGGGTTCTTGATGATCGTGCCGACCGGCTTGGCCTTGCCCTGCGCATCCAGGAAGTACGCGGTCATTTCGGGCGAGCCGCCCATGAACTTGTCCGCGGCGACCTGCGTATAGAGCCGCTGGGACATCGGAAAGCCCTTTTCGGCCTGCCGGATGGCAGGCTGGAACAGCCGCGCCCAGGGCAGGCGTCCATGATCCCGATGCGCCATTTCCAGTGCACGCAGCACGCCGGGCACGCCAACCGAACGTCCGCCGATCTGGCCTTCCGAGAACTCCATCGGCTTGCCGTCGGGGCGCATGAACAGGTTTTCGGTGGCACCGGCCGGCGCGGTCTCGCGGCCGTCGTAGGCCTGCACGCGCTTGCCATCCCAATACATGATGAACGCGCCGCCGCCAATGCCGGTGGCCTGCGGTTCCACCAGCGTCAGCATGGCCTGCATGGCCACGGCGGCGTCGATGGCCGACCCGCCGGCGCGGAGGATTTCACGCCCGGCCTCGGTGGCCAGCGGATTCGCCGCAGCCGCCATGTGCTTCTGCGCGAAGGTCGTGGTCATGTCGGGCCGGTAGCCCGAAGACACTTCCGGTGCGGCCGGCAGGCTCGCCGGTGCAGGCTGTGCCGCCGGCGTCGTTGCCGCCTGCGCCGCCGGCTTGCCGGCGTCCTTGTCGGTCGTGCCGCATGCGGCAAGCAACGCGGTGAGCGCAACGGCCAGTGTGGCGCGCCAGCGGGCGGGATGGGAACCGAAAACCTGGGAAGTTGCTGCGACGTCGTCAGTCATGCCGTGTCTCCTGGGGGGAAGCTTCGGCGATTGTAGCGGCGAATCACGCGAACGGACGTGCGAATAGTCTGAAAGCGGCACTTCCGCCAGGAAATGATCCGGCGCCCGGCCAACCCCGGATCGGCCTCTGCTCCGTTCCATGCAAGCCAGCCGAATGGAATGCATGCCAACAAGGAGAACAACATGCGTCAGAGGTACTTGTCACCCGCCTTGCTGCCGCCGGTCGCGCGGTCATGCCGATCGGTTTTCGCCGCCGTCATGCTGACGGCGGTTGCCGCCTGCACCGGGTCGGGTCCTGGCGGCACGGCACAGCCGTCGCCGCCGCCCGCACCCAAGCCAACGCCGCCCTACGTCCTCCAGCCGCTGGCGGAGAACGCGGGCAAGCCGGCGACGGCTCAGGACGCGGCACGCCTGCGGGAGCCGGTCGCGTCGGCGCAACCCCAATCCCGCAAGGAAATGGGCAGCAAGGAAATGGGCGGCAGGGAAACGGGCAGCAAGGAAATTCGCGCACTGGCGCCATCGGCACCCGCGCTGATGATCATGCCCGTGCCTGCATACGCGCCTGATCCGCAGGACCGCGAGCAATACGGCGCCATCGAGGAAAACGGCGTCAGGCAAGTGGCGCAAGCACCGGTCTCCACATTCAGCATCGATGTCGACACCGGCAGCTACAGCAATGTGCGCCGCATGCTCAATGCGGGACGCATGCCCCCGTCCGACGCCGTCCGCGTCGAAGAGCTGGTCAACTACTTCCCCTACGACTACACCGCGCCGACCGACGGCAGGCCGTTTGCCGTGCACACCAGCCTGGCGCCCTCCCCCTGGCAGCCTCGCAACGTGCTGATGCGTATCGGTATCAAGGGGCAGGACGTGGCACGCGCGCAATTGCCACCGGCCAATCTCGTGTTCCTGGTCGATGTGTCCGGCTCGATGCAGTCGGCGGACAAGCTGCCGCTGCTGAAATCCTCGCTGAAGCTGCTCGTCGGCGCACTGCGCCCGCAGGACCGCATCACGTTGGTCACCTATGCAGGCACCACACGCGTGGCCCTGCCGCCCACGCCCGGCAGCGAGAAGACGGCCATCGCCGCCGCCATCGACCAGCTCGTGGCGGGCGGCAGCACCGCTGGCGCCAGCGGCATCGCGCTGGCCTATCAGGCGGCGCAGCAGAGCTTTATCGCGGGCGGCATCAATCGCGTGCTGCTGGCCACCGATGGCGACTTCAACGTCGGCATCACAGACTTCCGCCAGTTGAAGAACCTGGTCGAGGAAAAGCGCCAGTCGGGCGTGTCGCTATCCACGCTCGGCTTTGGCACCGGCAACTACAACGACCGTCTGATGGAGCAACTGGCCGATGCCGGCGACGGCGCGTACTCGTATATCGACAACCTCATGGAGGGCAACAAGGTACTCGTCAGCGAACTGACCTCGACGCTTGCCACCATCGCTCGTGACGTCAAGATCCAGGTCGAATTCAATCCCGCCACCGTGCGTGAATACCGGCTGATCGGCTACGAAAACCGCATGCTGGCCCGCGAGGACTTCCATAACGACAAGGTCGACGCCGGCGATATCGGCGCGGGGCATACCGTCACGGCACTCTATGAGCTGACGCTGTCCGATGGTCCGGGGCTGATCGATGAACTGCGCTACCAGCCGGCCGTGCGGTCCGTCGCAAACCGTGGCGACGAACTCGCGCATGTCAAGCTGCGCTACAAGCGCCCCGGCGCCGGTGCAAGCGAACTGACGGACGTCACGGTCCCACGTCAGGCCATCCGCCCGCTGGCACAAGGTGACGACGATTTCCGCTTCGCCGCCGCGGTCAGTGGCTTCGGCCAGGTGCTGCGCGGTGGCAAGTTCACCGGCAACTGGACGCTCGACGATGCCCGCGCGCTGGCCCAGGATGCGCGCGGCACCGATCGGTTCGGTTATCGCGGCGAATTCCTCAAACTCGTCGCGCTTGCCCGATCGTTGCAAACGACCCCGCCACCGGCCGGCGACGGCGCGCGCTGACAGCGCAATCTATACTCGTCACCATGACTCCCGTCCCCGACACACCCGATATCGCCGCCCTGCCCGATGCCGACCTGATGCTGCTGGTCGCCGGCGGCGTCATCGAGGCCCCCATCGGCGAACTGTTCCGCCGGCATAACGGTGGCCTGTTCAACTACGTGGCGTGGCTGTGCCGGGGCGATACCGGCGAAGCCGAGGACATCGCGCAGAAGACCTGGATCCAGCTGATGACGCGCTGCGGCGACTACATGCCCACCGCCGCCTTCCGCACCTTCCTGTTCCAGATTGCACGCAATGCCTGGCTGGACCAGGTGCGCAGCGCGCATGCCCGCCTGCGCGAATCGATCGAAGATCACGACGCCGAAGTACCTTCGGACGATTTGACGCCAGAGGCCGAGGCGCAACTGCGGCAGCATCTTGCCAGCGTGCGCCAGGCGCTGATGCAGTTACCCGTTGCACAGCGCGAAGTGGTGGTACTGCGCTACTTCAGCGATATGAGCGTCGAGGAAATCGCCGCGCTGCTGGGTGAAAAGTTCGAAACGGTGAAGAGCCGGCTGCGCTATGCGTTCGCACGACTGCGCACCACGCTGGCCGATGGCGGTGGCGCAATGACGCAGGAGTCGCGGCCATGACGACGATCCGGCCAGACACACCGCCGCGCGATGCCGCCGACCGGTTCATCGATGGCGAAGACCGCCTGTCCGAACTGCTGCGTGCGTTGCCGCCATACGAAGCGCCCGCGAGCCTGGCCGTTGCCGTGACCACGGCCGCGCGCGCCGTACAGGCTCGCATGGCCGCCGAAGCGGAACGCGGTGCGGATCAGCATGCGGCGCGAGCGTCCGCGCCCGCGCCGGCATTCACCGCCCCTGCAACGCTTGCCGATGTCGTGCAGCGTGAGGCGGCAAAGATGCAGTCCGCACAATCGGCACGGCGCGACGTCGTGTTCGATCACGTGGCGCAGGGCAAGCCCGCCGCCGACGTGCTTGGCGCGCGTGTCAGCGACGCCACCGAGGCATGGCTACGGACCCAGGCCACGGCGCATCGCGAAGCAACGGCTCCGGCAGCGCCGGCACGGCGGCATGGGCGCCTGTCGCGCTGGTGGAGGTCGCTCGGCGTCGCGGCCACTGCGTTCGCCGTGGCCGGCCTGGCCGCCAAGATCGTGCTGAGCCAGCTCGATGACGGGACACCGACGACCGCATCGTTGTCATCGAATGTGATCATCGCCGATACGGCCAGTCCGGCCCCCGTGGCCGCGCCCGCTGCGCAGTCGGCACCGCCCTCGGCTGCCGGGGAGGCACGTGTGGCACAGGCCGCGCCTGAAGCGTTGCCGGAATCGTCGTCCAATTTGTCGTCCAATTCGTCGTCCGAACCGCCGTCCGAATCGTCATCCGATGCCTTGCGCGGCGCCTCGCCTGCCCCGTTGCCCGAGCGGGCGGCGCCGAAGGCCGAGGCCATGCGCCGGCCGACAACGCCCTCGCCCGCAGCGCGCAAGGAAAGCGCGCCGTCGCCGGCCGTGGCATCCACCGCCGACCGGCAACCCGCGCCTGTGGCACCTCCAGTGGTGGCACCGCAACTGGCACCGCCCGCGGCACCGCCAGCGCTACCCGCAATGCAGGCACAGGCCGACGCCGCCCCCGCCTTCGCACCTCCGCCCCCGCCTGCACCGGCACCGTCTTACGCTGCGCCAGCCGTAGCCGCGGAAGCGCGCGTGCGTCGGATGCCGCAAGCGGCCTTGCTGGCCGCGCCGGCACCCGCTGGATCGCCCGCTGCGTCGAAGGCTGCCGTGGCATCTGCCGAGAGCGCGTCCGGCAGCGCGAAAGAGAACGCGGCGGAAAGATCGGCGACCGTTACGCTCGAAGACGATCCCGCATCGGTGGCCATGCAGTGGCGCCCCGGAAAGTCGCTACACGTCTGGAGCGCCGAGCCCGACAACGCGGCCGTGCGCGACTGGGTGGCACGGCTCTGGGCCGCCATGCCCACCGATGCGCGGCCCGCCGCGCCCTATGGCGTCCAGCGCGACGATGCCCTGCCACGCGGACAACTACGGATCGAGCAAACGGTGGAGAAACCGGCGGGCAAATGAAAAACGGGAGGCCTCTGAACTGCACCCCAGAAGTTGGACATCCATCCAACCTTTGGGGTGTTTTTCATGGCGAAGTACGATGAGCAATTCAAGCTCAGAGTGGTAAGGCAGTACCTGGCCGGTCGAGCCGGCTTCAACGCAATCGCAGCCGAGCATGGTATTGGCCATAGTCTGGTGGAGCGTTGGGTGGCCAGCTACCGACAGCATGGCCGAGACGGGCTGCGCAAAAAATTCAGCCACTACAGCGCCGAATTCAGATTGGCGGTGCTGCGGCGCATGTGGCGAGATGGTTTGTCGATCGGACAGACGGCCGCTTTGTTCGACATTCGCAGCCCTGGCTGCATTGGGGTCTGGGAGCGCCGCTATCATAGTGGCGGTATGGATGCCCTGTCGCCCCGACCTCGCGGGCGCCCCAAGACGATGCCACAAGCCACGCCTCGCAAGCCTGCAACCGACACCCCAGTCCCCGACGACGAGCGCTCCCGCAAGGACTTGCTCAAGGAGATCGAGAACCTGCGCGCGGAGGTGGCGTATCTAAAAAAGCTCGACGCCTTGGTTCAAGCGAACAAGACATCTGCGCAACCCAAAAAGCGCAAATAGTGCTTGAGCTGAGGCAGCAGTATCCATTGGTCGGCTTACTGAAGGCGGCGGGGCTGGCGCGCAGCACGTTTTACTACCAGCAGGCGGTGCTCCAGGCCCAAGACAAGTATGCGGGCCTGAAAGCGCGCATTCGCGACCTCTTCGACCGACACATGGGCCGTTATGGCTACCGCCGCATCACAGCAGCAATCCGGCAAAGCGGCATGATCGTCAACCACAAGACGGTCCAGCGCCTCATGAGCGAGATGGGACTGAAGTCGTTGGTACGGCCAAAGAAATACCGATCCTACAAGGGCACGGTAGGCCGTGTCGCGCCCAACGTTCTGCAACGGCAGTTCCGGGCCAGGCGTCCGAATCAGAAGTGGGTAACCGACGTGACCGAATTCAACGTGGCTGGCGAGAAACTGTACCTCTCCCCGGTGCTGGACCTGTATAACGGCGAAATCATCGCCTACGAGACCGCCCACAGGCCGGCCTTCGAGATGGTGAGCAGCATGCTGAAGAAAGCGTTCCGGCGCCTATGTCCGCAGGACCGGCCGGTCCTGCATTCCGACCAAGGCTGGCAGTACCAGATGCCGGCCTACCAGCGGATGCTCAAGCAGCGCAATATCCGTCCCAGCATGTCACGCAAGGGCAATTGCCTTGACAACGCCGTTATGGAAAGCTTCTTCGGGACCCTGAAGTCCGAGTTCTTCTACCTGAACAAGTTCGCCAGCGTCGAGGAGCTACAGCAAGGCCTGCGCCAATACATTCACTACTACAATCACGACCGCATCAAGCTCAAACTAAAAGGGCTGAGTCCCGTGAAGTACAGAACTCAGCCCTTGGCGGCCTAAGTTACCCGTCCAACTTTACGGGGTCCGTTCA